>PMIL01000144.1 GCA_003157075.1 Bacteroidales bacterium | reverse complement strand
TATTTTCATAAAGCACCTGATCCAAAAGCTTTTCATGAAGAGACCGTGAGAAAAATCAGCAAATTGCATTTATATGACTGTCTTCGTGCCAACAAATCATTGGCGGCATGGGGTGTTGAAGGCCGTGTCCCTTTCCTGGATAAGGAATTTATGGATGTTGCCATGCGTCTTAACCCAAAAGACAAGATGATCAATAAAGACCGTATGGAGAAATGGGTATTGAGAAAAGCCTTTGAAGACTACCTTCCGTCCAGTGTAGCCTGGAGACAAAAAGAGCAGTTCTCTGACGGAGTCGGATACAACTGGATAGATACTCTTAAAGCTCAGGCATCAAAAGAAGTTACCGATGAACAGCTTCTAAATGCAAAATACCGTTTCCCCATTAATCCGCCACCCACAAAGGAAGAATACTTTTACCGGACAATTTTTAGCGAACATTTTCCCTCTGATTCAGCAGCTTTATGCGTGCCTTCTGTCCCCTCAGTTGCGTGCAGCACACCTGAAGCTCTTGCCTGGGATGCTTCATTCAAAAACATGAATGATCCTTCAGGCCGGGCAGTTAAGAGCGTGCATAATGATTCGTATAAATAACTCACAGAAAAAGGCCCCTGCACCCTAAATGGAGGTTAATTCGGACATTTATCAGTGCATAAACAATTGATTCAGTTTATTTAACCTTTGTGTGCCTTTGTCTCCTGACATCAGGACAGGAGTCATGTTTCCTGAAGCCGGGATTAACTGGCTGATTAATGAAATTAATACTCAGCTCGAAAGACCTCTGTAACTATTTCCTGTTAGAAATGAAGATACGATTTGCTTCAAAAAAAATCGGCATCCCTTTCTCACTGCAAAAGCCTTCTGATAGTCTTTAGATCCGGCACTTGTGTGAACAAGTTGCAACCAGAACAAACCTTTTGAATTATTGTTTGTACAATATTCAGATTCAAAATGGACGAAACAGGTCTTTTAGACAGGATCAAACAAAAACCGGGGCACTTCTCGGAACTATTCAAACTATATTATAAGCAGATCTTTGGTTACATCTTTCGTCGTACTGGTAACTTTGATGATACAGCTGATATTGCTGCAGATACCTTCATGAAAGCTTTCCGCCATATTCACAATTTTAAATATACCGGCATTTCTGTTAAGGTATGGCTGTATCGCATAGCAACAAACGAAATTAACCTCTATTTCAGGCATAAACACAAGCACAATTCAATATTTGAACTGATAAGCACTGAAGATAAAAATATCTTTAATGATCATATCGCTGAAGACAAACGTGAAATTGAATCTGAACTTGAGAGACACGAACAGTTCCTGTCTGTTCTTAAAGAACTGAAAACCCTTCCTGTAAAATATCAGGAAGTAATAGCTTTGAAATATTTTGAGGGAAAGGACAATAAAGAAATAGTGGAAATTCTTAAAATCAATGAAGGCACATTAAAATCATTGATATCAAGAGGTTTGGAAAAACTACGTAAAAAATGCAACCAATTTTAACTTTTAACATTATTGGTATGAAAAATGACAATTTTGAAATGAGATTAACTGAAATGACAAAACCAAAAATCCCTCAATTGAAGCATGAGGATATGCTAGGAGTTGCAATTGCAAACGCGAAAGACAAATCCATTGTAAGCTTATGGTGGTTAAGTGTACCGGTATTTATTATTCTGATGCTGGTCATGAAAAGTATCTACATGCCCGGTACTACCCTGGTCTCTAATATGAGCGAGATGGAAATTAGAAACAGGTATTCATCGATCATTTTCTTCCTGATATCTCCAATTGTTATAATAGTTTTCAACGCTCTCAGCATAAGGAAAATCCATTTTCTATCCGGAAGTCCAAAGTTAATTTACTTTCTGGGAGCTATATGGATAAACATTCTGGCTATTTCGTTGTCAGTAATTGTACTAATAATTTACTCACTTTAAAACTTACTCAAATGAACTTACCATGGTTTAAAAGAATCGGCATATTTTTTATTCCGGCTAACTTTATCGGTTGGATAATATTCGTTTTCGGAATTATATTCGCTATCTATAGTTTCCTTGATATAGATGGCAGGTCGCATTCGGTAAGTGACACTCTCATGAATTTTGTATTTATGCTGCTGATAATAGGAGCGGCGTATTCTTTAATTGCCTATGCCACCAGCGGGGCAGGTAAAAAATAAATGCACTCATGAACATAGTGCTTTTCTCCCTTTAGGGGGATGTCATGCCCAAGCGTCACAGGGGGTGCGCCGTTATAACGCAAACCAGTAAGAGAACTTCACCAGAAATACATTATCAGGCGTTTTCTTAAACAGGTCCCTGACATCATTTCCATAGGAAAATATACCATTTGTATCCGTACTTGTCCTTCCCTGAGACCATACCAGGTAAAGTGTGGAACCTGGAAGATATTCCCATCTTATTACAAGGTTAGACCTGAACTGCCTGAAATTGTAATCTGGATTTGATATTGTGAGGCTAGGGACACCGTCGTTAATATTGTATTCATTTGTCTCCTGATTATAAGTTATTTCTCCTGGATCGAATGTATGGAAACGGTTCCTGAATTTATCAGCACCAGGTTGGGTGATATTTTTAAAATCGGTATACTTTCCAGCTGAGATGAAAGGCATGCCATAATATTCAATGCTCAACTCAGGATTTATCGTATAATTTATCCTGAATGTAATACCCAGGGTCTTCTGATTCAACTTTCCGAAAATATATGCAGGATTTTCTGTTGTCCCGGCAGCTGTCACATATTGCAATTCCTGCTTTTGAATAAAATAATCAGGATCAACAGAAATTGATATAGAGTTTGAAGGCCTGAAATTTACTTCCGCATAATATTCATGTGATCTGGAGCTCATTGCATCGCCTGATCCATGATAATTTCCTAGAAAGAAAGATAGTTTTTTAGAATAATCGGTTCCAAGGTTCAGGTTGAAGCTTTGATTTCCCGGCATGATAATAGACGGGCCGCCACGAAGCAACGTTGTTGACAAATGCTCGCTTTGACGGTTGAATTGTCCATTCATCCGCCATTTATTTTTAAACTGAGAATTAAAATTAATATTTGTGTTTGTCGACAGAAGTTTGCCAGAGAAGTTCCAATACATCCAGTAATTTGTATTGAGATAAAAGTTATTAAAGATCCAGAAGGGATTCCGCATATAATAAGCAACCCAGGTGCCATGATGTATAACATCGGAATAACGCATATAGCCTATGTCATTGAATTCCAGCCCCGGTGAACGTACTGTCACGCTGGTTTCAAACTGTAAATGTTTCTTGCTTGATTTCCCGAATTTAACTGTGCCTCCATAACCGGAAAGAGAGGTGAGTGATGAGTCAACTGAAAGATACTTTGCGTCGGGTCTCTGAAAATATCTGGCGGAAGATGTCTGAGTTTCAGTTATTGATATCGGTTTCCCTTTTACATCACTGAATTCTGCGTTACCGGCAACATACCATGTTCTTTCCTTCCAGTTATGCTGAAAATCAAGCCCTGCGGTGTAAGCTGCTGTATGAAGAAAATCCAGAGCCGGCGCATTAATGTCCCTGTTCACAGCCGTTACCATAGCGCCGAGAATAGTTTGCCCTTTATCAAAATCCTGCTGGACCCTGCCAACAAAATAGTTTGTGAGAGGTTCAACGGTTTCTTTTCTCCGGACTCCTGCACTGTCAATAAGAGCATCTTCCCTGGAAGTCAGGCTTTCGAGAATTCCAATAGACAGACCCTTTTTTGTTTTACCGGAAATTTTCATTGCGCCTAGAATTGTTGTCGACTCAGGCATCTTAACGTATTCATTGCTGCTCACTGAAGGATAATACTGTGGGTATCTTCCGATGCGTCTGGAATAAAACAGATTGTCGGAATACATATTATGTATTACAATAGTCTGATTTGGCATAAACTGATAAATGTTCTGGCCTTCAATAAAAAACGGTCGTTTTTCAGTGAAATATGATTCAAAGGCAGTAAGATTAACTTCTGAGGGGTCAGCTTCCACCTGGCCAAAATCGGGATTTATTGTGAAGTCGAGTGTGAAATCATTCGTCAGTCCGATCTTTCCGTCAAGACCTGCTGAAATCTTCGACAACTTACCTGTGTTAAACGGATCGCCCTGGACTTTTTCATATCTTTCAATTCGTCCCACTGTATAGGGCATAAGTTCGATCTGATGCTTTGGCTTTATGTTATTTATTCCCTCCAATTCACCGAAGAGATGAATTACACCCGGCGATCCTTTCGGAACATACTGCCATTGAGAGCGTTCCTGCAACCGGAATATATTCCGTGATACCTGTAATCCCCAGACCTGTTCATCTTTTTTTCCGAAACGGAGCTGACTCAATGGGATTTTCATCTCAGCGCACCAGCCCTTATCATCAACAGAGGTTTTCATATACCAGATTGGATTCCAGTTGTCATCCTCATTATTTCCGTCATCTGACATCGCTGCATCACTTTTTGCTCCCGACGCTGATGCTGAAAATAAATAATCTGTCTGTTTGTCAAAGTGGCTGTCGATTTCCACAAATATCATATCCCCGCTGAAATTATCACGCCGGGACATTATCTGGCTGATTTTATCAGGTTCTTTATCATAAGCACGAACAAACAGATAAACATTATCATTATCATATAATATCTTAAAGGCAGTCTCCTGTGAAGGTGGCTTATTTTCAATGGGCTGAATCTGGGTGAAGTTTGAAGTCCATTCGACCAGGTTCCAGCAATCATCATTACCAAGTCCGTCAATAACAGGGGCAGTCTTTGCAAAAGCTGTTTGATATGTTCTTTTCACAATAGTTGAATCTGTTGATTTTGCAAAACTGCTGGTCATAAGAAAGATAAATATCAGACCGGGTATGATTCTTTTTAAAAAAATAAATTTCATCAGGTTAGTTCTGTTAATATATTATTAAGTTAAATTCTATTTACAACTCTGGTAACGCTTAGCGGGAACAATAGTTACACTTATTTTTAAAAGACTTAAGTTAGTGATTTGTGTTGCATATGACTGGTAATATTTTATCCGGGCATTGTCCGGATTGTTCATACTATTAACAAACCCAGATGCACACCTGCTGCAAATTATTCGTATTTAAGGCTTTTGGCGGGATCTGCATTTATTGCAGTAATCATTTGGTAACTTATTGCTATCAGTGCAACAAAAGTCGATATTAACAGTGCAATAATAAAGATCATGGGATCAAGATTTATATGATAGCCATAATTTGACAGGTATTTATGCAGCATGAACAATGAAATGGGAACTGAAATAAGAGATGCAATCAGGAGAAGTTTCATGAATTCACCTGAAACAAGGCGGAATATTGATCTTCCTGAGGCCCCCAGGACCTTCCTGAGACCCAATTCGCGTCTCCTCTGTTCAACTGTGTAAGTAGCCAGTCCGAACAATCCAATCGAGGCAATAAGTATTGCCAGAACCGAAAAATATTTCAACAAACTGCCCGTTCGTTCCTCTACCCTGTAAGTTTTTTCAATTTCCTGATCAATAAAATGATAATCAAATGGATAGAGGGGCATAACTCTTTTCCAGCTGGTTTCTATTCCTGCAAGAGTCTTATGCAGGTTTCCCGGCCTCACTCTGAAGAAGATATAGCTGAAAAATTTATCCGGCCATATCCACAAAGCCAGCGGCTCAACCTTCGATCGGAGGGACTGAAAATTAAAATCCTTCATAACACCTACGATCAGCCCGCGTGTATCACCGAATTTCATCACTTTACCGACGGCATCTTCCGTCCCCATGAGTTTTTCAAGCTGTTCGTTTATCAGAAAAGTACCTGACGAATCGTGGGGTATATCGACTGAGAAAGCCCTCGAAAATGATCTTCCGGATTTCATCTTGATTCCCATAGTCTCAACATAATCAAAATCAATTCCAGCCATGCTAACGAGCGTATGTTGATCAGGTGATTTTCCTTCCCACCAGATATTATCAGAGTTACTACCAATATCCTGGGGTGGATTTGTAGATGCTGTGACAGCAATTACTGATGGATCATTTAAATATTCCTGCCTGATGCGGGGATATGATTCCGTCATAGTGCCTTTGATCTGAACATAAATAAGATTCTCTTTATCAAATCCGATAGATTTGCTCTGCATAAACTTCAGCTGACGGTAGGTAACAATGGTAAACAAGATCAGGATAATACTTATACTGAACTGCACAACTACCGTAATTTTTCTGAATAGTCCGCCCCGTGTTCCCCCGGACATGCCTGATTTTAATGTATCTATAGGGTTAAAAGACGAAAGTACAAATGCAGGATAGCTTCCGGCAAGCAGAGCAGTGAAGACTGTAATTAAAAATATACTGAGTACGAAGGCAGGTTTTATAAGGATGGATGCATTAAACGTCTTTCCTGAAAGGTTATTGAACGGACCTAATAACAGCGCTACAAATGCAAATGCAAGGATCATCCCTGCAAAAGCATGCAGAAAAGATTCTCCAAAAAACTGAATGACTGCATCCTGTTTGTAAGCGCCATTGAGTTTGCGAAGACCCGTTTCTTTTGCCCTGGAGGCTGACCGGGCAGTACTGAGATTCATGAAATTTATACAGGCAATAATCAGAACCAGCAAAGCAATTGAAGAAAATATCCATATATAAACAATGGCTCCGGGGGGATGTCCGAATCCCCAGTAACTATGCAAATGACTCCTTAGGTAAGGGAATACTACAAACCTGGTATTTGATTCCGGATTATGCTCCCTGGCGATTTTAGTCAGCTTATCATTTACAGCATCAGTTTTACTTCCCTTCGCAAGCAGTATATACGTGGCTATCGAATTATTAGCCCACTGGTCAGAATACCATCTCGACTTTTTCATATATTCGAACGGAATAATAAAGTCGGCGGTAAATGTACTGTTCGCAGGCATCTTTTTCATGATTCCTGTTACCCTATAAACATCTGAGTTATTTAGCTGGAGATTTTTTCCCATTGCGTCCTCATTGCCAAAGTACTTTCCAGCCATCTCCTCGCTTAACACTATTGACAGAGGTTCACGGAGAACCAAACGGGGATTGCCCTGAACAAGAGGATAAGTGAACATATTAAAGAACGATGTATCCGCAGCCATAACTTTTTCCTCATTGAATACCTTTTCGTCTTTCCGTAAGAGGATACTTCCGGTTTCGGTTACTCTGCAGCTGTTTTCGATTTCAGGGATCTTCTCCTTCCATACCGGTCCCGAAGGCCAGGGCGTTACACCAACGTGGAAAACTCCGTTGGTGTAAGGCTGATCTTCTTCCACTTTATACAACCGCTCTCCCAGTTTGTTAAACCTGTCAAAACTGAGTTCGTCATAGACCCATAGAAAGATGAACATGCTGCCGGCCAGGCCAAGAGCCAATCCAAAAATGGTGATAAATGAAACCAGCCTGTGACGCCAGATGTTCCGGAATGCTATTTTAAGATAACTGTAAATCATTCAATGAGTTGTTAAAAAATAATAAGTTTTAATTCGATTTCCTGAAAAAGATATCACCACTGATAGTTTCCAGTCTTATCGGATCTCCGCCATTATTGAGTTTTTCATTTATTTTCAACGGAATGCCGCTGTGACCTTTACTAAGAGCAATTGCGTGATTTGAATACATTCTGCCGGAGACAGTCGAGAAATCTATATCTGCCTGTTTGGTCGACGGTGCTGTCAGGTCGATATAACCACTTATCGATTTAACACTCATCTCCCTTGTTTGTCCTGTTATTGTAATATTGGCATTTATAGTCTCAACAGAAAATTTTGTTTTTTCNNTCCTCATCAAATGAAGTTGCATATGCTTCATTATCCTTATTATCATTGATATTCACTGAAGTCTTTACATAAACTTCATTCTTATTCCATGTTTGAATGTTTATGGAATCTGCTATCTGAATCTTCAGGGATATGAACTCTTTTCCTGAAAAGTCGATATGTTTTTCTATAATCCGCTGAGCTTGTGCTGAGGACAAGCTTAGCAGCATTACAACTAAAATTGTAATTGTTTTCATTGAACTAAATTTTAATATTTTAGACTTTTCCCCAGGTGACACGCGGATCGCAGATCCCGGATTCCGGATTACCTGATCGCTGGCTTAATTTCCAGATCCGCAATCCAAAATCCGCAATCCGCAGTTAGTGTAAGCTTAGTTTCCCTTCCTCAGGTAAATGGTTCCGCTCACAGAAGCAATACTCAGTTTAAAACCGCCTCCGTTAAGAGTATAGTTCATATCATTTCCACCGATCTTTTTGAGGTTTTTCTGAGTCTCAGTAAAGTCGAAATCAGAGTAAATTGCACCGGATACTGTCCTTAATTCCAGGTCAGTTGCTGTTTTTACAGGTAAT
>PMIL01000100.1:11807-12139 GCA_003157075.1 Bacteroidales bacterium | reverse complement strand
CCAGTAAAAACAAACTCATATCCTCTCCATACCGGAATTTGAGTACCGTTATTACTTTTTTCAGGTCATTAACCATTACGTTGAGATGGAGATTTTCCCCGTTGTTGGCCCCTTGTGAGGCTCCTGCATTTCTCTGATCCCAATAAACCAGCGCGTACTTATCACCGATATTTTGTGTAATAAATTTCGTGTCATAGAAAAAAGCACCTGCTCCCGGTCCCCCGTGAATTATTAGAATAAATGTTTTGCTTGAGGTATTTCCCTGCACAAGGACACGCATTGCAGCTCCTTCATTTTCAACATAGAACACATCGGACGCGTTGTCAGAAAAT
>PMIL01000100.1:0-11748 GCA_003157075.1 Bacteroidales bacterium | reverse complement strand
AAATCCGCCTCCCAGAGTTATGAGAGCATAACTATAGCCTGCATTTTTAATAATTGTTACGGCACCATTGTCTCTAACCTTGTATGTCGTCCCGCTCAGAAATGTTCTGCTGTAGCCCGGCCCACATGAGAATTCAGAGATAAATCCGCCGGATCTTGTNNCTCCTCATTATCCATTCTGCTGTGAGATAAAGATTATCATGAAATTCAGGATGATGATACCAGCTTATATTTCCTGAGATATACCTGCTTCTGTAAAAAGATCTCGATACAGATTTCACTATCCATGTCTGATTTCTGATCTGAAAAACAGGAAATTCAATCCCTGCACTGATGCCGGGATAAATAACTGAGCTGTTGGAGGAAAGCTTAAGATTAATCCGTCTGACCTGCAAGTTATTTATTGAATCATTTTGAGCCTGGCAAATTAAAAAAGAAAAGAGGTATAGTATGAAAATCCCAGGTTTCAACATATTCTTTGAAAATTAATATTCATGAGATCAGCCAGTTTTCTGATCCTGTCTGATATATGCCCAGTACCAATAGCACAATGATGAGAGGGACCTGCTTTTGACCAGCTGTTTATGAATTCCCGGGCAGGTAAAGAAAATTTATAACGGCTGTTGGTGTTTCCTATCTGGAGAGTAGGACCCTCAACACATTGCCCCTGGGCCGAAAGAAGAGTTATCGTGCCATCACCACCCTGACAAACGGAAAGAAGTGTAACCGGCCCTTCTATAACCTTCATTTGTATTGATAATCCCTTTCCCGGCTTACCGTGAAAGACAGGAAGAGGAACAAGACCGACTTTCCCGTCTGCAATTTTAAAATGAGCGGGGCCATCATGACCCATAAGTATAATATCTTCATTAAAATCCATGGCATAGAATTCTGAGAATGACCCCCCTGCATTGAATGTATCCACTATTTTCATAGCGATTACATTCTTAATTTCACATTCACCGGCTACAGGTATATTTCTACCTGTCAGCATGGTCATCCCAGGTATCAGGGTAGTTACGATCTTCTCGTACCCGATGTCTCCTTCACCTTCGTAATAATATGCCAGCCCGCCCAGCCTGAATTTGTCAGTAAGGCAGTCCAGCGCAGCCGAACTCATTCCTGCCTGTTCGAGGTCCTCCTGTGAACACTCATCCGAAACATTGAACCAGTTTCTGAAGGCACTGATTTTTGTGGCTATATCACCGGCTGAAATTTTTTCTCTGAGGTTACGCAGTGTTCCGAATTCAATCAGTTCAAAATGACAACCGAATTTAGATGCAAGCATCGTCATGTCAGAATAGACATCCAGCATTCCGTTATAGTAATGACCCATTACTCCCACATTGCTATTTTTCAGAACCTTCATCACATAACATGCCTCGATCCATTGGCGGACTTCATTCCATACAAACTCCTCGCCAATAAAACCTGTTATAAGGTGATAACTCAAGCCAGCCCTGTTAAATACACTTGCCAGTTCCGGTGCTACACAACTCTGACAATATGATAGCCATTCACCTGTCATCTTTCCCCTGTCACCCATAGAATTGAACCTTTCATAATCAATAGCTTCTGACGGTTGCAGGTTAAGAACAATTACAGGGCAGTTCACCCTTTGAATCAATGGCAATACATTATGTGACAAAGCATAGGTAGAAATATTAAGGAATATAAGATCAATTCCGCTTTTAGTAAAAAGTCCCGCTGCGGCAATTGCCTTTTCAGGGTTATCTACCATTCCGGCATCAATTATTTCTGCGTTTGAATGTTCAAGCTTTTCTTTTATCCTGAGATGATTCGATAACAATTTGTCAAGCAATCCATCAAACTGGGGCCAGTATGTATCAAGCCCGATTCCAAACAAGCCGATTTTAATTTTGTCTTCCATTTTTAAAAGTCTTATAGTTGAGTAGAGCCAATCTTTAACAAATGAGCATAGAATCCATGAAAATCAAACTCAAATTTAATACGATTTAGTGCTTAAAAATCAAATAAGTTAATTTATACTTTTAAATGTTATTTTTGTTATTCAATGATGAAGCTAGACTGTTCTTGTTTTTATTAAGTTATTACTTTAGCACGCAATATTGCTAACGTATAACAAAAGACATTTCATCCTGTTATGATTAAAACATTGTTATTTATAGGCTCCGGAGGATTTCTTGGGAGTATTTCGAGGTATCTCGCCTCCCGTTATTTACAAAACAATTTCCCTTCCGCATTCCCTTTCGGAACCTTTCTGGTAAATATTTCAGGTTGTTTTCTGATCGGACTAATATATGGTTTCTCTGAACGAAGCTCACTCTTAACTCAGGGATGGAAAATGTTTCTTGCAGTTGGCTTTTGTGGTGGGTTCACAACATTCTCAACTTTCGCAAATGAAAATCTTGCGCTTTTAAGGGATGGTGACTTCTTCCATTTTTTTATTTATACAGGACTGAGTGTTTTTCTTGGAATAGCAGCAACTTTTTTAGGAGTCATAATAACAAAAATATAACGTCGCCATGCAACCACAAGACAAAGCTCATAGGTTAAGGATTTACATAAGTTCTACCGACAAATATGAGCATTCTCCTCTTTATGAGGTTATTGTATATGAAGCCAGATCATATGGTTTAACCGGAGCAACTGTTCTTAAGGGAATAATGGGCTATGGTGCAAGCAGTGAAATATACAGCAATAAACTTTGGGAAATATCGGAAAAAGTTCCCCTTGTCATAGAAATTGTGGATGAATCACACAAAATTGAACCGTTTATTGATCACATCAAATCATATTTTGAAAAGGCAGGTAAGGGTCATATCATCACGCTCGATGAGACAACAGTCATTATGCATAAAACAGGTAACAGGAAATAATCTTTCAATTTAAAATTTCTTTCAGAAAAATATTTTTGCAGCCAGGTAACCAAAATATAAGCCAATAAAGCAAAGAATAACTCCCAGACTTTTTACTATCCCAGATATTATTTTAATATTTATTCGCTGCCTGAAACGTACAAGCATGAATGCCAGCAGGTAGAACCAGAGAATACTTCCCACGGCCAGAAAAAAAGCATAACAGATACTTATCGCCAGATGAAAATGAGGGGGAAAGGTTGATGGCTCTGCTTTATGAACTCCCCTTTTGGGTATTTGAATCTTATCAAACTGTTCATGCTTTAATGCCTGTGAATCCACCATATGAGCGCCTTCAATTTTATTTATTTCTTTCACATTCTGATCAATCTGAAGAGCCAGTCCTCCTGTATGGAAGCCAAGGGAAGCAATTAATGAGATTACAAAAAAAGATGATGTCAGTGAGCCGATAAACAATGTTGGATTTAGAAAATTTATCATTAATCCGGTATAAAAACCACCCTTGTCCTTTTTTTTAATTTTGTCAACAAGATGACTATTATCCTGGAGATGTTCAATATCGAATTTTGTTCTTATAATTTTATTACCCAGGAAAATAAAGAAAATTGCGCCAGCCGTATACATATATGGAATTATTGGCGCGTAAAATGAATAAAGTTTGGTAACTCCATAAACAGCGATAAATACAAAAGTAAAATCGGCTAAAGATGCGCCCAGACTTACCAGGTTGCAGTAACGCAACCTTCCTTTAAGTGCATTGGAAGTGATCAGAATACTTATCGGACCGGCTATTGGCATTGCGAAAATAAATCCGGCTAGAAGCCCGGTAACAGATATTGTAAAAATACTTTCACCCATTAAACCTCAAGTTGAATGGTTATTGATAGAATATAAGAATTTGAAGTTGTCTCAAATGCCATCTAATGTCTTGGTTTCCCTTTGTGTTATTTTTTTCTTCAAAGCGTTTTGAGACATCCTCCCATTCAAACTATAAAGGTAAAAAATTGTTTAACTTATACCATTGTGCTAATGATATGATTCAGAAATTTAACGGGAGAATTCTGACTGAATCAGCAACATGTTGATTTTGAATCAGAACATCCGCATGTTGGTTCAGAATTATTAAGTATTCCACTGATAATACCTGCAGCACAACCCACACCTGATTTAACAGTTACAGCCTGTACCGGACAGTTTAATGCACAGGCTCCGCATTCCATACAATAATCTCTTCTAATAATGTGAGCTTTTTTTCCTGAGAGTTCAAAAACCTCATGGGGACAGACCTGTATACACATTCCACATCCGTTACATGTATCCTGACACAAATTAAGTGTCACTACATCAGGCAAATATACTAAATCCTTCATATTATGATATTTAAATAAACTTTCCAACAACCTGAATAACAACGCCTATAAGAGCAAAACCTATCTGCAAGGGAATAGAGACTTTCATCTCTTTCTTTACCCCGGACAATGAGGTGTATGTCGAGGACCCTGTCCAATTCATAGCCATAAATGAGGAAACAGTTGTTATAATGAAAAACCAGGATACTATTTCCATATAATCATTACCTGCTGATTTTAGTAATACCAGGGAAAGAAAGACAAGAAATCCCGTTAAGAATCCTTTAAAAGAAAATCGCCGGCCTGGTATATATGGAAGAAGAAGTGGTGTGAGTATGATACCTGAAAAGTAGGCTAATAATATTTTCAATATTGCAGGGCCACCCTGGCCATAAAAATCTTTATAAGAAAGACCCCTGCCACTCATTCCCGAAATTATAAAGAAAAATGCCATAGCTCCGGCAAGATAATACTTCCCATACATAAAATCATTGGGAATGAGTTTTATCCTGTCTCTGAATCCAAAGGTTACTTTCCGCATTTCCTTGTCTGCTCTGTAACCACTGTTTATAAATCTTTTTATGTCAGCTGCCCTGACAGGCCCATAATGCACGTTGAAACCAGTTTCCTCCTTAACTTTATAGGCTGAAACTCCGGTGGCTCCAAGTTGAGGGAGAATCAGACGTTTGTGATTCACAATTTTATCGAGCGATACAAGTCTTATTCTGTTAACAAGCTCTTTCGTTCCAAAAGTACCCTTGCCTGCAGCACACCATACGTTTACCCCTTTTGTGTCCAGAACCAGAATCCATCCATTTACGCCTGTAAGATTTTTACGCAGAGCGTCGAAGGAAAGTTTGTAATTTGCAGTAACAAAGACATCAGATCCCGGACCAGGATTCCCGACTGCATAAAGGCCCGGACTGACCCTGTAATGATCACGCCGGATTCCCCAGCGCACCATTACAGCACCCATAAAATCAGTAAAAGAAGTTTTTGTGGAGATGAGCGGAATGGCGGAATCTGAGATTGTAACATTCCCGACAAAAAAAGAGTTTTTCATATTTATTTAAAATCATTGTAAAAATTATTACAGTCTATAAAGAGCGCCGGTCAACTGAGGTTTAATGTGCTCCATCCGGCTATGACTATCAGTATCAGAATCTGAAGACAGTATCATCATTTTTAAATTAAATTGTTTATGAATTTCTCAACAATACTTCTCAACATCCGGACATTTTTGGGATCAAGGCAGTAACAGGTCCTGGCTCCTTCGGTTGTACCCTGAATCAATCCGGCATCTTTTAATTCTTTAAGGTGCTGGTTAACAGTTGTCCGTCCAAGGGGAATCTCATCAGCCAGATCGCCGGTAATGCAGGTTTTTGTTTCAGCAAGGTATTCAAGAATTGCCAGACGTGCAGGATGACCTAATGCTTTAAACAATGTTGAGCAGGTCTGAAGTTCAGTACTGAAAAGTTCACTTTTGTTGTATGCCATGATAACTATATATTTGACGTAAATATACGTTATATTTTAATATGACGTATAAATACGTTAAGATTTATTTATAAATTCAAAAATTATTATAAAAGGAGATTACCTCTTATTTTCTTTCTCACACGGGCATGGAATAGACTTATGGCTTTTGAATTTATGCTGCGTGGCACAACCGGCCAGCAATAGTAATACCAAAGGAATAATAATCAGTATATTGGAACCCTTTGACCTTATAGTCTTCATGAAATATATTTATCAGAATTAATAATCATACCGGCTTATATTTCTTTACTAAAAATAAATAATTAATCCAGTCATGGCTTTAATTATTCAAGTAATAACTTAGAAGAGCATAAAATTATTGTGACAATAATCCTTATCACACCTTTCCAAACTCCTCAAGATACTTTTTAATATATAGATCCTTCTGTTTTGATTTGTACTGCATTATGAAACGGGGATGTTCCAATGGCACTATTTTGTCAAAAACCTTCAATTCTCCATTTAACTTCACAAGGAAATTAAAGTTTTTTCCAGTTCCAAGACAAAAGCAGGTTTCCTTTCTGATTCCAAATTCGAGTTGTTTGGCTAAACTATCTGTGATAAAGCCCTTTACAGCTGTTGTTAGCTTTGGGTTGTCATAATAATTATAGTTGATATTCTTTCCCTTATCATTAACCAGGATAAATCCAAGAGGACAGACAGCACTAATAAAAAATTTATTATAGAATTGCTCGACACCTCCGAAGGCTTCAATCATTTCGTATACAAAAACAGATGATGTTTCAAATGTTTTCAAACAGGGAATTGACAAACCGCATTTTTCAGCGAGCCTTTTACTGTCGGTAAATGGAATTCCTGTCACACCTGCTCCAAATCTTCCGGGATTGATCCCCATAATCAGATATCTCTGATTGGTATCATTATAGAACTTCTTATAGAATTGGGTTATTACCGGGAGGATGTGAGGATTATTACGGAATGGATTCATTATTGAAATCCCAGGGGGCAATGAGCCACTAAACTCCAGTTCTTTGAAGAATCTTATTACTGATTGGGAAAACATTAATCTTTGAGGCAACGCACCGAATATTTAGAAAACGGGGCTGTAAGAGCAGCCCCGTTTTAATATTATGCTGGTTGAAAAATTATAAATTTTTCTTTTGGAGTCATGCAAAAGTCGCATTTAGCTGTTACGCTTCCCTCATCGTAGGTATTACCGCAAACAGGACAAACCATCCATTTGGCAGGAAGGGTTTTTTCTCCTCCGGCAGCGACAGCCGTAAGAGCAGTCTTATAAAAAAGCTGGTGCTTCTTTTCAGTATCAAGTGCCCAGGTAAATGATTTAATCGCATCAGCGCTTTTTTCAGTGCGTGCTACAGCAATGAAGCCCGGGTACATTGTTTCCAGCTCATAGGTCTCACCTTTGATCGCATCTGTAAGATTTTCTGCAGTTGTCAGTACTGTATAAGATCCAATCTGAGGAGCTGTTATCTTTTCACCGAGCTTTTCAAGAACCTTTAAATGATTGGCTGCGTGAATGGATTCGGCTTTTGAAGTTGCGAGAAACATTACAGCAACAGTATCAAATCCTTCTGCTTTAGCTCTCTCAGCAAAAGCAGCATATTTAGCACTTGCTGTTGATTCTCCGTTATATGCATCCTTTAAATTCTCAATAGTTTTTACAGGCTTGGTAGTACATCCGGATATAAGTCCGGCGGCTAAAATTAAAAATAAAAATCTGGTAACTGTTTTCATAAGATTTAGTTTAGTTGATAATTTATAAGAATAGATTTAATCGCTCTGAGCATTTTTTTTATCCGAGACCTATCATGAAATTATAGACCATTGTACCTCCCATGTATCCGGTAAATGTCACGGCGGCGAAAGCCAGAAGATAAAAACCGAAAGCGATCCATTTCATCTGAGTCTCCTCTTTCTTCTTAACAATAAGCCAAATCCTGAAAAGCGTTCCCGCAACGATAAGGATCATTGTTACAAGAGCGCCGGTTTCATGGCTTTGAAATACTTTCAAAATCTCGCCCTCTGCCGGATGTTCAGTGAATAATTGTCCTGAAGCCCATCCTGCAATTGCAGTAAGAGATCCAAGTATCATCAGATAAAATCCGGTTCTTGACAGACATTTTTCTTTTCTAATAAAAAGAGCAGCAACCTCCGCAAAAAACCCTATAGTAATCAATGCAATGGGGAAATGTACAATTATGGGGTGTAAATGATCTGTATTGAACATGATTAAATAAGTTTAGTAAAAAATGATATTCCTTTTTTAATTAAAATAACTGTAAGTTATCCAAATTTAGTAAATTAAGGTTTACACTGGTGCAGTGTTTTTAAGAAAATTAGTTTGTCAATGAACAATTTCTTATCCCCGGCTTTCCGGTTAACTGATTATATTAGGATTACCTGATTAGTAAAACAATCAGAAATTAATTAACTTTGAACCCTTTTAAAACCGTACCAAACAGGGGTATAATGTCAGAAAAAACAGATTTGAAACCTTACGGTGAAAAACAAATCGCATTCGATAAGCGTTATCTTGAAATGGCACTTATCTGGGCTAAGAATTCATATTGCATAAGAAGGCAGGTAGGAGCCCTGATAGTAAAAGACAAGATGATCATCTCAGATGGTTATAACGGAACTCCTTCAGGATTTGAAAATATTTGTGAGGATGAAAATAATATAACAAAACCATATGTTCTTCATGCAGAGGCAAATGCCATAACAAAAGTTGCAAAGTCCAATAACTCCAGCGAAGATTCAACACTTTATGTGACAACATCACCATGTATGGAGTGCTCAAAGCTTATTATTCAATCGGGTATTAAAAGAGTCGTTTATTGCAACCAGTATCATAATACTGATGGACTTGAACTTCTGAAACGCGCAGGAATAGAATTGGTATATATTGATCCAGAAAAGAAAATATATGAATTACAATAACTCAAAAAGAACAGTTTTTCTTCCCGTAATACTGGGAATTGCGGTGGCTCTGGGTGTTATTATCGGAAGATATCTTCCTTCGGGGGATGATGTTTCACAACATTCCAATATCAGATCAAGAAATGATAAGTTAAATAGTATTCTGAATATTATTGAATCGAATTATGTTGATTCTGTTAACCGCAATGACCTTGTTGAAACGGCTATCCCTGCCATATTAAAAAAACTTGATCCTCATTCAGTTTATATACCTGCAAAAGATCTTGCCCGGGCCAACGAACCGCTTCAGGGCAATTTTGAAGGAATCGGGATCTCATTCAGTATGCTTACTGATACAATTCTGGTAATAAGCACAATCCCTGGGGGACCATCAGAGAAGCTTGGCCTTCTGCCGGGTGATAAGATCTTGTATGTCAACGACTCCCTGGTTGCAGGAAGGCATATTACAGATGAGAAGATTATGGGTATGCTTAAAGGCCCGAGAGGCACTGTGGTTAAAATAAAGGTTATGCGTAGCGGCCAGAAAGAACTTTTGCCATTTGATATAACCCGTGATAAAATCCCGATTTACAGTGTCGATGTTGATTATATGGTCAATGATCATATCGGATATATTAAGATCAACACCTTCGCAATGACCACTTTTGATGAATTTATGAAAGGGCTGCGCGAACTTAAGGATCATGGCATGACCAGTCTGATCCTTGATCTCCGTGGAAACTCAGGTGGTATAATGGAAGCTGCAATTAACATTGCCGATCAGTTCCTGAAAGAGGGTCAGTTAATTGTTTATACAAAAGGACGTGCTTCTCCGCGAAGTGAAGCTAAAGCTACCGGAAAAGGTGAATTTGAAGCCGGTAACCTTGTTGTACTTATCGATGAATGGAGTGCATCAGCCAGTGAGATACTCGCAGGGGCCCTTCAGGATAATGACCGTGGTACAATTATTGGCCGCAGGTCATTCGGAAAGGGATTGGTCCAGGAGCCTATCCCGTTTTCTGACGGTTCAGGACTGCGCCTGACTGTCGCCCGTTATTATACACCAACCGGCAGGTCAATTCAAAAATCATATAAGGGAGGATTTGACAAATATTACGAAGACCTGAATGAAAGGTATACTCATGGTGAGTTTGAGGTCTCTGACAGTATCCATTTCTCTGATTCGCTGAAGTTCACAACAGCCGGAGGAAAGATTGTTTATGGAGGCGGGGGCATCATGCCTGACAAATTTGTACCTGTGGACACTTCAGGAGTGTCACCCTATTTTGTTAAAACACGATCGTATATATACAGATTTGCTCTAAAATATACTGAAAACAACAGGGAGGTACTGAAGAAATATACGGAAGCCGGAGAGATGGGAAAATATCTCGATAAACAACCTCTTCTTGATCAGTTCGTTCAATATGCAACCGCCAATGGAATTAAAAAAGATCCGGCAGGATTAAAAATTTCAGGGACCATCATTCATACTCAGATAGAAGCATATATTGCCCGTAATATACTGGATAATAAAGGATTCTATCCCATCTGGGAAAAAATTGATACCACACTCAAATACGCTATTGAGTTTCTGAAAAAGTAAGTTGAGCCCCCTGAATGGGTGACCTCGTATCTTGTTACCCCCCTGCCCCCCTAAAGGGGGGTTTGATCTCGTTTTTTAAGATATCTTTCTATATGTTCGCGGACAAGCCCCCCTTTAGGGGTGTTGGGGGGCAAAAAATCAGGAAAAAGAATTTACAAACTCCTTTATTACTTCCAGAGATCTTTGTTCTTCCTCCACAAAGCCCATATGTCCCGAATTTGTGAGAACAACAACTGTGGCATTGGAAGGAAGTTTCACTCTTGTCTGAATAAGTTCGCAGGGGATATAACTGTCCATTGACCCAAGCATCCACAGAAATGGAACTTTCCCCTCTTCCAGAAAAGATAACCTTGAAGGACGTATCATCATTCCGTTAAGCAGAGCGATTATCCCGTCACCAGGTAATAGTGCTGCAATATCTTTGGAACGCTGAAGTTCACCGGCAAACTTTTCAAGATTTGAAGGGGCAAACATCTTTATTACATTGTCAGGATACATAAGGTTCTTTTTCCCCATTTTCACTATCTCAATTTCGCGCTTTCTTTTATCTATTACGGCAGGAGGATCAGGAAATGGCTGCGAATGAAAAAGGCAATACCCTGCAAGCGAATCCGGAAAGAGCTCAAGGAAGGCCAGAGCAACATAGCCTCCGAGTGAATGGCCGGTGAGAAAGACTTTTTTAATATCAAGATAATCTATAAGCTCCTTTATACCAGTGGCTATAAACTCCATTCCGTGTACCTTCCCGTATACATCGGATAATCCATGACCAGGAAGATCAATTAAAATTACACGGAAGTCAGAGCTGAGTTTTTCAGCAAATCCGTTCCACACTTCAGATGATTCAAGGTAACCATGAAGAAGAACAATAGTAGCACCTCTTCCGGAATCGGAAAAGTGAATCCGTCCTCCTTTATAAGAAAAAAACATATCGATAAATTTTTTATTTTTGTAAAGGTAGCCAATAATCGGTTAATGAAATATCTCCAAAATGCTCGTTTTTAATTGTGATAATTAGCATTAAATTGTAAATCTGATTTAATAAATCTAACTTTGATAAACTTCCTTTTCTGGAAAAAAGATAAACGCTAAACATTTCATAACCAATGAGTAAAATTCTGTTTTCCTCAATATCCAAAAAATTTGTTATGGCCTTGGCGGGTTTATTCCTGCTCACCTTCCTGCCGGTTCATCTTTTTATAAACCTGATGCTGTTAAAAAGTGAATCCGGACCATTCAATACTGCTGCACATTTTATGGCAACCTTCCCTCTGGTAAAATTAATGGAGGTAGTCCTTTTTGGAGTGATCCTTATCCATATTTCATGGGGAGTTTTCCTTCAGATCCAGAATTGGCTCGCACGTCCTGTTGGTTATATGAGCAGCAACAAATCGGAAACATCCTTTTTCTCCCGTTTCATGATCTGGACAGGAGCAACAATTCTGACATTTATGGTCCTTCACTGGTTCAATTTCTACTTCATAAAGCTTGGA
>PMIL01000371.1:659-2583 GCA_003157075.1 Bacteroidales bacterium | reverse complement strand
TGCTTTCAATTCATGCGATAATACGGAAAGAAACTGATATCTTATCTTTTTTCCCTCCTGATTCATCTTATGAGTTATTCTTTTAAGGTATTGCTGTTTGGTAATATTTTCGATGCTCGATTTCAGTTCCTGGGGTGTAAAGGGTTTTGGGATGAAATCAATGGCGCCGTCACGGGTTGCCCTGATTGCAACATCAAGCGATGCGTACGATGTTATCATTGCCACAACAATGTCATAGTTTCTTTTCCTGATATATTCGAGTACATCTACACCCTGAATTCCCGGCAATTTATTATCAAGTAAAAGGATATCAGGCAATTCACGTTCTAGGATTGTTATCCCTTCCTCGCCGGTTGCAGCTTCAGTTACCTCAAATGTGTAATCCTCATCCATGAAAGGATATGTAACATGAAAATTGTTAAGGATCCTTGATACTCCGGACCGGATCCCGGGTTCATCATCGATAACAAGTACTTTTAGAACTGCCATCTCAAAGTTTTAATAATTTCATAATCTCCTGATCGAGCTGTTCAGGTCTGATACCCTTTTCCAGATATCTGTCAGCCCTTATCCATGACTTTTCCTGGTCAGAATCAATACTGAATGATAATCCTGTCTCGTGAGATACTGCAGTAGCCAGAATAACAGGTACATCAGGGTATTTTCTTTTTATTTTATAACATAAGATGAAGCCGCTGTCATCACTTTCCATCATCAGATCAAATATTGCCAGATTAGGTTTGAACCTGGCGATAACGGACTCAGCCTCAGCCTGACTCTCAACAGATACTGTTTTGTATCCGGCTTTGCCGAGATTAAATACTGTCTGAAAAAGGTAATCAGGATCATCATCAGCAACCAATATTGTTATATCACTCTTCTTCATCGTTCCACAAATTTCTAAAAATTCTTTAAATCAAACAGTTATTATGACAAATATGATTAGTGTTATTTTGTTAACATTGGTTCTTGGTACTGGGTTCTTGGTACTTAATTCTTGACACTAGTCTCTTGGTTTCAGTCTCTTCGTCTCTTCGTCTCTTCGTCTCTTCGTCTCTTCGTCATCCATTCTCCCACTCTATTCTTTTCGTCTCGGTAACACAATCTTAAAACTTGTTCCTGTAGGCCCTTTGGAAGTATCATTATTTGAATCAGCAGTGATCTGTCCCTTATGCATTTTTACAATGCCATAGGCAGTTGCCAGGCCAAGACCAGTTCCCTGTCCAATGCTCTTGGTTGTAAAAAAGGGTTCAAATATTTTAGCCCTGTCTTCTTCTTTTATTCCTGTACCTGTATCGCTTATGACTATTATAACATCACTCAGGGTATCTTCCATTTTTATATTAACCTTTCCTCCATCCGGCATAGCATCAATCGCATTTTTTATCAGGTTTGTGAGAACCTGCATCATCTGTTCCAGATCGAGCATTGCCTCCGGATTTGTTGTCTGATCTTCAATATTGATTTTAACCTTCGGCGGGATGATCACACTTTCCAGGCTATGCACCACAAGATCCTTAATACTAACCGACTGATGGTTCACCTGATTTTTACGCGCAAAATTTAAAAGTCCGGCAACAATCTTCTTGCATCTCGCTGCCTGATCTACAATAAGTTTAAGATCCTCTCTCACCGGATCTTCGGGTTTGGATTCTTCGAGAAGGATATTACTGTACATTATCACCACCCCGAGCGGATTATTAAGTTCATGAGCTATCCCTGCTGAAAGCTGGCCCATATGCGCCAGTTTTTCAGATTGCTTCAGAGCCTGCTTCATTGATGAGAGTTTCTCATTTGATAATGCAAGGTCCTTAACGGATTTATGTAATTTTTCAATAGTGTAAGGAAGACACATTTCAACCTCAGCCAGCCCCTTTTTGATAGCTATTGCATGCTCGACACAAGTTTCATACCCGCATGCCCC
>PMIL01000371.1:0-545 GCA_003157075.1 Bacteroidales bacterium | reverse complement strand
GCTCCCTGAAAGTCGATTCTTCCTTCAGCTGCAATAATATTTCCTGTAATCGCATTGTCACTTATTTTTGCTGTCTGAAGCAATCCCCGGGCAACGGGAAAAATAGCTCCTCTACCCCCTACCGGCTGATCAAAATCTACCGGTTCAGCGGTTTCAGGAGTGATACCGTAGTCAGACAGCATATCTCTTAATTCCTTAAAGGTTATAGCTTCATCAATTTCACTGCTTTCAGCTTTCTTAGCCACGCAGGGACCAATGAATACGATCTTTGTCTCTTTTCCGAATTTCTGCCTGACGACTCTGCTCATTGCCACCATTGGCGATACAATTGGAGCCAGGTTATCAACCAGTGCAGGGTGATAAAATTTGACATAGTTAACAATTGAAGGGCAATCTGATGAAATATAAAAGTTTTTCCCTTCCGATACCAGCTTTTTGTATCTGTCAGCGACCAGATCCGCACCAAATGAAACTTCTGCAACGTGCTTAAAGCCAAGTGCTTTAATCATGCCTGTAAGAATATGATGATCAGGAATATCAGAGAA
>PMIL01000366.1 GCA_003157075.1 Bacteroidales bacterium | reverse complement strand
AGATGTGGAGTTGACTTTTGCAATAGTCTTCCAGGATGTTGTAGAAGATAGGCCATTATTAGCATCATATCCTGCTGAGCTTACATAATAGTTAGTAGCTGAGGCGATTGCATAAATAAATAGAAATATTATTATAAGTAGATTTCTCATGAGTTTGTTTTTTGATGAATACATTGAAAATATTGACGAATCACAGATATTTAACGGTCAATATATGATATTGTTGTTTGAAGATTATTTTTTATTATACCGGAAGAGATTTAATTCTTGAAGCCGGAATCATAACTTCTTGCAGGCATTATAGATACAATTACAGAGCAAGCAGAGGGCTAAACTAAATCATTCAAAGCCGATATTCTTTTTCACTGCTTCAGATAGCTTTCTACAACTATTTATAACTCTGCTTTTATACCTGAGATGCTTTTTGTACAGTTATTCTTAAAAACTATCTGTTATCTTTATTGTTATTAAAATATCATTAGTAATTTTCCATAAATGAAGAAAAGAAGAATCATCTCCTCCATTATATTCTTTTTAATAGGAGTTACCTTGTTTTGGTTTGTTTACAGAAATTTTAAATTCAGCGAGCTTTTAAACGCACTTAAGGATATCAGGATTGGTTGGGTCATTGCCTCTGTAGGATTGGGATTGCTCAGCCATTTTGTAAGAGCCTTAAGGTGGAAAATGCTGATAAATACAATGGGATATTCAGCAGGCACTACTAATTTGTTTCTTTCAGTTATTATACTCTATTTCACAAATCTTATTATTCCTCGTGGTGGGGAGATCTCGAGATGTGCTGTTGTTACGAAGTATGAGAACGTTCCTTTCGTTAAGTTAGTAGGGACCGTCTTCCTGGAAAGGATTACTGATCTTTCTGCCTTTCTGCTCATCTTATTAATTCTTGTCATATGTCAATTTAGCTTTTTTAAGACAGTTATGAGTTATCCCGGATTTAAAATGGATTTCTCATTTCATCATATGAAAATAGTCCCTATACTTTTGATATTTATTTTTCTGGCCATCCTGGTTCTCGCTTTAATCAAGTTTGGAATATTCCATAAAATATATTTAAAACTTAAACAGGTAAAGGGAGAATTCATTGAGGGAGCGGCAGTAATCCAGCATCTGACAGAGAAACTCAAATACTTTATGTACACATTTCTTATTCTTGCTCTATGGTTTCTTATGCTGTATGTAATGTTTTTTGCCTTCCCACCAACGGATAGACTTACTTTCATGGCAGCAGTATTAACATATACCTTTGGTACTTTAGCATATCTTTTGCCCATCCAGGCTGGCATAGGAACCTGGCATTTTATAGTCATAAACTGTCTCTTTTTCTATGGCATTGATAAAGAATCGGGGATGATATTTGCTCTGATTGCCCACTCTTTTACCTCTCTCATCTTCCTGATTTTTGGCCCCATAGCTTTAGCTCTGCTGCCTTTGGTAAACAATACCAGTTCTAAAAAGCAAGAATAGAATTTATCTCTTGAATAACTGGACTAATAATTTTTTTTTGTAGGGTATTATTCCATTTTTGTTCACATTGACTAATTAAATTCCCTGAACATTTAAATAAAAAGATACTATGGATAATAAAGCTAACCGCACCGCTTTACAGCAGATTGCACAAAGAGCAATGATAGCAAGAGGATTAGAACCTGATTTTCCTTTGGCAGTTGTTACCGATTTGACACATATAACCTCCCCGGCTGTTTTTAAACCCGGCCTGGCAAAAGATATGCGCGATAAGCTCTGGTGTTCTATCGACAATACTGAATCACTTGATCTCGATCAGTTATCCTGTGCCGAACAGCTTCCGGAAAACAAGGTGCGTTTATTTGTCGCCATTGCTGATGTGGATGCGCTGGTAGCTGCACATTCAAATATAGATGATCATGCCGGTAAAAATACTACGTCTGTTTATACAGTAGCCAGGATATTTCCTATGCTACCCGAGAAATTATCGACCGACCTTACATCTCTGGGATTCAATGTGGACCGTTGTTCTTTTGTAGTTGAACTGTTAATGAGCGAGGATGGTACAGTGGAGCAATCCGATGTTTATTCTGCTCTTGTGAAAAACAGGGCCAAACTGGATTATCTGACCGTAGGTGCATGGCTTGAAGATGCCGGCCCGATCCCTGCTGAAATAGCCAGGGTTGAAGGACTAGCTGAAAATATTAAGCTTCAGGACCGTATGGCACAAAAGATGAAAGTGTTACGTTATCTCCATGGCGCTTTGGATTTTGAAACCATTGAAGCTACTCCAGTTTTTGAGGGGGATACACTGAAAGACATGAAAGTAGATCAAAAAAACAGGGCCAAAGATCTTATCGCTGATCTTATGATTGCATCCAATAGTGCCACTGCCCGTTTTCTGACCGGGAAAAATTTTCCTTCTTTACGGCGTGTTGTCAGGGTTCCCAAACAGTGGGAAAGGATTGTAGAACTGGCTTCTGAAAATGGCTATTCTCTTCCGGCGAAAGCTGATTCCAAATCGCTTTCCGATTACCTGAGTTTTTATAAGCAAAAAGATCCTGTTCATTATGGGGATATGTCGCTTAGCGTTCTAAAACTTTTAGGTTCGGGTGAATATGTCATGGAAACACCGGGTGCCAGCCAGGAAGGCCATTTTGGTCTGGCTGTAAAAGATTATACGCATTCCACAGCACCCAACAGACGATTTGCCGATCTCGTCACACAGCGTTTGCTTAAGGCTGCCTTCACTGGCAAATCAGTTCCTTATTCGCCTGACCAACTCGTTGATATTGCCACACAGTGTACAACTAAAGAAGATGATGTCAAAAAGGTAGAACGACAGGTTGAGAAGTCAGCCATTGCGATGCTTATGGAATCTAGGATCGGAGAAGAATTTGATGCTATTGTAAGCGGCGCTTCACCAAAAGGCACATGGATAAGGCTTTTCAATCCTCATGTAGAAGGAAAACTGATGAAAGGCTATAACGGATTAAAAGTGGGTCAGAAATTAAAAGCACGTCTGGTACATGTCAATCCAGACGAAGGATTCATTGATTTCGAAAAGGTTAAATAAGAATAAATATTGTTCTTCTCTTTTTTAACACAGAGTAGCACGGAGTTGACACGGAGTTCCAAAGAGTAAATCCACCTTGCTCCGGACCTCGCACCCTGAACCCCGCGCAATTAACTCACTAATTATTCATTTCTCTTTTCTCATTTCTCATTTCTCATTTCTCATTTCTCATTACTCATTACTCTACGCTCAAATATCATTTTCAGTGTATAAATTTGATATTACGTGCAAATTCATTTGTATGAAATACAGCATCAGTTGTATCAGTTAATACTTTTCCACCCACACTGCAATGATCAAATGTAATATCCTCAACAAGGTTGCCAGCTGAGAAACCTCTGACAATAAAAGGTTTATCAGAGTTCTCCCAACTGATATTTTTAAGATAAACTCCTTTGATATGCCCGGGAGGATCGTTTCCATAAATAGTGCCATTAGTTACCACTATTTCAAGATTTTTAAACTCCACCTGTTCCTCAACACGTATATCTTCAAAACGTATATTCCTTACCAGGGCAGGACCATCGCAAACAATGCCGAATCCTGAATGACCCTTGGTCATACCGTCACCACGTGCATAAAGAATATCACAATTTCTTACCACCACATTCTCAACCGGCCCGCCGTTAAGTTCAAAACCCAATGTGACTCCGTCACTGCAGGACCATCCTACCATCACACTGTTCATTACAAAAACAGAATCCACTCTGAGCTTATAATCCCCTGATTTAATGGAGACACAATCATCACGGCAACGCATAAAACAATCGTCAATTGTGAAGTCAGTACATGATACAGGGTCAATCCCATCAACGGAATAAATTGCTTCATAGCCAAAAACCTTTACATTTCTATAGCTGCTTTTGTGGCAATCAGTAAGCGTATTGGTCCAGCCTTTTGTGTTCCTTATAAATATGCCGCTGACATTTAAGTTGGTGGTTCCTGAGATTTTTATATTTCCCTGGAGAATACCACGGCCTGTGATAACTACATTTTTAAGATTTTTACCCCTGATATTTGCATTTACTGCAGCACCACCTGCAATATAAATCGTCTGATTGCTTTTCAGATCTATCTCACCAGGTTTATATGTGCCTGGTCCAAAGTAAATTACACCCTGATCTCCTTTTTTTGGAGGATTAACCTCTATCGGATCTGCAAAGAGTGCCAGATGAGCCAGCTTGTTAATTTCAATGTACAGTTTGACAGGTTTATCAATCGTGAAGGTAATATCACGCCCTTTTACACTGGCAGCAATACTCTTGCTTTTGGGTCTGATTATATATGATTCAATATCGGCAGAAGCAGTTATTGTAATGGTAACTTTTCCTGAAAATGAAAATCCGGCAGCATTGAGATCCTCCATCTCCCGGCCACCGGAAAGGCCTATAGTATAATCAAAGGATTTTAATTTGCTTCCGATCTTCTCGACCCAGATTGACATATTGTTTGCTTTGATGGAAAAATCAGGACTGGTTACAAGTCCGGGAGGAGCGGGATAAGTAATAATTTCTGCTGAAATTCTGTTACTAAAAATCAGATGCATAACTATAAGAATACATGTATATCTGGCAAAACTGGTGACTTTCATGATATTTTTTTTGACGTTTTATATTAAATATTTATTATCAAAAATAGCTGTTATTTTATGGTTTTTCAATATTTAAATACATATTGCGTTTTTTCCCTTAGCTGTTTAATTTTAATGTCTTCTTAATCTCAACTTAATTCATCCTTAATCACTTATATTCGTTTTAGCGATAATTTTGTATTATTAATTTGACTGTTCTCCAAAACCAGATCTGAAAATTACAGGTTAAGAATATCTGGTGTGTCTTTTAAAGAGGAGCAGAACAAAATGTTCATTGCTCCTATTTAAAACTTGCGGTTTTGACAGATGACTTTTTTGCAAACAGACTGGCTATGATTAAGGAGTATAAGGTAGATGAAGCACATTATCTGAGCAGTTTTCAGACCGATCCTATTCGGGAAAATCAGATATATAAAAAGTTTGCCGAAGAAAACAGCAATGACTTTTTTAATTACCTCGACCTGCTTGGACTTACGAAAATTACGGATTTAATAATCCTTCCACAGGTGCATCATTACTACTATGAGGCTGAAGATTTAAAAAACCTTAAGATGCTGGTGCATCTGAAACAGCTCAATTACATGAAGAATTTAATGAGCTTTTTATATACTATTTACCATATTCTGCCTTCTGTAAGCTATTTTACCGGAAGCTTCTTTATAAATGAAAAGCAAAGTGTTTTTACTTCCATGGATCAGAAACACCGTGATCAGATTCCGGGCCGGTTTGAGATTAAAGACAAAGGATATGCTTCAGGAGTGCCATTATTAGACAGAATGTACAGGTTACTCGACTTCGGATCCAAAAGACATCTGACTAAAGGCAGTGTTTCATTTCTACTAGAGGAGGCAATGTTTAAAGTCCTGGATATGACCGAAATAAATGATATTACCTATTTTTGTGCCAGGAAAGTTTAATTTTTACAAAACGTAAAATCAGTCTTTGAAACTTGCAGTAAAATCCGACAGGTTTATCTCATTTATCTTGTTCCCCCATATATCATTCCTGATATCATTGGTATTAACCAGATCATCCAAACTATTATACTGAAACGGTGAAATTTCAGGATCATTTTTTCATTTTTCTTAATCAGAACAGTGGTTGCCCAGACGGCATGAAAAAGCATAAGCAGGATTGCTGTATTTCCCGTAATGCCATGAAAATTTAATTTAAAGAGTGAACCTGACAATTTACTCATTGCGGTTGTTCCGATAGTATCGCAGATCAAGCCTGAAAAGAAAAATAAAACATGCCACCACTCAAGTCTTCGCCTGATCTTTTCAGCCCATACTCCGATAGTATAGAGCAAACAGGCAAGATTGATAAAAACTATTGCGTAAATTAAAGTTGTCTGAGGCATCATATGCATGGATTTAACAGGACCGGAACAATTCAAAGATATCAAAAATTAGCTTCATTGAGCTCGACATCAGGTTTCATCTAATTACTGGATTCAGGCTTCAAAATCTGAGATCCATTAAACAACAAGTTTAACTGAGTTTGATGGAGTTGCCCAGAGTCAAGCTTGTGTAAATCCTAAATATTATTATTATTCTGACTTACCCCGTGATCCCTGTAACTATAGGGGCTCAATGTAAATCTGTGGTTAAGTGGATTATGGAATAAAAAAAAGACGGTGCCCTGGAGCACCGTCTTTTTTATTCAATTTTACCTGTAATATTTATTTCTTTACAGGAGCTGGCATTGGTGCAAGTTTCTTAACAAATTTGCCTTCCTTGTCATAAACGAGAGTTTCAATTACAGTTCCTTTGGTTATTACAACCTCATAAGTAACTTCGGTACCTTTTGTTACACTGAAGGCTTCTTTAATAGTGAAACCAGGAAAATCTTTGGCAATGTTATCTGTTATAGATTTCTGAAGTTCAGATACCTTGACAGATACTTTTGTAGACTTTGCATTTGTTGTGGTAGTTGTTGTTTGTGCACTTACAACCAAAACTGCCATGAATAAAACCAGTACTGATAATGCTTTTTTCATAATTAATTTTTTTTGTTATTATTATTACTATTTGTTACTTAAGCCATATATTTCAATATCTGGCTGATAATTTAAAAGGAATCCATTAACTCCGGTCTTAGATGGTCAACAAATCCGGACATCTATATTCAAAGCCAATGTTTTATCTCATAAAATTACCATACAAAGGTGATCCACTTTACTCAGAGTAGTGTTACACAACTTTCGGAAAAGATTACATGATTCACACATTTTCTTAAACAAGAAAATTCCGGTTTTATAATCGTAATGAATTTCCTAAGTCATGTTTATAAATGACAATAAAAGAAATATCAGAAGTTTGATACAGCTGTATCTCCGATAGCCATTTCTTTGGCTCTGTTTTGCTGTTTACATACACAGTTCAGTATGACGTTTATCTTTTCCAGTTCTTCCTTGAATTTCCTTTCAAAGTCTATTCTGATATCCAGTCCACGTTTCCATTCAAATGTAAATTGAATAGATTGACCCTCTGATTTTGGGAAAGTACAGATTGCATCCCATTTATTTAGTGATGGAATCCTGGTTCTTTCAATACGAAATGAATAATCCTTTCCATCTGCTTTATATCTTAATGTTAAAATTGATATGATTGTATCCTTTGAATTATTTTTTAACCATTCATAAAATTCCTTTTCTCTGAGAGGGCCGGAAATTTGGTTACCTTCTTTCAGAAAGGTGATCTCTGTAAAATCAAATATTGGTTCCATTGGTTAAGTATTAAATGTCAAATGTAAAATTTATAACAAGGCTTAAAAAGAAATGTTCATCAGGTTCGCTAACGTTATACCGTTATGTTTCCGGACCTTATTCATGATAATACTTTTTTCTGAAATTATTTCTTTTTCTTCTGAGCAGTCGTCAAAGTATCTCTTTGAGAAATGTTGCGGATAAAATTTGAATTCTGGTCATAAACAAGTGTGTCAGTTGTAGTTCCCTGAGTTATGATAACTTCATAGGAAACAATGTTTTTCACTACTACACGTGCTGCTTCATTAATTATAAAACCGACAAAATACCTATGGATATGAGCTGTGATATGATCCTGAAGATCATCAACATGAATAGTCGTACGATCGGATTTGTCTGCCACAACTATTTTACCTTGTGCTTTAACAACTATAGCTGTCAGTAATAATAACAGAACGACTATTATTTTTTTCATCCTCATTTCTATTTCAATGCAAAGGTGCCTTAACTTATGATGTAAAGTATTACAAAACTTCAGAAGAAGATTACATGATTCACATACATGCTCTGGTTTAAGATTGGATACTATAAATGATAATTACACTTATGGTGAATATTTATTTAATTTTACATCATTGTCGGATAAAGAATGAGATTCTTAACTTATGTTCAGATTTTCAAACTCAGTTTAACAATTTATAAGTCAGAAATGAAAACCAGCAGACGTAGATTTATAGGAACAGCTCTGGCAGGCGGAATTGCTGCAGCATTGCCAGTAACCCCATATTATTCATCAGGTCAGGACCAGGCAAAGGAGACACTTAATAACTCATATAAAATACTTGATGTTATACTTAAGCAGCCGGTTTTCAGAAAAGAGTTTTTCCCCGAACCTGTTATAATAGAATCACTTGAATTACTGCGTTATAAAGATAGCTTTCTATGCCGGGTGAGATCGAAAAACGGAGCTGAAGGTATATCAGTAGGTCACTCAGGACAATTAAGATCACTTTATCCGGTTTTTACAAATCTGCTTCAACCTTTTTTCATCAGGAAAGATGCGAGGGAAATTGACCTGATTCTCGAGAGAGTTTATATATACCAGCTTAATTTCAGATTAAACGGAATGTCACTCGGCGTACCTCTGGCAACAATTGAATTTGCAATTCTCGATATGATGGGCCGTATTTCAGGCAAGTCGATAGGCGCGCTTATAGGCAAAGTTACCAGTCCAAAGGTGGCTGTTTACCAGGCTACAGAATACCGGGAAAAATCTGTTAAAGAATCCATGGAACTTATAACCAGGGACGTAAATGAGTATAACGCCAAAGCGCTTAAGATTAAAATCGGCGGGCTCATGTTCACAACTGAGGACATGTATGCTGTTGGTCCGAAAGGGAGGACCGAAGAGATAGTACCGCTGGTTCGTAAAACATTTGGCGATAACATGGTTTTATATGCCGATTCAAATGGTTTTTATAATGCTGAGGAAGCGATACGAGCCGGCAGATTGCTTGAAGAATATAAATATGAATTTTTTGAAGAGCCTGTCCCTTTCGACTGGTATGAGGAAACAAAACAGGTGGCCGAAACACTTAAAATTCCTATAGCAGGAGGAGAGCAGGAATACAGTCTTCACGGATTTCGATGGTTAATTGCGAATAATGGCCTTAAGATCGTTCAGCCTGATCTTTATTATTTCGGAGGAATGATCCGCTCCATGAGAGTTGCACTTATGGCAAATGCCATGGGAAAAAAATGTACTCCGCATATGACAGGCGGGGGACTTGGATTTCTGTATATGATCCATTTTGTTGCCTCTCTGCCTAATGCTCTTCCTTATCATGAGTTTAAGGGGCTTAAAACGGAAGTTATTTACGAATGTCATTCTTCTCCCCTTAAAGTGGAAGACGGAATGCTTCTGGTTCCAACAGGACCTGGTTCGGGAGTGGATATCGATTCGGATTTTATAGCAAGACACCAGCTAATAAAAAGTTGATTTTCCACATTGAATCCACACGTTTTAAATCTAAACTATGCAAAGAAGGAATTTTATAAAAACCACAGGTTTAGGTAGTGCTCTGGCCTTATCAGGAACATCTGCCTTTGCAAGCTTTATGATACTTGAGAAAATGATACCTGGTTTGATCATCCGATGAGATGGACCCAGCTTTAAATATTTACACAGATTCATCAACCATCTTAATGGATTGGTAACTTTATATTCAAATATTTGTTTATACTCTGAAATTGATGAATAAACAAATATCACTATGGTTCGAACGATTGAAAATGAGCAGTTGGGCAGACAATTTCTAAACAGATTTGAAATTGGAAAGGTCAGTGAACTTATGACAGAAAATGGATTATGAAATCTGATGAGAAAATAATGCCGACTGTATTCACCATTTTTGGCGGTGCCGGTGATCTGACATGGCGTAAACTGGTTCCTGCTTTATATGATCTTTCACATGACCGAAGCATGCCGCATCATCTGGCAATTATAGCTGTCGATAGAGTTGCTCTCACTGATGAGCAATTGCGGAAGCGTTTTCACGATGGGGTAAATAAATTCTCACGTCAGGGAGTTGTAAGCGACAAAAAATGGGATCAGTTTGCACTGAACATATATTATCAGCAGGGTGATTTCAAAAAGAAGGAAACCTATTCTGCCTTAAAAGCTCAATGCGGGAAGCTTGAAAAAAAATGGAAATCCAAAGTGCAGATGATTTTCTATATGGCGACGCCTCCTGTCATGTTCGGGGAGATTCCAAAGTACCTGGGAGAAGCCGGTTTATCAAATGAAAGGGGGCTTTCCCGCATTGTGGTTGAAAAGCCGATCGGATACAGTCTGGAATCGGCAAAAGAATTGAACAGGACTTTTAACAGAAGCTTTCACGAATCGCAGATATTTAGAATTGATCACTATCTGGGTAAAGAAACTGTTCAGAATATACTTGCCTTTCGGTTTGCCAATCCTCTTTTTGAACCTATCTGGAACAGGCGTTATGTTCAGTATGTTACTATAACTGTCGCCGAAGCTCTTGGTATTGAACACAGGGGAGGTTATTATGATAAAGCAGGAGCATTGCGGGATATGGTGCAGAACCATCTTATGCAGCTCCTTTGCCTGGTAGCTATGGAACCGATGGTCTCGTTTGATGCGGATGAAATACGCAACAAGAAGGCTGATGTTCTGCACGCCGTCAGACCAATCAGGCACAATGAAGTAAATCAGTATGTTGTACGTGGCCAGTATGGAAGTGGCAGGTCAGGTTCCAAAAAAGTGTGCAGCTACCGTGAAGAAGAAGGTGTAAACTCCGATTCTGAGACTGAAACATTTGTTGCAATGAAACTGCTTGTAGATAACTGGCGGTGGCAGGATGTACCTTTCTATCTGCGTACAGGTAAACGGCTTCCAACGCAATGCTCGGAAATTGTAATCCAGTTTCGTGCCGTTCCCCACAGATCATTTCCAAAAGAAGCTTCGCTTGACTGGCAGCCTGCTCGAATTGTAATTTCAATTCAGCCTGATGAAGGCATCATACTCCGATTTCAGGCTAAACAGCCAGGACCTAAAGTATTGCTAAAACCAGTAGATATGAGGTTTAATTACCGCGAAAGTTTTTCAGGACCATTTCCGGAAGCATATGAGACTTTGCTCTGGGATCTGATGCAGAATGACGCCACAGAATTCATGCGTTCCGATCAGGTTGAAGCAGCCTGGAACATCTTAATGCCGGTACTTGAGGTATGGGATTCAACAAAGCCGGAAGATTTTCCAAATTACGCTGCAGGAACCTGGGGTCCCGAATGTGCTGAATGGTTGATTGAACAACAGGGTCATCGCTGGATACTTCCAGCCTGAGTTGCACTTTCTAAGGTATATTAAAAACTTAAATATGAGTATAGAAATAAAGAGGTCTGAAACAGAGAAGGATAAAAAGAACGCATCCTTTTCCAAGCTAAAGGAAATTATTAATGTCTTGCCCAGACGTATTGGAGTTGCTGCTGATCATGGAGGGTTTGATTTGAAGGAACATCTTGTGAAAAAACTATGGGATTCAGGCTTCGAAGTAATTGACTTCGGCAACAATAAATTAATGCAGGATGATGATTATCCTGATTTTGTAGTTCCACTGGCCTTCGCTGTAACCCGGAGAGAAGTGGACCGGGGAATTGCAGTGTGCGGAAGCGGCGTTGGTGCCTGTGTGGCAATTAATAAAGTCAGGGATGCGAGAGCCTGTTTGATAAACGATACTTTTTCAGCACGACAGGGTGTTGAGGATGATAACCTGAATGTCATTTGCCTCGGAGGTCGCGTGGTCGGTTATGAGCTGGCTTGGGAACTGGTATCAACTTTCCTTGACGCACGTTTTAGCATGAAAGAACGCCATCTTCGCCGTCTGGCAAAAGTGGCTGAGATTGACAAGTAAAATATGAAATTATGGAAACAAAAGTGCTTATACTGATAATCTTTATCCTGGTTTGTATTACAGTGATAATCTTGCTGATCAGGCAAAATTTTAAAGATGAAAAGACATTATTCAAAAAAATGCCTGGTGACTTTCCCGATCCGCCGGATGTTAAATCTGAATTTGATTCCGGGGAAAAAAGTGAGGGAAGTAATAAAGTATGAATAATAAAACCTTTGGAACTACATTTTGAAGACAGGAAGGTCTCCTTTGAAAACCGGCAGATTCCGGATTATAAACTCATCGAAACTTGTTGGCCTCAGGCCAAAAACATTCTGCATTGTATAATATACCTTTGACTCTTTGCCTTTTCTTCGTTCCGCAAATAGTTCATCAAGCGCATCAACAGTATATTCAGACATACCGGCATCACGACGGGCTTTATTGGCATCCTCAGGAGATATGTTAACATAATTTATTTTTCTCCCTAAGACAGCTGAAAATTTTTCTGCCACTTCATAGATGGTCAGAGCTTCGGTTCCGGTAACAGGATATACGTTACCTTTATGACCCATGCCGGTCAGTATCCTCACAGCAACCTCTGCTACATCGTAGACATCAATAGAAGCAATTCTTTGATTTTCCATTGGCAGAAACAGGCTATCTCTTTCAATAATATTAGGAACCTGCCGGAAATAAGACTGCATGAATTCGCCGGCCCTTAAATGAGTGAACGAGATCCCGGAGTTTTCTAATCTTCTTTCAATTTCTGCATGCATTCTGGCATACCGGAAAGGCGAATTGATGTCAGCAATTATTCCTGAAAGCTTAACAATATGATTAAGATTGAATTTCTTTGCTGTCTCAATAAAGTTTATCTGAACATCTTCCATTTCAGGATTTGAGGAAGAAATCAGCATTGCTTTATCTACGCGGGAAAGAACAGGCCCTAAAGATTCACTGTTGCCCAGGTCACCTTCAAATACGGTTACATGAGGAAGTGAATCGAGAGACAGAGCCTGCGCTTTTGCAATATCCCTGACCAAAACCCGAACATGCGCACCGGATTCCGAAAGTTTCCGTACGATTTCTCTGCCTGTAGTTCCGGTCGCTCCGGTAACAAGAATAATGTTTCGTGAATTATCCATAGATATTAAACATACGGCAAGACTGTGCCGTCATACTGTGACGTCAATTAAAGCTTAACAATGATGGACACCAGTTCCTGTTTTGATTTTCCCAGTTTGTTCCCAAGCAATTCCATCATTTCCCTTTCCTTTCCTTCAGGATAAGTCACATCTTCTTCAGTAATACCCGGGTAAAGCAGTTTCAGTTTTTCTTTCTTTATATCCCAGTATCCTATTATCTTACTCTCCATAATAATAGATTTATGTTTATTACTTTCCGGAATGCATTTATAGGATAGATACAATTTTTATGCCGGAATGTTCACCCGTCTGTAAGAAAATCATGTGCTGAACGCCATGGCGTGTGTATCGATCGTATTCGAGGTGACATTGAATTTGAATGAAGACCCCGTTTGCGAGCCGGGTCTTAAATTATTCGACTGTAAAAGTGAGATTTTTCTGAACTATATTACCATCCGCATCGACAATGGTGAAATAATATTTCTCAATACCTTCCTGGTTTCGTACAGTAAAATTTACATCTTTATCGAACAGGCTATTTTCATTGTCAGAAATAATAAAATTCTTAACGGTCTTGGTTGTAGCAACTCCATCGTATGAAACTGAAACATTATATGTTTTAAGATTATTTTCCGCTCTGACAGCTATAACACCAACTGTTAAGGACGACCCTTTAGAAATGACTGCATCTTGATAGGTATATTCATTGCCTGTTTTAAAGTCTATAGTAGCGGCCCGTTCCTTTTCATTTTCGCACCCAATGCAGATTGTTAGAAATAAAACCATCAAAATGGTCCTTATTAATCTTATCATAAAAGAATATTTATTTTTATAACTTTTTTCACGGCATTGCACGCTAAGGGTTACAGTATTCAGATATTTAAAATTGCCACCCTAAATTCAATACTATATTTCTTCCAATATCGTTAAGTCCGTAATATTTAAGTCTTGACAGAAAATCATAATATTTTTGGTCAGTCAGGTTCCGGCAGGTCAATAATAANNGCATTATGATATTTGGAACTTCTCAATGGCAGGAAATATTTGCTGTCAAATAAGAAGCGATTGGCTGGACTAAACGGCAGCCATGTACCGTCATCTCTATGAGCATCGAGGTAAGAGTAATCAAGAGACAGACTGAAATACTTTTTATTTTCTATACTTGCACCTGCTTCAAAACCCTGCAGGGTAGCGTTTGTTTGCTCATAGCGAAAGAGATTAAAGCCAAACAGTTCGTCATTTGTAGGACGCAGATAAATAAAATTATAAAATCTGTTACTGAAAACCGATCCCCTTAAAGAGAGCCATTTGTTTTGCCAGGATGCAGAGATATCAGCATTCAGACACTGTTCAACTTTCATATTCCGATTACCTAAATACCAGTTGGGAGTACCTTCATGTAACCCATTAGCTGATAATTCAGCCAGGTTACCGGTACGGAAACCTGAACTGAGATCAAATTTGATGAGAAGATTTTTAAAATTCAGGCTTTCACCGAGCGATCCGTTAATATTATTGAAGCCCTTGCTAAATGGAGCCAGTTCAATTGCCGGAGAGACCTGAGATCCGGTTTGATGAGTGATGATCTGTCTGTGATCATATCTTAGCCCGGCTTCAAAATTTCCATTCACCCTTCCGGATTGTTGCCTGCGGTTTACATAACTGAAGGCTGAACCTTCTGCAATGAAGGCATCAGGTACAATTATCCGGCTGGCATAGTTGGTATTGGTCTGGAACATCCCGGCGATTCCATTAGTTATGGTCCAGTTATTATTCAACTGTTTTCGCAATGAGGTATTCAAAGAAAAAGTATTCAAGAGTAAGCTAAGATCAACCTCATCTGATCGTTCCTGTTGCTGGCGCAGATTATTCTGGATTCCCATTGTAACATTTAATTCAGTAGATTCATTCAGGTGAATGGAATTCTTGCTGGAGAATAACAGGAATAATACTGTATGATGTGCTTCTTCAAATTCTCTGCTCAAACGTGGTTCATTTTCATCTTCATGAAGATCAGCGGAATCTGCAATAAAGCCGAACTCGTTGAAAGAAGCCAAAAGCCTGTTTTCTGATTTAAAATGTTCACGTTGTATAATATAACCAAGATTAAGGTTGTAAAGAGCAAATCGGGTATTGGGAATACGGTTTCCGGAGCCATCAGAATAATCAGCGTGACTTTCGATACCGGCTCTCAGCAGAAATGTATTTTTCCCTGATTTCTTAAAACCATAATCGAGACCTGCACCGTAAGTATTACTGAATAATTTGAAATTGAGATTCTGTTTTGTAGTTCCTGATTCAGGCAAATCTTCCTCAACAATATTCACTACCCCACCCATAGCGCCAGAACCAAACATAAGCGATGCCGGACCTTTTATCAGTTCGATACGCTCAACTCCTACATCGGAGAGTCCCAGACCATGTTCATCTTCCCATTGCTGATCTTCGAGTTTAAGGCCAGCAACATTGATTTGTATCCGGTCGCCATACAGGCCCCTGATAACTGGTTTAGAAATTGCTCCAGTCGTTATCTGACNNTCAGTATTGGTAAGGGCGACGACCTCTCTGCTTGTTGTATTGAATGTTGGTTTTTTTTCTGTCACATAAACAGAATTTAAAACTATCGTTCTTACTGAATCTGTCTGCGCATTTGTAGTTAAAGCCCTGCTCACTATTATAATAATCAGAAAATATTTTTTTATTGACAAAACTGACATGCTTTTAATATTATTATATGCTCGTATGCTTGTAGTAACCTTTTAATAAAGATAGATTTTGAATTTGTGATGGAGCTTAAAGTGGTTCAGTTTTTATGCGTCCGTTTTCTATTGTATAAATCCTGTCAGCAAATTCTTCAGATATATTTCCGTGTGTTGCAATAACAAGAGTGACACCATTCTCCTTTTTAAAATTCACGAGGTGAGTTAAAATTTCTCCGGCTGTTTCCTCATCCACGGATCCTGTAGGTTCATCTGCAAAAATTATAGATGGCTGTTTAATTAATGTTCTGATTATTGCAATTTTTTGCTGCTGACCAACACTTAATTCAGTTGGTAATAAATAAGCTTTATCTTTTAAGTTGAACTTTTCAAGGTAAGACATTATATACTCCTTAACCAGACTTACTTTAAATCCCTTGGGTACAATGGCAATCTCAATGTTTTCATATACAGTATATGTTGGCAAAAGGTTAAAACTCTGAAAGATAATACCAATCTTTTCGGATAATAGATTACTTAATCTGTCATCCGGTAGTTCGTTGATACAGATGTTATCAATGATAACTTTGCCACTTGTAGGTTTTATTAACCCGCACATTAGATTCAACAGTGTTGATTTGCCGGCACCCGAGCGACCTTTTAGGAGAATTGTATCATTTTTATTAATATGAAGATTTATGTCTTCCAGGGCATTGACCCTTTGGTTCTTACTGAGATATTCCATACATAACGAAATGCATTCTATTTTATAATCGCTCATTTTTTTGTTGAAATAACTGCTACATATAATTATTGATCATATCTCCTGCTTTTGTGCGATACAGCTTTATTATGGGGAGAATGCCGGCCATTAACCCGCCAATTAATGAGAGAGCTATTAGTACCGGAATAACCCTGATCCGGAAATTAAATTCCACCAGATTAAACAGCCTGATCTGATTGCTGTTCATCAAAAGAATAATTAAGAGACCGGTCAAAATCCCTAATACAACCCCGATTAAGGCCTGAATGAGAGATATCAATATAATCTGATTGCATAGCCTTGTGTTTGACCATCCCAATGATTTAAGTATTCCGATTTCCCTAGATCGTTCCATGAGTGAGGTCAGTTGTGTTTTCGTGGTGAAGATCAATAAAAAGATAAAAATCAATACAATAAGCAATGTTGATCCTTTTTCAATTATTGTCATTACTTCACTGGCAGGCTGATAGCAGTTATAGCTTGAAATGGTAAAGTATTTCATTTTGTCCTTAAGCTGACTTATGACCTGGCTTTGAATCCTTGAATCAGAAACTTCTACAAGGATAATATTCATATCAAACCCGGGGGATATACATTTCAGATCATCCCTGAGGATTCTTCTTACATTCCCTATTGGTGCATAAACATCAGCTTTTCCTGGTTTTATACCTGAATTAATAATACCTGCGAGTAGAAACCTACCCCCATAGGCTTTTAAAGTGTCGCCAACCGCAAGATTGTGAGCCATTGCAAATGATTCTTCAGCTACAAGTTCATCAGGTTTATCAGAAAGGAATTTACCGGCAACAAGATTGGTTTTTGCACAAACATTGTTTGTTGTAGCTATGCTGTTCATGTCTATTCCTCCCAGAGAAATATCAGCGCTATATTTCGACTCGTGCAATCTGTAGAGCAGGTAAGGAGCAGCATCTCTCACGCCCTTAATTTTTTTTACGGAATCGATTAAATCACTTGTAAGCATTATAGTATTTACTCCCTCGGCAACAAGAGAACCCTTTGAGTCCTCATTATTACAATTGACACAACAAGATGTATTTGTTGGAATATATATAATGAAATGCGTACCGGTTCCTTTCAGTATCCCGAATGAACTCTTCTCGTTAGTCAAGGTAACCGACAGGACAAGCAGGATAAAAAGAGTTGAGAGGGCATACCCGCTCAAGCTCGCGATTGTTCTCCCATAGTGCCTTCGGAGTTCTTTTATTAAATATTTCATTTTTGAGATTTCTGAATTGAGGTGTTAAATATAGTATGTATTCAGTGTTTTTAATAAAAAAACTTTTTAGAAATATTAAGTAAATGATGTTTAATAAGCTGTACTGACATTAGGCTTTTCAAAATAAAATTAACTTTGGTTAGTCTCTTATGTAACTTGCATAGGGAAGAAATACGCATGCTTTTAAATAATCGCCTGGACTGAATAAATATGCTTCGGATATTAACTATCTCACTGTGGCTTTTAATGCACCAGGGTCATGTAACGATGACTTCTATTGACTATGTAGGGGGTACCGATTCTATAAAAGTATCCTGCAGGATGGATTTCGATGATTTCCTGAAAGATTTACAGACAATAGATGATGACAGAAATTTGTACAGATTATTTAATAAACAGCCATTTCCTTCTGACCTTATTAACCAATATTTTAATTCAAAAGTATTTATCTATGTAAATAGCAATCTGCTGATCGGTAAGTTATTAGATGTGAATCTGTCTGATAATGAATTTGTACTGAATCTGATTTATAAATCAGAAAAAAAGCCAAAGAATATAACTGTGAGGAACATAATTCTTACAAGTTGGTATAGTGATCAGACAAATTTAATTATTATCCGGATAAACAATTTTGAGAAAGGTATCAAACTGACCACGGAGCATAACGAGGAGACTTTAATTATAAAATGACCATGTTTCCTTATCATGTTCACCTGTAAGTCTCATTGCTTCTTCATTTTGGTTTATTTTTATGAAGATCATATTAGTCTGATCGCTGTATAATCCGGTCAGAACCTGATTCCTGATTTTGATTTTTTTCGGATCTTTAGCTGACCTGTAAAGCAGATTCAGGAAGATTTCATTGTCCTGAATGGTTACTGTCAATATCTTCCCTGTCAATAGTTTATTATTTATGTAAATATTAATTTTATTATTGAAGTATTTGTTTGCAAGATCGCCCGGGAATGACTGGTTCAAAGAAGTCTTGTCAGAATTATAATCGGGGTCAAACGAGGTATAATCCCTTAGAAAATCATCATAATACATCCTGAAAAAAACTTTCATGGAATCGGTACCTTGTGCCTGATCAATGGTTGTGAGCGTTACATGGACCGGGTGAAAAATCAGTAAGACCGGGAGAATTAAGATCTTTAACATTTATCTTGGTTTTCTGTCAGGGAAATACTATTATTTATAACCAGGACTGTTTTTATGATGAATTTCTTCAATATCAAAAATTTTATTTCTGTCCCATTCAACCCAGTATTTCAAGGCATTATGACGGATAAGTTTCCAGTATCCATCGTCCATTAATCCGAATTTCATTATTCCTTCTTTAATATCCGCATCTACCTGATCAAGATACTCCTTTTTGAGACTAATTCTGACAGAACGGTTTTTGTACGAAAAAACAGCTGATGGCAATGTCTTTCCACGAGTAGCCAGATGTATTGTCCCCATACCTAAAGTTGCACCTGTACTAACCTGAATGCCGTCATTCAGACAGCTGTATGGTGGTTTAGATCCGGCATAGGAGATTACCTCAAGCATATCAGCACCAACCCCGAAAAATTCCCGTGCTTTAATCCCCATTTTAGCACCGACAATTGAGTATACTCCAAGGTGTCCATGAAACTCATCAGTCATTACATTCGCCTTCCATTCGTCTGATCCGTATCGTGCAATTGCTGAGTCTATAATAGGCCGGACATCGTAGTTAAACATTTCATGCTGAGCAGGAAACCTGTTAAACACTATGTTTCTTTCCGGGAAATAGATATCATTTATCATGTCGGTTATTGCTTCCCTGACACCCTGAACATTGTAACCTGTATTGTATCTGACATTTAATTGATCTGTTATGATATTAATGTCGAATAATTCGGGATTTGTAAGGTATATAGTCACCAGATCGTCACATAATCTGAAATGATTTTGCAGCAGTTTTTCAAAAACCAACGGCTGGCTGAACACATTTCTAAAGACAGTGCCAATCCTGGTTTTGGACTGAGCGCTGACAGCATACATGGATGAATCAAACATTGCATTATCTTTATTGAGGTTTGCAATGACATCNNCTGATTCATTATACCAGATTATCCGTTCAATTCTGGATGAAAGGTTTGCATCTTTGGTTATCAGCTGTGCTATATTTGTTAACGGACCAAGACAGACCAGTATTACTTTTTCATCTGAGCTTTTTAGTTTTTCAGTCAGGCAATCAACTGCATTTATTCCTTTAGCCTGATTATCAGCCTCTTTACCCCAGTTAATTTGCCTGTTAAACTCACGCCATGGTGGATTGACTCCTTTAAGGATATCCCCGCAAGCGACAGGGATATTATCGATGTTGAATTCTTGCAATAAGGCTTTTATTTTAATTGCGCCTTCATTGGGAGGCAATGTTCCATCTGATAGTAATATTGCTTTTATAGTAATTTCAGGGCGGTTTATCAATAAACTTATTGCGCGCATATCGTCAATTCCACAATCTGTATCAATTATTATCGTATGATTTAGTTTAACCTGAAGCGGCTGAGACCAGCCGGTTTGACAATAAATCAGGATTGTAATAAGAACATATATTTTTTCCAATGCCTGTTTCATAAATTTCATCTTTGAAAGTATTTTAATGTTTATGAAATCCGTAATGTGAGTGAAAATGTCTGTGTTCTTCATTCCCATGTTTATGAATATGTTCATGGACCAGGTTCACGCTAATAAGAAGTTCTTCATCACCAAGTACTTCTGAAGCAGTGCCGGTCTTACGTATGGTATGGTCCTCTGAAAGAACTGCAACCCGGGGTTGAAGGTGATCGATCAGCTCAAGATGATGTGTAGTGAAAATGATAGTTTTACCTGCATGATTAAGTTCCAGAAGAAGTTCGATGAAGAACGTCTGTGTCTTGGGATCGAGACTTGAAAGAGGCTCATCAACCAGCAGAATATCAGGATTCATTGTAAGAACTGATGCTATCGCGACTCTCTTTTTTTCACCTCCTGAAAGCATGTAAACAGGACGTTCTTTAAGATATCCAATTCCAAGAAAATGCAGGGTTTGTTCTGCCCTTTCCATTGCAGTTTCAATTGGAAGATTAAGTTGAAGCGGACCAAATAGCAGTTCGTCAAAAACAGTAGGACAAAATAATTGTATGTCGGGGTTCTGGAAGATATATCCCATACGATGGCGGAAATTCATTCCAAAACAGTTATCTGCAAGCGACTTTTCAGTTAAAGGATTTCCTTCAAACAGAACCTCTCCGGAATCAGGAAAAACCAGAGCATTGATAATATGTAGCAAAGTAGATTTCCCGCATCCATTCAGGCCTATAATAGAAAACATTTCACCTTTCTTTATCGAAAGGTCAATATTTTTAAGTGCCGGGATTTTCCCGTAATATGAATAATTGATTTTTTTTAATGAAATAATATCTTCCATCATTCTAAAATAAGATAAAAACTATGCCTGACAGGACAACAATCAGGAGTACAACGAAATCTTTAACAGCAAAATGATTTTGAGAATGGAGTATGACTTTTCCCTTATAACCTCTTGAAACCATTGCATAATAAGTATTTTGATAGATTATCATTGATCTTTTAAAAATAAAAAATATCCGGCCGCCTATCAGCTTCCTGATACTGTTGCTGTTGATATTGGCTGAAAGCCTTGATTTAAACGCAAAGTAAGTTTCTTCAATTGTCCTGGAAAGAATGAAAATATATTTGTATGCAAGTGATATGATCATAAGGAATGTATCTGGCACTCCAACCATTTTGAAAGATTTAATAAAAGGCGGAAATGGCGTTGTGAAGACAACCAGAAGAGCAAATGAGACGGAATTGAGAACTCTCAGAAAAACAATAGATACTACCTGCAAGCCATTTAATGTAAATCCGATATTTTGAGGGATGTTGTAGATCAGGAAATGTGATGGTTTACTGAGGCTGATAACTTTAAATATTATTTTACCAGGGGTAATTATATTGAGAGATGCCGGCAATACAACCAGGAAACCAAAAACAAAAGCCAGAATAAATATTTTCCTGTAAACCTCCAAAAGCTTTAACCTGGCAACTATACATAACAAAAAAATAAATGCTGTAATAAGTAATTGTGTAACCGGATTACTTACGACACTTACCACAATTGACATATAAATCAGGGAAATAAATTTTACCCTGGGGTGGATATTCTGGATAAAATTATCGCTTGCTGCATTTTCTGCCTGCAGATAAATTGATTTAACAGCCTTTGAAGAATTTAAAATAGTCTTATCAAGAAAGGAAAGTTTTGCCCTTTTTGTTTTTGCCGGATTAAATTGATCGTCGGCTGTCCGGATTAAATATGGAGGGATGTTATTCTTCATTTCTGATAATTAATCGCGAGATCAATAACATTATAAGATAAGTTACTGTTGCCCCGATGATACCCGAAACCAGATAAAATCCTGACCGGTGAACAATGGATAAATCTTTTTTATTGACATCGTAATCAGGTATTGGTGCCTGCCAGACTTCCGAATATTTTGCCAAACCTTTGGGTACATAACCTACCAGTTCTTTCACAGTTTGCGCTGACCATTCTCCCCAAGCATCACCGGTATTGAAAAACGCAGGAAGCAGAACTCCAACAGGAGTGAGGAGACATAACAGAAGCAATACGATCAGAATTTTCTTCTGAGTTTTATTCATTCTCATTCTTGCCTCCTTTCCTGAAAGCATAAATTAATCCGGGTTCGTTTCTCAAAAAATACCTGACTATTATTGCTGTAATAAGTCCTTCAACAATTCCAAATAGCAGCATGTGTTCAATAGCCATTGCGGGAACAGCAATCTTCAGATCATATGGACAATACAATGCTTTACCGTCACTGGAAGATGCTATCAGAGGTTGTATTCCGAATTCAATTCCTGTGAGTATTGCAGCCATTACCAGGCTCAGGTATCCTGAAATAAATGCTCCAAAATACACGAGTCTTTTTCTTGCGGGGTTAAAGCTGAAAAAACTGAAGAGGTAATATGCTGTAAATGGCATAAATATCGCCATATTAAAGCAGTTTGCTCCAAGCGCGGTTATTCCGCCATCCCCGAAAATAAGCGCCTGTATTATCAGGGCAACAGATACGGCGACTATGGCAGCCCATGGCCCAAACAGGATTGCGATCACAGCAGAACCTACGGCATGCCCCGTTGTACCGCCGGGAATAGGCAAATTAAACATCATAATGATAAAAGAGAATGCCGCAGCCATTCCCAGATAGGGGATATTACGCGCAGATACTTCTTTTTTAACTTTTTTAACTGCCACAGTAACTGCTGCCGCAAATACTCCATATAAAGGAATATATGTTTGAGGGCTTAAATAACCGTCGGGAATATGCATAATTACTCCTGCAATATTTATTTATTCTACACGGCTCATTACCAACTTCCCATGTATAATACCTTTTATTCCAATTAGTTTGTCAGATAATTCGGTTAACCTGTTTGCGGTACCCCTGACAGCAACAATTTCAATGCAATTCTCATGGCTCAGATGAAAATGTTGTGAAGAAAGGATAACATCAAAGTATTCGTGCTGAGTATCATTCGATTTGATAGTAACGTCTCCTTTATGATGGTCGTAAAGCATCACTATTGCTCCTGCTACTATCTGATTGCATTGCCATTTTTTTTCCACCAGATTTTTTTCGACCAGATGCCTGATTGCCTGGGAGCGGTTTGGCAATTTGTTTTCAATAACAAATTCATCAAGGGCTTTAAGGATATCCTCATCAAGGCTGACGCCAAAACGTGCTAATGACATCGTGTTATGATTTATTTGATTCGTGACACAAATCTATAAAATAAATTTTTATAACCAAAATCCTATTTAGGATGCTTATTTTCTTAGCAGCTCCGTTCGCTATATAAGCTCCTTTAGATACCACTTGGAATATTCAGGGATAATCTGAAGAATTAAATCAAAATGTATATAATAAGTTATAATTAGTTTTAATTTTGTTAAAGAAGCGAAACGAAAGTGAATTAATTACCGGAGCATGATTATTTCCACCAAACCAGTCTTCTGAATGATTGTCAGTTTTACTAATCAATCTGCCGGCCATAATCTGAATCGTGTTTAGTAACCAGTCATTTACCCCAATTTTATTACAATGAAAATATATTTGTACAGTTTTATTCTTCTTCTTGTAATTGGTGGCCCTGGCATACAGGTGTTTAGCCAGAAAAACCCTGACCGGTCAGGTATCTCGGTTGTTTCTTATCTTCTCCGCGACCGTGCTGTGATAGTCGACAGTCTGTTAATGCGAAAATGCTTGTACATCGCATTTAAAACAGGTCATCCCCTTTCAGAAGTTAAGAAATGTGCGGTCGCAGGGACGTTGAGTACGCGGGGAATAGTTATGGCCCGCGATACGACCTGGCTTTATGATGAAGCTGCTGGAAATCTTGGATTTAACCTGCCATTTGTCATTCCTGATGGGATCTATATTCTTGAAATAAAACTGATTGATCAGAATGGGAGGATTCTGGATACATATACTGGTGAATATAACAGGGGTGATCTGAAACCATATTTCAATCGCGAAATTCAATTCTGGGATTTTACCACACCTTACGCTCACCTTGAATGTTCCGGTTATGGAATAATTACTTATCACTTTGACAGCAGGAAGGTCATGTCCGGAGTGAAAAAAGTAGAGATTTCCGCACGGATGAATTCTGATAATGATCTGCCAGTACCGGCTGAGGTATTATTGAACGGAAAAAGTATTGGCAAATTTATATTACCCACAGGCAGTGATGAAAAATCCATTGTAGATGCTGTTTTTGAAAATGCTGATTCTTTGAGTGGCCTCTCTATCCGTCAGGGTGAAAATCAATTAACTTTTGTAGTTAAACCTGAACCTGTTTATAAAGGAATGGGATTGCGGATTTATTCACATAAGAACAGTTCCAATCGAACACCTGGACACGAAATGCCTATAATGCTTACAATTATTGGCACATCTCTGTCAGAGAAAGAAGCTTTCATTATACCGGTTTGGGGTGAAGAAGGTGAAAATATTACAAGCAAATTCAGTATACCTGTTGCAAAGAATTTTAATCAGGAATTGCCTGTTATAGAGAAAAGTGATCTCGCCCTGAAAAAAGAGGATATTCAACAGGGTTATATATTATTTAACAGGGACTTTGAACGTTATGTCTATCCCTGGGACATCCCTGCCGAAAAGGAGCGCATCAGTGAGTTGGATCTCCTGATGAGCCGGAATGACTTTGACCCTCTTACATTTTGCATCTATCCACTCCGGGATCTTGGCGATGTAAAAGTCTCGGTGAGCGATCTGTCAGGACCTGCCGGAAAAATAATTCCATCAGGCAATATCCAGGTTCAGGTAGCAAAGGTAATGAAAATAAGGACCGGCGATGGCAACGCCTATAAGTTGATCCCACGCCTGATTGACAGGACTGATCATACGAATATTCCGATTTCATATACTACAAGATTCTGGTTAACTGTGCACTCAGACAGCACAACCTTTCCTGGTAAATACCAGGGTGTAATCAGGATTCAATCGGAAAAAGAAGCTGAACAAACAATTCCTTTTAAAGTAGAGATCATTCCTGTTACTCTTGAACCGGTTCCTGGAATTGATTATAATATGTTACTGAGTTATGAGTTCTTTGAACTTGAGAGTAAAGACTGGTCATCAGCTCAGAAAGAGAAAATCTATCAGGATGGCATAAATTCGTTCAGGGATTATATTAATCATGGAATGAGCACAGTAGTAGTAGCAAGTCCTTATTATTTTCAATGGAATAAAGATGGTTCACCGAGGTTGGAACACCTCGAAGCCATGTTAAACGCAGCTAAAAAAACAGGGATTACACGACCAGTATTCTGGTATTTTGGTCAATACTTACAAGCCGCAAAGGGTCAGCATCCTGGAAGTATATTGCTTTATGATCCTAAAATCCATCCGGCACGAGCCAGGGCACTGGCAGAAACAGCTATGAAAAAAAACAAGGCGATCGGAGGTCCGCCTCTTGGATTTATGCCTATAGATGAGCCAAGGATCGCTTTAAGAAAAAAGATTACCCTTGAACTTTTGAAAGAAATAAAGAAAGTGCCCGGAGCCATTACAATGAGCACCACAAATATTGGCGGAAAGCTGCTTGACATCGAGAACGACAGCCAGGTTGACAGAAAAACCCTGGTCCGCGGAGAAAAAGTAAGGCAATCAGACCGTAAGACCTGGGAGTACAACAATGCAGTGGTTGATTGTATGAATCCGGGATACAGCCGGTATATTTACGGGTATTATACCTGGAGGCAAAACCTTGATGGAATCTGCAGTTGGGGACCATCTACAACTGAAAATTCCCGTGGAAATCCATTTGAAGATCTTGATCATGAATTCAGCGATTATGCCATTACTTATCCACATGTCGGGGGCCCGTTGGCTACCCCTAACTGGGAAGCCTTGAGAGAAGGTATTGACGATGTCCGTTATATTTATCAACTGGAAAAACTCTGTTCTGCAAAGGGCGGAAAACATCCCGCAGAAATTGCCGAAGCTGAAAAATTTCTTGATTCGATCAGGGATATGTGTGACTTCAATGATCGTGAAATTATAAATGATTTCGGGAATTGGACTCCTGAACGTTTTGAATCAATTAGAAATCAGATTATCAAACTGATATTAAAACTTAAGAATTTGTGATGTTTTTATAAATCTGCTATTTCTCAAGTACTATAATATCATAAACATCAAGATCATTAATGTTCAATTTTGTCAGGACTCCCTTCTCCGCAAGAGGTATAGTTTTTCTGCCTTTGAAATCAGGGGAAACAGCCCAGGCATTTTTCACCTTACCATTAAACTCCAGCGTGATCAATTCTGTATTGGGACTATTCTTATAATTGAAGAGGTGGATAATTTCGCGATTTTCACCGGAGTCGTGTGAAACGCCTATCCATTGAGGGGCATTGACTTTTAAAGGAAGAGGATTCGCGGCTGACCTGTAAATAGCTGATGAGAGTTCATTTGCATTTTCAGGCATCATCCACACTGATTCCATTCCAAGTTTTACTTCTCCCGAAGGTTGTCTCAGAGAAGGAAGATAAATCACCTTACCTTTTCCATAATTAATTGATACCGGATCTCCGCCGTAGGTAAGTTTTATAGTAGATAATTGTTCATCTTCCGGCAATAATTCCATAAGAAGGCTTATCTTCCTTAATCTTCTCCATCCATCGAACTTTCCGGTATTTCCCGTCATTACCAGCCCTCCGCCATCCTTCACGAATCTTTTTATAGAAGCAATCGATTCATCAGTCAGACTCTCCTGATCTGCAAGAACAATCACATAGTATTTTTTTAGCTGACCCATCTGCTGATCAAAAATGATATCGAATGGGATCTGCTTTTGCTGTAATGCCTGTTCAGCCATATTTACAGCGACCTGTGTCTCAAAGTTATTATAAGCCATAGAAGGATAACTGCGTAAGACGGCAACTTTTTCGGCTCCTGATACATTTGAATAGAGATCCTTATTTGCTGACCAGAAGTCGAGGTATTTTTTTGAGACTCCTGATGGGATCTCGGTCCCTAAAAAACCAATAGTCCTGTTAAGTGCAAGATTTTCAGCAAAATCCTGCGGTTTGCCACAGTAAGTCATAATAAAATTGCCTGTGGTGCGCCCCAGTTTAAAATGACGGAATTTGCCAATTGCTACTCCATTTTCCCATCGGGGGTTGTTGTCATCTTCAGTCCAGATCACATTGGTATACTGCATAAGGTCGGGATGATTGATGCCTACTTCCCATGCCCTGTTGCTGCCTACTAATCCGTGTGGATTGACTTCAATGACTATTTCCTTGTTCATTGAGCGCACAAAACGGGCACATTCAGCCAGGCGTGTCGTAAACGTCCAGCAACGGAAATCTATCCACTCCTGCATTACCGGATCATTGATAGTCAGCATTTTCTCTGCAGGATTTTCATTATTCCATGCAGGAGGCAAGACATAAGATAAGTCTTCAAAGCCAAATCTTTCAATCCTTTTCGTAGTCGAATACTTATCGTTTAGGTATTTTCGAAATGCCGCAATTGTGGCGGGATTAAAATCTGCTGATGGCGGGTAATTGAAATCAAAATTGTCAAAATGGATGAAATCCGTTTTAACTGTTTGAACCACATACCGGATTATTTTCTCCTTGAAATAATTCATATAATCATCATTGTTAAAGCATGGCCTGTAACGCCATGATTGCTGATTGCTGTAAGTAAGCATCAAGGGTTTTCCGTTTATGTCAATCTGATACCATAAATTGGTTTTTGCTTCAGGGACTTCGGAAAAAAAAGTCTCATAAGCCATAGTATTCCACTGAACATATGTATCAGCCTTCATCCCATATTTATGGGCAATTGACACTGCCTGTGCCACTCGGTCCATATATTCTTTCTCGGCTCTGAAACCGAATCCTTTATAACAGCCGACATGGAAGACTGTAATACCCGATTCAGCCAAAGCCTTAATATATGGTTCGGAAAGCTGATAATCGAAATTGTCTTTCTGCCATTGATTGAATTCCTCCCCATTGCGGCGAACCTGGAATATCCAGGGCTCATGGCTGGCTCCTGCATCAGCAAACCCCTGTTGTATCCATTTCGGAGTATATTTTGCTAGATCCGGAGATTCAGACTGTGCCCATAACCTATTATTCCTATTGGATATCAGAATAAGTAAAATAAAAATAAGGTTATGAAGGCGAAAGATTGTCTTTATTTTAATATATTCTTTTGTTTTCATATCATTGCATCATTATATTGTATAATTTTATCCCTTTCGGTAAGATATTACTAATATAAAGAAATTAAAAGGAATTAGCCATTACGATTTGATACTTATTACAAAAAAATGAGATAATGAATATACCAAAATTGCATTTCTTTGTTATACTGATGTTAACCTCATTTGCTTCCGGGAGCTTATGTGCACAGTACAAGCAGCAGGATCATAAGACATTATCAGATGGAGTTATTGCAGTCAGCAGACCAGGAATATGTGATAGGGCAGGAGCGACCTATGAATTAACCCAGGATATCTCGAGCGAAAAAAGCACTCTTTTCCTGGGCAAAGATGTTACCCTTGATCTGAATGGATATACTTTGACTTTTGCAGATGGAAATTACCAGCATGTGGCAAATTATGGGTTTGAAGACGGGCTGACCGGATGGGATATCTCAAAGGCTCCGGGAGCGAAAATCGAGAATACAGAAGAGGTTCATACCTTCATCGGCAAAAAGTTATTGCGGTTGAAAGCTGGTGATGAGATAGTTTCCTCCTACGTATACCTGCCTGTACCCCTGAGGTCGTACTTTGCCATGTGCGGTATAACCGGTAATTATTACACAGATATGGGTGGCGATTTGAAAAAAGATATGCGGATCAGTATTTTTGTTGATGATGAAAAAGGGAATGAAGTCAGATGTATAACAAAGTATGGTGACTCCACCCGGGTAAGTTGCCCAATACTTAATCGTTCTGCCCAACTCGGGGGAGGATTTATTTTTGCACATCTGAATAACCTGCCTGCGGGAAAATATCGTATCCGGGTGAAAGCTGAAAATGACTGCCTCGTAGATGAAATTGACATAAGACCCTCAATGGATGCAGGCATAGGTATAGTTGAAAAAACACATCCAATGGGTCATTATGATCATTTATATAACATAAATCATTCAGCTTTTTTTGATTATACGGCTGATGTTATCTCCGGGAAACCTCAGGAAGGTATACCTATAGCAGACGGAACAGGTACCGTAACAATAAAAAATGGAATAATAAGAAATGCTACTATTGGAATACTCTCCTGGGGAATTCAATCCACTGCCACGAATGTCCGTATTATTCTCGATAATGTAAAGGTCATTTCCTCTGGAATAAATACCACTGCAGTTGATGTGCCTCAGGCGACAATTACAAACTGCACATTCGACATCAGGAATCCCTTTATTATCAACCGGCACGGATCAGAATTCTATGCCGTTGATCTTCGGGGCGAACAAGCTTCAGAAGTATCTTTCTGCGATTTCTATGGCGGACAGGGGTGTTTATGCTTCAAGGGGAAATTTTCAACTATTCATCATAATTACTTTGTTAATCGTCAGACGGTTACTAACCATTACAGTTTGATGGCAATGGGCGACGGATCTAAGATATTTGAAAACCGTTTTGAACCGGAAATAGGCTCAGGGATTGAAATATTCCGACACAGGGATATCGAAATATTCAATAACGAATTCCATATTCAAGCCTCACTTCCGAGCTGCGAGTATAACGATAATTTAAGCACAAATGCAATTCGTATGGCTGATTACGGTGCAACTATCGGATCACCGGAAGGCTGCCTTGGAAACAGAATTTATAATAACAAATTCTTCATAACCGGAAGAAAATATGTGAAGTATCCGAATTTTATTCCTGTAGCTACTGCATTTTTCTATAGTGCCAGCGCCGGTGACAATGAAATATTCGGAAATGATATCATAATTGACCAGGAAAATCCCGGGACAGATGCCGTCGCGTGTGCCTTCTATATTGGTAACTCCAAAGGTGGTAAAATATATAACAATCATATCAGATCGAATGTCACATCTGTCTGGGTGGCATCCAGTTATGGCAGAGCGGAAGATACTGAGTTAAAGGGCAACATCATTGAAAGAACACCAAACACAAAATCTGATTTTAAACCGATAAGGATGGGATCTTATGAACAGCTTGATTTTCTGGCCTTTGGAACTAAATTCAGGTCAAATGAATTCTCAGGTGTCGATTTCGCTGTTAATGCAACCAGTCAGCATCATGTTTATTCTGTCTACTGGACGCTCTCAATAATACTTCATGACAAATCTGGTAAGGTATTACCGGGACAAGAAATAAAGGTGATAGACAGGAATGGTAAAGAAGTTGCCCATAGCCAGACTGATAACCATGGCGGCTTGAAGATGGAGCTTCTTGAATATGATGCAGATGGTGATGCCAGGAAATTTTCAGCACCATATACAGTTATCGCAGGTAAAAAGAAAATGGATACCGGACTAACTAAGAACACAGAATTAGATATTATCATGTAATATTTTATAAATGATTGTTTATTAATTGATTATAAAGCATTTCGCTTATGTATAAGAACTTACTGCTACCCATATTGATGTTATCTGTCTTTTTTCAGATGGCAGAAGGTCAAAAAGATGTCCTTATCAATGAAAAATTTGACGATATGCAGCTTGGAGACCGGGGATGGTATGATGGAACTGCATGCCGGATAAACGTCAATTCCAGGGATGGAGCCGGCTGCATTGAATATGAATGGATTAAGGGCATTCAGGACGTTCATGGATCATCTCCTCAAAGGCATCTGTTCAAACCGTCCGGGGAAATATATATCCGTTATTATCTGAGATTGTCAAAGGGCTGGAAATGGACGGGTGTAAACTGGCATCCTCATCTCACTCATTTTCTTACAACCGAAAACGGCGAATTTGATGGCCCTGCTGCCACCCACCTTACCCTTTATATTGAACCGGTAAATGGAAGGCTGCGTCTGGCTGCCCAGGATATTCAAAACGAACATATGGCACACGGACTTACCCAGGGACCGCTGAAGGGCGGTTATAATGGCATGTTGTACGATAGTAATGATACACTCTTTAATGATGATAAATGGCATTGCATTGAGGCTTACTTTAAACTGAATTCCCTGGATATGAAAAACGATGTGCCTGTCAAAGACGGAATTGTCAGAGGCTGGTTTGACGGGAAGCTGGTTATTGATCGTACGGACGAGATATTACGATCCACCGATTTTCCGCATATGAAGTTCAACCAGTTTTTAATGGCTCCTTATTTTGGCCCGGGACTATTGGACAACTCTCAGAAGCTTTGGATCGATGAACTGGTTATTTCTGCCAAAAGAGAAGGTTCTTAGGTCAGCCCATCAAGATATCTTTACCAGAAATACGAAGAAAATTCATCTTTTATTTAAAAGTCGCCCTGCCCTAGGAGCTACCAGCT
>PMIL01000112.1 GCA_003157075.1 Bacteroidales bacterium | reverse complement strand
TTTTCCTCTTTTCTACTCCTAATGATGACGGCTATGCCCCTGACGTGGCTCATAAAGCTTCTGCGCCTGGATTGTCGATTAACCATAAAAAAAATTAGCCACCTGGCTAATTTTTTTACGTCCGGTCCCTTCGAAAATGAAAGCGGGCTATAAATTTATTTAATACGGACTGACCTTTGTCAGCTAATTACCTGAATATAACTTGACTAACGAGTTGTCGGAGTCAGTATAACTGACATAAGTTTGGTGTCATCAGCCAGGGAAGTTTCATGGGAGTCCACCTCTTTTGCCAGGACTTTTTCACTGATTACCTGAATATTATATTCCCCTGGTTCAGAAAAATAAATCGATCCCATATAAGAGTCAGCTCTGAAATAAGGATAATTAACCTCGTTAGAGTTTCTGACTATTTTATCACAGGCAGGATTCGCTTCAAGCCGGTCATCCTGCAGACTGATTTTCACAGAATTTGCATACCTGAGATTTGAAGTATCTTTGGTTGCACTTGAAAGCCAGACCTTAAAACGACCCGGTGCAGAAATAACAACACTCCAGTCTGCAGTATTGTTTGATGGGTTGGTTACGTCTGAATATCGTGCTGCCTTGTCCAGTATTAATGCAACTGTCCCATCCTTCTGTTGTATAATTCTGTTATCGGCTTCGTGCTGTTGTCTTTTACTTCCTATATGGTTACACGATACAACCGGGATCAACAACAGGACAATTAAAATTCCAAATACTCTTCGTCTCATTTTAGCATTTTTTTTAGTTAATAAATTTAAACTGCCCCTCCCTAACCTGGAGGGGCAGTTTGCCGGGTAACTTAATACCCGGGTACAACCAATCATTACTTATGAATCAATTTACCGGTGAACTGTAATGTACCATCTACAATCAGACGATAGATTAATATATTGCTGCTCAAATTATTCGGAGCAAACTCAAGCCGATAGTGATCGTAGGCTACCACAACATCATCATACAGGGTAGCAACCTTAGACCCGTCTACGTTATAGACCTCAAGGCGTACTTTTGAATCAGTCGGCAAGGAAAGATCGAAGTACACATGATCAGTAAATGGGTTCGGGTAAGCTTTCACGCCAATCTCTGCAGAAAGGAGGTGTTCCTGACCATCATTAACCTGGCCATTGAAGATATCTCCGAAATTAAACCCGGAATGAATGATCAGATTACCATCGCCTAGCTGAGTCTGGGTGGTTAATAAACCGTTCCAGCTGCTTGAGAATAACAGCGAACTTCCGTTCCACAGGCTTATGGCAATTTTGTCACCACCAGGATTGTCACCATTATCTGTCATGCGTACCTGCAATTTCAGGTTACTTCCCATCAGAAGCGGTGTACCAGGATTCGTTATCTCATTCAGATTTGCTTTTGCAGTGATAAGTGCATTCTTGCCACTGTGGAAGACGTCATTCACTGCCACATATGTTATGGAAGTAGAATTAATCTGGTAGGTATGAACATCACCTCCAATCATTCTCCGGTATATGACGTCCATGTTACCATGAGGATTAGTACCCTTATTAGTGTATTTCACAACGAATCCGAAGTTTGTTCTGAGACCAGGAGTTCCACGGTATAAACCATCGGAATTGTTCGGATTTGATAAATATCCGCCGCCTGCAACATAGTCTCCTGCCGGTGAGTATAAGGTAACCACTGCCAGATCAGTAGGATTGTTCCTTACATAATATCCGCCGCCGCCTACTTCAACATTAATGTCATTTGGAACATCTTTTGAAGGTCCGTCATATGACCACTTGGCATTAACAACGCCTGTTTTGGTGTCTCTTCCGTTTACAAGATCCGGAATCAGCCAGTTGGTTATCGGAGTTGTTCCCTTTAAGAAACGAACTCTTGCGTTGCGTATATCACCTGCATTCGGATCGTAATCCTGATCGCCTCTACAAGCTGTAATATCCTGTATAGTTGCTTTCAGTAGTACTTTTCCGTCTTCAAATGATTTGCCGACAGTATTTGTTGACTGTATGTATGTTCCGGTAACAGTTGCGCGTGCATCTTCCTGTGTGATAATAAGATTTGTGGTTGCCGGATTCGGACTTACAGTCATTTTCCTGTCGGAGAAGCCAAATATAGCGTAAACGACCTTATTGCCAGGAGCCATCTGTCCCTTGATCCTTTCGGTCAGTGTTGTAGTTAATTTACCTTCAAGATCAAGACCTTTTACTTTCAGCATTACTGTACCCATATCCTGATCTCCAATTTTGAATGTTACTGAAGCATATGGATGCAAGCGTCCGCTGAGAAGTGGAGCACCCAGAGTGATCCGTGCTGTAAATGTAATCTCGTCGCTGTACTGTATGGAGGCAGAACTAACAGTAACGGATGGGTACATAGATTTCTGAGTTATGGTGAAGGTGTTACCTTCATATGTGAGCGTATAATTGCTGCTCAGATGTAATGTTCCCTGCAGGATTTGATAGACCTTGACGTCCTCACCTGGTTCACGGGTCAAAGAACCATCAAAAATATCACCGCTGACCAGACTGCCTGATGTGACCTGGTAGGTCAGAGCAGGATCAG
>PMIL01000215.1 GCA_003157075.1 Bacteroidales bacterium | reverse complement strand
CTTACTTTCATCTGCCTTCATACCGGTCGTGACTTCTTTCGAGAATATTTCCTTCGTTTGAAAATCGAAGGCCTTGGCCGTAACTTTTAATCCAGTGAATTCGTGATAAAAACAGTTCACGAGTTGTACCGCATTCTCCTTGTAATTGTATTGTACGTGCATGGGCTCGCAAGCCTTCTTTGCACCATAAAAGGCACCGTTGGGCATTAAGAAGTAATCGTACAACTGCCAGTAAAACTTAGGCCAGGCGCTGTTAAACATCCAGTATATAACGCCGCTCGACTTGTACTTGTTTCCTGCGAAGGCCTCGAACATTGCCTTTACTGCCTCCATCTGAAGTATCTGCGACTTGTTGCAATATTCCTCAAGACTCGCGGGTTTTCCATATCTTGATTCAAGCGCTTTGCGGGAAAGAGGATAAAAGTCCTTACGCAGGCGCAAATCCCAACCGGGACTAACAGGCCAGAGGTCCTTTTCGGGCATCACCCTCCTGATGGTTTCTATTGGAGGAAGCTGCTCACCATTGGGACCGCACTCGGTATTGAACTCGAGCTTTGAGTACCAGGAATTAGGAGGAAGATAAGCGTATGCCTGAGGCCAAGGGCCCATAAATAAACCAGTATAACCCTCAATCTTGCTGGGCGCCTGTGTGGCCGAGGACGAATAGGGTCTCGTTCCGTCATATTTTTTGAGAACATTAATATAGCGCCGTTCTATGTCCTCCGGAGGGAAATTATCGCTCCCATACAACCATGTGAAAACAGATGAGTGGGCACGAAGATTGACAACCTGATCTCGCCAGCTTTCCTCAGCAATGTCGCCCGTATGTGTTGTCCAGTGCTTCCAACTTTCGAAGGGGAGGCCACAGCACCAGCCAACCATGATCAGGATACCTTCTTCGTCACAACGCTCGAAAAGATAGTCAGAGCCACGGGGAGCTTCCATCCTCAGCGTGTTCATGTTCATGAATTTAAGGTAGCGGAGATCGGCGTCCACACGTTCGTTGGATGGACGAAGCATAAGATCTTCCACGTAGCCTCCGCCGCGGATCACGATGTTCTTACCATTTACCTGGAACACTTTTGTTCGTAGAGTATCAAACACGTTCATCCGGGAGGTGATCTCCCGGATACCGAAACGTATGGTACGCGTGTCAGATACCTTCCCGTCTATCTCGAAGCTCAGGTTTAAATTGTAGAGGTTTTGAGGGCCCACGCTATGCGGCCACCAAAGGCGGGGATTTGCAACCACGAGTTGCGGGAACTCTTCGGGCACGAATGAAACTTCCTTAGTCTCGTTCGCATTAAGGTTTACTTCCTTAGAGAAAGTTATATTCTCTATCGTGCCTTTCAACAAGCCCTTAACTGGACTGCTTTCCGCATTTTCCAGTTCTGCGGTCACACTGAGTCTGGCCTTGTCGGTTGAAGGCAGGTTTAATTTGGTTTTCACGAAGGGATGCTCAATGGCTACGGGGCCAGTGGCGGATAAGGTTACATCGTACCAGATGCCCATACTCCTGTCGGGAGGTGTGGGGTTCCAGTCGACCCAGGAGATGGTAAGGTCAAAAGTCTTTGGGGGATAAATCTCCAGCGCGAGACAATTCTTCTGTCCGGCTTTAATGTATTGGGCGATATCGAAAGAATACAACCTGTATGCGCCTTCCATCAGGGTGGAATCGACAACCTTCTGCCCGTTTACCCATAGGTTAGCACCATAATTCACACTATGAAACTTTAGCCACACGTGTTTGCCAGCGTATATTGTATGTTAAAAAATCAGAGTACAAAAAACGACTGGCTATGTAAATTCATTTAATCCTATTCCACTTTAATAACTACCTCCGATCCTTTAAGTGTTTCGGAAGATGCTTTTAACTTAATCTCTCCTGCTTTTTTATAAGATTGAACCAAAATCAGGCAATACCCGTTAAATGCCATACGCTGGCTGGCCTTGTCGGGTTCGTAACTGGTTGGATTGCCATTACCGGTACCAATTATTCTTCCAGGCCCTTCAATTGAAAATTTCACCAGATTATTGGCAGTCGGGACAACTCTTCCTTTGTCGTCTTTTATAGCAACCCTTATTACAGAAACATCGCAACCATCGGCTTTCAGGGTATTGACATCGCTGCTCAAAGTTAATTCAGCAGGAGTAGTGGTGGTTTCAACAATATCCTTGGTTATCAACTTCCCGCCTTTATATCCTTTAGCTTCCAATTTGCCGGGTTTATAAACAACCGACCAAATAAGCTTCTTGTAAGGCTCGGCCTTTTTCTTCCCCTGGCTTTTACCATTAAGGAACAATTCCACTTCGTCGCAACTTGTATAACAGTGAACTTTAATAGTATCTTTCTCCTTGCCAGGCCAGTTCCAGTGCGGAAAAATATGGACAACAGGTTCGTTAGTCCAGGCAGCTTTGTAAGCATAATAACCGTCTTTAGGGAAACCACATATGTCCATTATACCAAAATGTGAGGATACACATGGCCACGAAAATGGAGTTGGTTCACCCCTGTAATCGAACCCCGTCCAAACAAACAGACCACCGAGGTAGGGATACCTAACAATATCGGCCCAGTCTTCACCCGGATAAGGTCCCCATTCGGGTTGCCATATAATAGAGTTTGAAGCATAGCCTTTTCCCAAATTGTTTTCATATTCGCCGCGGGTTGAGACAAAACTTGTCCCCTCNNTCGTTGCGGGCATGGTTCATAGCTGCTGTAACTTTACGCGTAGGATCGATCTTGTGAGATGTTTCAACCATTGTTTCTAATATCCTGGCTCCCATTAATGTTCCTTGTATCCATTCCTCATTTTCCATGCACCACATGAATATCGATGGATGGTTCCTGTCGCGGTACAACATGGTGGTTAAATCCTTCAAGCCTTCTTCTGTGCTGGATAAATAACGGTTCTCGTTCAGGACAAGCATACCCATGCTATCGCACATATCAAGAAGTTCAGGGGTAGGCGGATGATGTGAACAACGGTAACCATTGCTTCCCATTTCTTTGAGCAGCTTTAATTTATACCAGTTGATTTTATCGGGAAGGGCGACTCCTATGCCCGCAAAGTCCTGATGGTTGCAGGTGCCTTTCACTGGATAGAGTTTGCCGTTGAGGAAGACCCCGTTGCTGTTGATTTCAACAGTCCGCACACCAAATGTGGTCTCATATGAATCAATTAAATTGTCGTTTTCAGAAACTTCGGTCAGCACCTTATAAAGGTTTGGCGTTTCGGGCGACCAAAGCATTGGTTTCATAATTTTGCCATCCTGCGATATTTCTGTTTGGCTAAAAGGGGATAATGTCTCTGTAGAAGTTTTCGCATCGAACACATGCCCTTTTTTGTCGACAATTTTTGAAACAAGCGAAATAGTTTTAGCTATTTTGTATTCGTTTTTCAATATGGTTCTGATACTTACTGTAGCTTCCGCATCAGAAACTGCAGGCGTTGTAATGTATGTGCCAAACCGATCAACATGAAGCCTATCTGTTTTGGTAAGCCATACGTGCCTGTAAATTCCTGCACCTTCGTACCACCAGCCCTCGTATTCGCGGGCATCGACCTTTACCAAAATTACATTTTTGCCTTCATTGCCATAACGCAAAACATCGGTCAGGTCGTAGTAAGATGGAGTATAACCACTCTGGTGGTTACCCAACAGATGTCCATTTACCCACAACGTGCTATTCCTGAAAATACCATCAAACTCAATGGATATTTTTTCCCCTTTGTCTGCTTCCGGTATTTCAAATTCTTTCCTGTAAAAACCTATACCTGTAGGCAAAAACCCGTTAGCTGCCGGCTGGTTGCCCAGTGAATTATCGTGCATAAAAGTACCTTCAACAGCCCAGTCGTGCGGGAGGTTAACCTTTTTCCAATCACGGGGATAAAAAATTTTGGCGCTCTCAAAATTTGTGTAATCAATAGTTGTATCTTCCTTAGCTATATTTTTTACATTGATATCAGTCAATCCAGCCTGGCCTCCGGCTTTTATTACACGTTTTATGGCTATGTCGCCTTTGTGGAAAAACCAACTAAAGTCAAAATTTTCTCTGGTTCTTATAGATAAAGCCGGTTTTTGCACAACCTGAGTTTTTCCCTGAAACAGTATCAAAAACTGAAACAATAAAATAACTCCAAATCGCACAAATTTTTGGTTCATGAATGATTTTTTTGTTTAATGTTCTTTATCCTAATAATATTTTAAAAATCACCAATCAGTTGAAACGCCCACATCACCTGTATATCGGGTTGATTTGTCGCAATTTTTTTCGACATTGTGTCCCAATCGTAACTGTAAACATTATTATACCAGTCGGGGTGGCTTGTAATCTTCTTACGCCAGTTATATTTGATGGCATTATTCCCCGCGTTCATATGGGCAAAACGCAAACCCGCGTCTTTATAAAATGCAGCAGGTTTGTCAAAACTTTCATTTCGCCCATAGATATATGGAGAAACAGATTTATTATTCACTGTAGCATCTACCGTAATTGTAATATCCTGCGCATGAACTGAAGTCAGTAATAAACTACTTATAAAGACCGAAACATGACTTATTTTTATTAATCGATTTTTCATGGAAATCCTTTTTTTAGATGCTTAAATATCTAATGTTTCTCTTTCATTTCATAATTTTAAATTTACTTAACCTCAATAAACTCAGGTTCATACGGTGCAATCATAAAATTACCGCTGTAATCTTTATCAAAAAGAATGCTTCGTGAATTTCCTTTCATCTGAATTTCTTTAGGCTCGCCACTTATATTCAGGAATAAGATATGGTTTTTATCTATTTGGCGCGCCATAACACCGTTTGGCACTTCCGGGCCTTTTTGAATTGAAAGTTCAACAATCAGTTCATCAAGTAAGGTACCAAGTATTTCATTTTTTGCCGGCAGACCAACGTAAATAGCCCTGCCTTTGCCGTAATTATTGGAAGTAAAAATCGGATAATCTTTATCTAAGCTGGTTATACTTCCGATAATTTCTGCTCCTTTGGATTCGATAATATCAAACCGGGATGATTCTGTATCAATTGTTTTCCCTTTATAATTTAATTCAATCTTCTTCCCTTTCAATGATTTACGGGAGATTTCGTTAAGAACTTCTGTTTCTTCGTAACTCCCTATGCGTATGCCAAACACATCGCTTAAGCGGCCTGGACGTGTTGAAGCAAAAACTTGTCCGGTTTCATCAACAATTGCAGAATTACTTGTCATAACAACTGTTCCTCCGTTTTTTACAAAGTCGCGAATTTTATTTGCTGTAGCTTCATCCATTACCACAACACCGGGAACAAACAATAATTTATAATTCAATGAACTTCTGCTAATTTCAACAATCCGGGCATCCAAGTTGCGCCAATAAAACAAATCGAAACAGGCTTGCAGCTGGCTATCATGTTGTTCGGGGAAATAGCTGCTTGCGATCTGGCTGGGAAATGAAAAAGCCAGACCAACTTCTGCCTGAGGTTTATATGGAAAGAATTTTTCAATCTTTTTAAATTCTGTTGCAATTTTCTTGTATTCCTCGTATTTGCGGTTTGGAATACCATCCCAATCTACCATGCCTTCCAGATATTGTTCTTCACCACTGAGCATACTTTGCCATGTCCATCCGCAAACCATCTGGTTGCCATACATTAATGTTGCATAAGCCGATTTTCTGATGGAATTTGGAACGGCTGTCATTGTTGTAAATTCAGAACACCAGAAAGGGTTTGTGCTTTCGAATTGAATACGGGAAATTCCAAACAGGGCATTCATAACACCCCAATTGGTGGTTAATGAAAGTCCGGGATAGAAACCGCAGCCTTCACGTGTCATTTTTCCGGAATAAGCTATTTGGGAATAGTCAAAATACTTCATTGCGCTGTAATACCAGGCATTTGTATTAATCAGGGTATTTGGAGCATTGGTATTTACCTTGTCAATAACTTTAAAAAGTAACTGATTTATTTCATCTGAAACAAAACGTCTGAAATCGAGCATTCTTTCAGGCACATCGGTGGGGTGAGTTGATACAGGGAAGCCAATTTCTTCAAACTGNNTTAATCCTTCTCGACCATCGTTGAGTTGCCCAGGCTTTATTTAAATTATCAACTGTGGAATATTTTTTCTTTAACCAGGCAATAAACCTTTCTCTTGCAGTTTCGGAATAAGATATCCGTCCATCGCCAGATTCATTGTCGATACCAAATGCCAGCAAGGCCGGATGTTTAAAATACCGCTTTGTAAGCGTATCTGCGTAACGTAAGGCGTACTTCTGATACATCGGTTCTCCAATATCTTCCATATAACGATGATTAGGATAAAGAACATCCCCGCTGGCATCAACAATATCAATTGATGGATACTTGTGATGTAACCAGATGGGCGCTGGCCGTATTGCTATATCAAGAATGACCTTGATACCGGCCTCGTTCATCATATCCATAACCTTATCAAACCATTCAAAATCAAATTTTCCATCCGAAGGTTCATAACTATCCCAAGCCAGATGGCCCATCCGGACGACATTAAGCCCGGCAGCTTTCATAAGCTGAATATCATTTTTTATTTTATCAGGTTGCTTGTTGTCATGAGGATGATAGTTGGCTCCAACATATAATTCCTGAGCTTTTAAAATAAAGCCTGAAAGGAATAAAATTGTAGTTAAAAACAGAATCTTATTTATTCTTGATTTCATTTTAAAGCTGGAGTTTTGGTTTACTGAATAGTTATCATTGCCATTTTCAGGTTGCAACTCTGACAAAATACTCATTTTCTTCAAATAAATAGTTGCAACCCGTCCCATGAAAATTACTGTACGAATCATCCTTAGAATTAGTGGGGATCTCAGGATGTCATAAATGAAACAAGAGGTCGATTTTGACCTCTTCGTTTCTCTGGGTACCCCCAACGGACCAAAGTTGCAACCAGGTGAAAGAACTTTTTATGTTAAAACTTTTAACTTCACTAAGTACCTGGCTGTTAATCATGCACTTAATTAATCAGGTGTAGTCCAAATGTCTGTTTATACCTCAAACTATTAGGGTAGGTAACTAACGGTTATGAAGGTTATGTTTTGCTTTTATCAATTCTTGTATTTACTTCAGTTCCTGAGATAATAGTTTGGTAAACTATACAATATCTTTTTGTCAGTTTCAAAAGTGTTTGAATTTTGTCGGCATCTTCATTACAATTGAGTTCAAATATTAACCGGATTCTCTTAAAACCCACCTGAACATCTTTATCTACAGCTAATGTCCCTCTGAAATCAAGGTCCCCTTCTGCTTTTACTGTCCCATCTTTTATTTTTATACCAATAGAAGTTGCAACAGCACTTAGAGTTACACCTGCACAAGCTACGAGAGACTCAAGAAGCATATCGCCTGAACATGCCAGCATTCCGTCGCCCCCGGTAGCAGGATGAAGTCCTGCCTCAACTAATGTTCGCCCGGTCTCAATTTTGCATGAAATACCTTCTCCAATTTTACCCTCAGCCCGCAGCGTAATGATAGCTGTCTTCGGATCTTTTTGAAACTTTGATTTTATGGGCGACTGTAATTTTTTTAGCTCTTCTGAATTCATAATATTCTTTTAACGGTTTGCAAGACTGACATTCATTTATTTATTGCTGATCTATATGACGAATCAATTGATCATTAAACCATTAATTCAACGGAATGGCTCACCTTCTATTCGAACCGGGTTTTTATGTCTAGGAGTCAATAGCAGGTGACGTTATAAGACTTCTCAGTTTCAGCAGTTCTTTTAATCCGGTAAAATGATGAAGGGTAATGGGTTCCAAAATATTTTTTGACCCGACTCAACAATCATCAGGAATTGCTGTTTAATATTAATTACATCTAAAACTAAGTAAAGTTCAATTATTAACTAAATATTTTAAAAGATGTTTAATGAAGCCTCTTTAAAGGAATTCAGGGAGGGTCTTCGGGGTAATTTACTAGAACCTTCCGACATGGGTTATGATGAAGCCCGTAAAGTTTACAACGCAATGATCGACAAACGTCCGCGGTTTATTGTCTATTGCTCTGATGTAGCTGATATAATCAGGTCAGTCAACTTCGCCAGAGAAAATAAAATACTTATCTCTATCCGCTCAGGAGGACATAATGCAGGCGGATTAGGGATATGTGATGACGGATTGGTTATTGACCTTTCAAAAATTAAATACACACGTGTAGACCCGGAAGCGAAGACTATTGTAGTTGGAGGAGGGAGCACCTGGGCAGATGTTGACCATGCGACTCACGTATTTGGTCTGGCTACTCCTAGCGGAATTATTTCCACTACAGGTGTCGGGGGACTGACTCTTGGTGGAGGAATAGGTCATCTCACACGTAAATGCGGACTGAGTATTGATAACCTTTTGTCGGTTGATATAGTCTTGGCTGACGGAAGTTTTGTTACCGCAAATGCAAATCAAAATCAGGATTTGTTCTGGGCCGTCAGAGGGGGCGGAGGTAACTTTGGAGTTGTTACTGCATTTACTTTCAGACTGCATCCTATCGACATGGTTTATGCTGGTCCAATGTTGTGGGAACTAAGTGAGGCTTCTGATATTATTAAATGGCATCAAAAATTAATTAAGAGCGCTCCGGATGAGCTTAATGGTTTTTTTGCTTTTCTCACTGTTCCCCCTGGTCCCCCATTCCCAGAGCATTATCACTTAAAGAAGATGTGTGGAGTAATTTGGACATATACCGGACCTCTGGAAAAGGCAGAAGAGGTGTTTAAACCAATTCGTGCTTTCAAGAAACCTGCAGTAGATCTTGTTGGACCTCTTCCACAACCGGCGCTGCAAGGAATGTTTGATGCACTTTATCCTAAAGGTTTACAATGGTACTGGCGTGCTGACTTTATGAATGAGATAAATGATGCAGCTATTGCCAGCCATATAAAGTTTGCAAATACGCTTCCGACATTGCAATCATCAATGCATTTATATCCTATTAACGGGGCAGCGGCACGTATTAATAAATCAGATACAACATGGTATTATCGTGATGCACTCTTTTCCATGGTGATAATCGGAGTTGATCCTGATCCGGTAAATAAAGATAAGATTTCAACATGGACCAAACAGTATTGGGAAGCCCTGCATCCATTTTCAGCAGGTGGAGCTTATCTGAATTTTATAGGGACGGAAGGGGAAGATAGAGTGAAATCTTCCTATGGGGGAAATTTTGAGCGCCTTGTGTCCCTTAAAAAAAAGTATGATCCTGATAATCTGTTCAGGATAAATCAAAATATAAATCCCGCGTAGAAAATAAACTCTGGACATCAGAGTTGCAACCAGCATTTTCATCGAACCAGTTCAGCTTATCCTTAGGATTAGTGAGGTTTTTGGAAGTTCCAAAAAGAAACAAGAGNNAGGTCGATTTTGACCTCTTGTGCCTCTGGGTACCCGGAGCGGGACTTGAACCCGCACAACCGTAATGGTCACAGGATTTTAAGTCCTGCGTGTCTACCATTCCACCATCCGGGCTAATATTTTGTCGTGCTGTCGTGCTGTCGTGCAGTCTTGCAGTCTTGCAGTCTTGCAGTCGATGGAAATAAGTGGTGCAAATTTAAAATAAAAAATCATCAATAAAAACAAATTAACCGCAAAGCACACAAAGGAGGCGCAAAGCACACAAAGTCAAAAGCTTAAAAGCACTTTGTGACCTTTGAGTTAATACTTTGAGATCTTTGCGGTTAATGGATCTGATTTAATTCTTCTCTATTTAACAAGAATCGGCTTACCTAATCCAACTTTCTCAAGATCATCAAGTTGTGTTTTAGCATCACCTACGACAACATAGTACATTTTTGCAGGATCAATATACTTATTTGCAAGAGCCAGCTCCTTTTCAACAGTCAGACCTTTGATAAAACTTTCTTCTTTCTTGATATAGTCATCAGGAAGATCGAATGAAGTCATCGTGTTCAGCATGCTGAGAAGGTTGCCAAGAGTTTCAAAACGGAGAGCATTGCTCTTCATAAGAGAAGATTTAGTGAAATCTATGTACTCCTGGGGAATGCTCTTCCTGTACTTCTCCATTTCCGTTTTAAAAATTGTCACAGACTCGAGTGTCGAATTTGTACGGACTCTTGATGTTGCTATGAAAGTTCCATAATTTTTTGATCCAACAATATTCGATCTGGCTCCATATGTAAATCCTTTTTCCTCCCTGAGAATAAGGTTGAATACGCCATTGAATGATCCTCCCAGTTTATAATTGGCAACAGTTGCAGGGAAGAAATCAGGATCAGTCCTCGGGAGTGATGGCGTACCAATAGCGATAACCGATTGTTTTGCACCCGGCACATCTACAAAATAGATCTGTGACTTATCCGGTGGCCCCGGTACTTTAATCTCTGGTATAATCACTTCCTTCGGTTTCCAGTTCAGACTGAGACCTGAGAGAGCTGCCTTAACCCTTGACTGATCCACATCACCTACTATCAGGAATCTGGATATTGATGGTGATATATATTTATTATAATAATCTCTAAGATCCTCAATAGTTATTGCAGTTACAGATGTTTCAGTACCTGTCGCATCTACAGCAAGGATGTTATCGCCAAACACTAGTTTATTGAGTGTATTTGATGCAAGATAATCCGGGCTAGCGGCATTACGTTTGAGATTATTAATAACGCGGCTTTTTGTCAGGGCAAATGATTCAGCATCCCATCTTGGTTCAAGAAGAATCTCCTTAACGAGTGCAAGAGTCTTCTCAAAGTTTTTTGCCATAGAACTTACCTCCACAGAAATATCCTCATTGCCGGAAGTCACTCTGATTGAAGCTCCAAGCAGGCCTATCGCATCTTCAAGCTCTTCAGGCGTTTTGTTTTTTGTTCCTTCATTCATCATAGCAGCAACCATACTGGCAACACCCGCTTTCTCGATCTTATCAAGCATATGACCACCATCAATGACAATTGAATATTGTATCAGTGGCAGTTCGTTATGAGCTATTCCCCATATCTTCAAACCATTGGTAAGAGATGCTTTCCATGGAGAAGGAATAGTTACTTCAGGGTCCGGACCTATCTTAGGCATAATGGACCTGTCAAGTTTAGTCTTGGTTTTGATGACAGGTTCATCCTTTGTTGTATCGGCTTTTACTTCAGCTGCTTTTGTTATATCTTCTTCAATAATATCTGATTTTTGTGATCCTACGGCAATCAGGTTAAGTTTTCCTTTTGGTACAAAACTTGTTTCTACAAAATTCTTTCCTTTAATATACTTGTTGTAAGCTGCTTTCACATCTGCCATTGTAACGGACTGAATAGCTGCAAGATCTTTCTTATAATATTCCGGATCTCCGGTGTTCATTGTGTACTCGGCAAACTGAAAAGCTTTTCCCTGGACACTTGCGAAGCTGTTGTAGAAACGGGTTTCATAACCGGCTTTAATTCTTGTAAGATCTTCTTCACTAAAACCATCTTTTTCAAATTTGGTGAATCCTTCAAAAATCGCCTTCTCCACATCGGTCAGGTTGACATCAGTGTTAGCAGTGACTGATATAGTGAAGCTCCCGGCTAATTCCTGAGAGCCATTCCTGGACATAACCCTGGAAGTGAGTTTTTTGTCTTTTACAAGAATTGCATACAACGGAGATTTCTTTGTCCCGGCAAGCAAATCGCTCAGAAAGTTGAGAGCATAAGAGTCTTTGGAGTATCGCTCGGCAGATGGAAATACCATAGTCAATTGCGGCATCTTTGCAAAATTATCCTCATGGTAAATCCTTATTGTTGAGCTGAGTGCTACTGGCATCGGACTCCTTTTCTCAATTTTGACACCTTCAGGTATTTCACCGAAATACTTAGCCACCATTGCCTTGACTTCGTCCTTATTTATATCTCCCGATATAACTACTGTTGCATTATTTGGAGCATAGAATTTATTATGAAATGCTTTGACATCTTCCACAGTAGCACCGGTAAGATCTTCCATATTTCCAATTACCGTCCAGCTGTAGGGATGACCTTTTGGGTAAAGATTCTTTGCAATGATTTCCTGATTGAATCCATATGCGGCATTATCCACACTCTCGCGTTTTTCATTCTGAACAACATTCTGCTGATTTGCGAGTGCGCTTTTTGTAACGGTATTAGTGAGGTAACCCATCCTGTCCGATTCCATCCACATTGCCATTTCAAGAGCATTTTTCGGGATTATCTCAAAATAATTTGTTCTGTCATTATTTGTGCTTCCATTGAGCGTTCCTCCTGCTCCCTGAATGTTTTTGAAATATGTATCTTCCGGAACATTCTCTGATCTTTGAAACATCATGTGTTCAAAAAGGTGAGCAAATCCTGTCTTCCCGGGAACCTCCCGGCTGGAACCCACATGATAGTAGACAGCCAGTGCAGCAATAGGATCTGATTTATCTACATTGAGTACAACTGTTAATCCGTTTGGCAGTTTATATTTCTCAAATGGTATTGATAAACCGGTTTCTTTGGACTGCGGTTTAAATGATATAAGTCCAATTGTCATAATCGTAGTAACTATTAATAATAATCGTTTCATAATTAATTTAAATAAAATTTCTTTTTCTTAAACTTTTGAAGGACCGAAGTTAAAATAAAACACGAACTAAAAGATTCTTATAACATTATTTAACAGTTGATTGGTTTATTGTAACAAAGACTCTAAACAATCTTATTATGAAACTGCACAAGCCCAATGAGAATTGCATCGTAAAGAATTAATCATTGGATATTGATAATTAAAAAAAATGCTTATTTTTGCCCGTGATTTTGCGGGAGTAGCTCAGTTGGTAGAGCACGACCTTGCCAAGGTCGGGGTCGCGGGTTCGAGTCCCGT
>PMIL01000229.1 GCA_003157075.1 Bacteroidales bacterium | reverse complement strand
ACCCGGATAATCATTCAATTACCTTGCATCATGGAAGAAAAAGTTATCCCCTGGAAAGCAAACCTAACAAATGGTCTGATTTTAGCACTTGAAGGCATCGTATTTTCACTGCTTCTATATTTTTTTGATCTCACCTTCAACAAGACAGTTGGATATATCAACCTACCCATTCAATTGGCACTTTTATATTTTCTTCTGAAATCCTATCGTGATAATTATATGCATGGGCAGATAACATATGGTCAGTCAGTTGGTGCCGGAGTGGTTATGTTTATATATGTTGCAGTCATTATGGCTGTCTACACTTATATTCTATGGGGTATAATTGATTNNATGGCTGAAGAAGCTATGGTAAAAAAGGGAACTCCTCAGGTCGCCATAGATGCCGGAATGGCATTCACAGCTAAGATAATGAAACCGGCAATTATGGCTATTTTCAGCATATTCGGAGTAATGTTTGGCGGAGTAATTATGTCTCTTCTTGTAAGTATCTTTGTTAAAAAAGAAGGTAATCCGCTTATTGACACTCCCGTAAATTAAACTGAAGATGGATCTGTCACTCGTTATCCCTGTTTATAATGAAGAGGAATCTGTTCAGGAATTAGCTGAATGGATCACCAGGGTATGTTCTGCCCACAGAATATCATTTGAAATAATTTTTGTTGATGACGGAAGTTCAGATTCAACATGGGATAAAATTGAATCCGTGGCAGAGGTAAATCAAATGGTTAAGGGCATTCGCTTCAGACGTAATTATGGAAAATCACCTGCGCTTTATACAGGTTTTGCGGCAGCTAAAGGGGACGTCGTAATAACGATGGATGGTGATCTCCAGGATAGTCCTGACGAGATTCCCGAACTTGTGAAAATGATCCGTAAAGAGGGATACGATATGGTTTCCGGATGGAAGAAAAAAAGATATGATCCCTTAGTCAAACGTGTCACCAGTAAGTTTTATAACCGTACTGCAAGATGGTCATCAGGCATTAAACTTCATGATTTTAATTGTGGACTTAAAGCATACAGGCTCGAAGTTGTCAAGAGTATTGAAATATTCGGCGAGATGCACAGGTATGTCCCAATGCTGGTAAAAGAAGCAGGTTTCAGGAAAATAGGAGAGAAAGTTGTAGAACATCGTGCAAGGAAATACGGTGTAACAAAGTATGGCCTTGACAGATTCATAAAGGGTTATCTCGATCTTTTAACCGTGGGTTTCATTACCCGGTTCGGCAAAAGCCCAATGCATCTGTTTGGTTCACTTGGTTCTCTTATGTTTTTAATTGGCTTTATAATGGCCAGTTTTCTTGGAATCAAAAAATTAGTTTTTGTCTCTCATCACCTGAGAGCTCCTCTCATTACAACCAGTCCATTCTTTTTCATCGCCCTCACAGTAATGATAATCGGCTCCTTTCTCTTCCTGACAGGATTCCTTGGAGAACTGATAAACAGGAATTCATCGGAGCGGAATAATTATCTGATAAAAGGGAAAGTGAATATATAGTATTAATGTATTATGTATTATGTACTATAGGCGATAGACGATGGCTTGAATTTGATTTTCTCAGTGAACCTCGATGCTTCTCTGTGGTACTCTGTGTAAGTTCTTATTTTTTGCACCTGTTATAAACCTCCAAAATCGAATCTGTCATCTTGTCCCACGAAAATTTTTCCTTTTCCTGCTTCACTCCTGCTGTAAATTGTTCTTTCCTGCTATTATCAAAATAATCAATTAATGCAGCAGTTATAGCTTCTGATTCCGGTTTTACAACATAACCACATTTCCCGTCAGCAACAATTTCCCTTAATCCTCCGACATCAGTTACAAGCATCGGCTTTTCAAAATGAAATGCGATCTGTGTTACACCACTCTGAGTAGCGGTTTTATATGGCTGAACCACAATATCTGCTCCACTGAAGAAATAAGTCACTTCACTATCCGGTATAAAATGATCGGAAAAGATTATATCATTCCCCAGGTGATGCTTTTTAATAAGAGCTCTGTACGGAGTATCATCCTCATAAAATTCGCCGGCAATTATTAACTTCAGTTTCCTGTTTCTCAGTCTTTCATCGGAAAACGCCTCAATGAGAATATCAAGTCCTTTATAAGCCCTGATAAATCCAAAGAACAGCAGATAAGAATAATCAGGATCAAGATTAAGCCATGATAAGGCTTCACTCCTCGTTACCGGCTTGCCATAATTATCGAAAAGAGGGTGAGGTGACAGCTTTACAGGGATCTCTTTCCTGAAGAACTTCAGATCTCTTAACACCGTCTGAGACATCACTATCGCACCATCAATGCTGTTTGTGAAATACTTTGTAAGAGCTTTGTCTCCCGGCCGTTTTTCATGCGGGATTACATTGTCAAAAATACATATTATTGTTGTATGTCTGTTCGATCGGGCAATCCTGGCTATCGTCCCGAAGCATGGCCCCATAAATGGCAACCAGAACCTTATTAAAAGAATATCAGGTCTCTCCTTCTTTATCTTCAAACCGGTTGAAAGCCAGTTTAAAGGATTTATTGAATTAATTTTCCGCAAGATCTTAACATTTTCCGGGGGCGGACCCTGAGTTAACTGTGTTTTTCCTGGAAACAGGAATCGCGGATATTGCAGGGTGAAAGTGTAAATTTCAATATCATGACCTTCAGCAGTGAACTGTTGAGAAAGTCTGTCATTAAAAGTGGCAGGTCCGCCACGGTATGGATATGCGGGACCAATCGATATAATTTTCATTATATTATCTGGAAAATGTAAAAATACAAAAACCGGTTATAACAATTTCGAAAATTTTTCTTCGAATAGATATTCATTTTCAATAAATCCTTGCAATTAGAACCTGTATATCTTCGACTCTCCGGCTTTAAGACTGATAATCTGAGTGATCCCATTATATATTAGTGAACTTTTAGTTCCCTTTTCTGAGAGCACCTTTGCCTCGGAAAGTTTCCCGTTATTCCACTTCATATCAATTTTAAATCCTCCTCTTGCGCAAAGACCTTTTACATTTCCTTCTTTCCATCTAAGTGGAATTGCAGGCAGCAATCTAATTATGCCCCCATGTGATTGTATAAGCATCTCTGCTATTCCGGCCGTTCCTCCAAAGTTACCATCAATCTGGAAAGGCGGATGTGTATCAAACAGATTTGGAAGGGTCGACTTTCCAAGTAATGCACTCAGGTTCTGATATGCCTTCTCCCCGTTTTGGAGACGGGCATAAAGGCTTACTATCCAGGCTCTGCTCCATCCGGTATGCCCACCACCGAAAGAGAGCCTTCTTTCAATTGTCGCTTCAGCAGCCTTAAAGAGCTCCGGTGTAGCAGGCGTAAACTGGTCAAGTGGATAAAGTCCCAGCAAATGAGACATATGCCTGTGGCCAGGTTCTGTTTCTTCATAATCATCGATCCATTCCTGTATAACACCCTTAGAATTGATTTTTACAGTGGGAAGACGTTTTTTAACCGATCTCAGACTGTCGGCAAACTCCCTGTCTGTACCAAGTATCCCGGAGGCTACTATACAGTTGTCCAATAAAGCATTAACCACCTCAATATCGGTTGTAGCTGCATAGGTCAGAGCTGACACTTCTCCTGTTTTCAGATCCCTGAAATTATTTTCCGGTGAATGGGACGGATTTGTCACAAGATATCCCTGTGGCGATTCAACAAGAAATCCCAAAACAAATTGTGCTGAACCTTTCATAAGCGGATATGCCTCGTTCCTCAGAAATGCGGTATCACCGGTGAAGAGATAATGCTCATAAACCGGGAATGTCATCCATGAACCATCCATTGGTGTAATTCCCCATACTCCATCTGCAACACCTGTTCTTCCGAAAGGATCGGTAAGATGATGGAACACCCAACCTTTAGTGCCATACATCTCTTTTGCTGTTACAGCACCTGGAACGGTAAGTTTTTCGATAAATGAAATAAGGGGGACCGCAGTTTCTGACAGATTACAAACTTCTGCAGGCCAGTAATTCATCTGAAGATTAATATTCGTATGAAAATCAGAGTTCCACGGCGCTTTCATATCCTTATTCCAGATGCCCTGAAGATTCGCTGGCAGCTTCGCCGGAAAACGTGACGAGCACATAAGCAGATAACGCCCATATTGGAAATACAAGGCAATAAGTCCATTGTCTTCTCCACCCCCTTTGATCTTTGCCAGACGCTCATCAACAGGTACTGATGCAAGCGAATCTGTTCCAAAAGCAAGGGAGACCCGATTGAATATTTTCTGGTATTCATTCAAATGGTTCTTCAGGAGAACACTAAAGGGAATTTTTTCAGTTTTATTCAAAATATCTTTACATACTTCGGCAGGCTCGATCGACCTGTCATAGTCAAGAAGATTTATATTATAATCTGTCGCTGCAGTGAGGTGCAGTGTTATTTCTTTGGCGTTTGTAACCTGAAGAATACCCCCTTCTGAATTTGTTGCACCGTCTGCTGATATCCTCATTTCAGCAGCAAATCTCATATGTTCGCCTCCGGGACCTGATTTCGGGTCATCGCTGTCAATGATCTGCCCTCTCATTTGGAGGGTACTGTTGTCAATTGCTTTCACAAGAGCATCTTTTTCACGGCTAAGTTTGAAGGAAGCGTTAATGAGGCCCTCACCTGATGACTTAATATGGATGATAATGATATTGTCAGGAGATGAAGCGATTACATCCTGACGGAATGAACTTCCATTAACAGTGAAAAAAGTTGATGCAATTCCTGTATTAAGGTCCAATTCCCTCTTGTAACCTTTTGGTTCACCGTCCCATTTATAATCAATATACAGATCGCCCAGTGGCTGATAAGATCTTATTTCAGGAGGTGTGCCAAGGAAATTATCATTTGCCAGCTTAAGCGCATCCTTATATCTGCCCGCGAACAAAGCCTTCTGAAGATAAGGAAGTATTTTCAGCGCATCTTTATTATTATTATTGATTTTGCTCCCGGCCCACAGGCTCTCCTCGTTTAACTGAATACGCTCATTCACAGGATTTCCGAATACCATTCCTCCAAGACGTCCGTTACCGACAGGTAATGCTTCTTCCCATATCGCAGCAGGCTTTTGATACCATAACTTCAGTTCTCCGGTCTGATTTTCAGATTTTTTTTCACATGAGTTCAGAAAAACTGATAGTATGGCAGTTGAAATTACTAGACCGGGGATCTTCATGCAAATTATTTTTTATTTAATGTGTCGTATTTTGACTTGAATCGTCTGCTTAGCTGTTTATGTTTGTTATCAAGGCTAATATTCCGGCCCATAATGAATGCATATTCAATATTGTTGGTTGCCATATCAAGGATATCTCCTGTTGAGACAACAATGTTAGCATCTTTTCCAACCTCTAGGGAACCTGTTTTATCGTCAATACCCAATATTTTCGCGCTGTTAAGGGTGACAGTCTGAAGAGCTTCCTCTTTTGTAAGTCCATAAGCTGCAGTCTGTCCTGCTGCAAATGGCAGGTTGGCATATGCCTGATTGGTATAGGTCAGTCCGACAAGAATGCCTGCCTTCTTAAACATAGCGGCTAATTTAAAAGTCAGCTTTGTATCGCTGTAGTCATATTTTGGAAGACTGAGAGGGTCAGCAAGAAGCACAGGGATATTATTCTCTTTCAGAAAATCTTTTACATCCCATGCTGATTCGTCAGCACCTGCAAGTACCATCTTCTTTACACCATATCTCTTTCCGAAAGAGATTGCCTCAATAATACATTTAGGTTCAGTGGTAATGATAAACATAGTCTTACTCCCATCGAAAAGTCCTTTCATGGCCTCAAGCCGCAGATTTACATCATGAGGTTGTGCAACGGCAGCATAAGCCACAGCATCCGTAAAGATCTTTTCAAGAGCTTCCACATTTTTATCATATGTGTTAATGGCAGCGCCGCCCATCATAAAGAATTCCATACCTCTCCTGCCTATGGCGGCAGATTTTCTTGGCCATCCCAGTTGTATCCCGTTATCAATTTTATAGGCCGCATCTTCCCAAGTCCAGGCATCAAGCTGAACAACACTCGAAGTTCCGGGAAGAAGGGTTCCTGTTGGCACAATCTGGGCAAGGAGTATCCCATTTGACCTCAGTACCGGAATAACATGTGAATCAGTGTTATATGCTACAATGGCACGAACATTCGGATTGAGATCTCCTATCTCCCTGTTATCGGTAGCAACTTCAACTCCGCTGCCTATCTCAATCAATCCCAGGCTAGTATTGGGAAATATCAGGCCTGGATAAACCTGTTTCCCGGCAACATCGATTACTTCATAACCTTCCTTATTCTGATTAATATCCGACGACTTGCCAACTGCAGTAATCTTGCCATCTGAAAAGATTATGGTACCGTTTTCAATAACAGCACCCGTTCCGGTATGAATGGTTCCGCCTGTCAGCATTACAGGTTTTTTCTGTGCCGGAGCTACCACAGGGCTCTGAGCTTTTACCTGACCTATGCAGGCAATGAACAGGATCGTTAAAATGTATATTTTATTTCTCATCGTCTTGGTAAATTTGGAGTTGTTGGAGTTGGTGCAGGTGTCTCACGAAGAATGTTGGCAATAATTCTGTTGCGTTCACTGTCGATCTGTTCTTTCATTTTTGCATCCTGTTCTTCATCATAATAAATGATACCGTCAACCATTGTTTTGTTTGCATGAGCATAAACTGACAGCGGATAGTCAGTCCAGAGTACAAGGTCAGCATCTTTCCCTACCTTGATACTACCCGTTCTGTCGCCCAGGTGAAGCATAATAGCTGGGTTTATTGTCACAAGATCAAGAGCCTGAGTTTCACTTATACCGCCATATTTCATAATCTTGGCTGCTTCCTGGTTCAGTCTTCTGCCCATTTCGTCATCATCAGAATTGATACACACAAGGACGCCCTGACTGAGCAGCATGGCAGCATTATATGAGATCCCCTCATAAACTTCGTATTTATAATCCCACCAGTCTGAAAATACAGATGCAGCTGCTCCGTTTTTTGCGATCTGATCTGCAATTTTATAACCCTCATTAAAATGTATCAGGGAATTGACTTTTACTCCAAATTCTTTGGCAAGATTCATTATCATAATACCTTCTGACTGGAGATAGGTATGGCATTCTATAAAGCTTCTCTTTTCAAGCACATCAACAATAGGATCAAGTTCCAGATCTCTTCTGGGCGGAACTTTTCCAATCCTTTCGGCCGGTTTCATTGCGTTCCATACTTTCCATTGGTTATTATAATCTATCGCGCGCCGGTAAGCATCTCTTATAATCTGCTCCACTCCCATCCTGGTATTCGGATAGCGACTGGTTGTGCGTTTAACGTTCTCACCAAGAGCATGTTTAAGAAATCCAACCTGGCCTTCAACTTTTAATTCTTCGGCATTATGGCCCCAGCGTTCTTTTATCAGAATAGACTGACCGCCAATGGGGTTAGCCGAACCGTGAAGAATATGCGACAGGGTAACACCGCCAGCCAGCTGTCTGTAAATGCTCTGATCTTCGGGATCAATAATATCCCCTACCCTGACTTCGGATGTTATAGCCTGCCCCATTTCATTGGTACCATCCATTGCAATGTGGGAATGCTCGTCAATTATCCCGGGAGTAAGATGTTTTCCTGTTGCATCAATTATTCTTACTCCTGCAGGTGCATTAAGATTCTTACCAATCTGAGCGATTTTGCCTTTGAGGACTAGGACATCAGTATTTAACAAATTTCCCTCTTTTTCACTTGTCCAGACAGTTGCATTCTTAAATAAAATATCCTCCTGCTTTGGAAGTTCGCTCCTGCCGAATGCCGTAAAAGGATATATAACTTTACCTAATTCCGGTATTGGCTTTACAGGCTTTTTCCGGCTGTTATCAGCTTCTGTTTTATTGTCTGAGTAAGTAGCAGTCCAGGAAAACCATTCCCCGTTTTCCAGCTGTCCCTTTCCTTCGAAATCTTTATTATTTATATAACCCGACAACCTGTATTTCTGTTTTGATCTGTCAAAGACAATACTCACCAGATCTTTATCAATAGTAAACGTAGCGCCTTTTAGTTCTGTAGTATCAGCAATCAGTTTTATTACTGGTTTATCAAAAGTACCGGATAAGATCATTTTATAACGTGCCGTGTCGATCTTAAGTTCATAAGTTCCCCTGGTATCTTTAATTCTCAGGTCTACTAACCTATAAGGAACTCCCTCTACCCAGTTTTCATACACAACGCAATCATCATTGAAGATATTTCCTGAAGTTATCAATAGGTTTGCTATCATATTCTTTTTTATAGCTCCAACGAGATCGGTTGCACCAACATAGCTTGCAGGTGTGTACGTAAGAGCTTTAAGTGCTTCATTTTCAGACAATCCGTACTTCACTGCCTTTCTCAGATTTGTCAGGAATCCTGAACGTAATTTCAGATCCGATGCAGTGATTGCAAATGTGATCCCTGCCCCTGATACCCTCGAAAGATTTGACGGTGCGAGTTCATAATGCTTAAGTGTTTTATAAGTTACAGATGCTGCATCAAAAGGATCTTTTACGTCTGGAGCCTCAGGAAAATTAACAGGAATAATCAGTTTATTACCGGCTTTCTTAATATCATTCAATGTCTGATATTCATCGCCTGCTCCTTTAATAATATAGTTGATGCCGAATTCCTTCCCTATAATATCAGCTCTGAGGATCTCAAGTTTATTAGTTACTTCGAAGATCTGAGGCAGTGACAGGCTTTCAGTATAAGCATCCAGACCGTCATCATGGAAATAACCGGCCGGAAGCTGTTTATACCATTGAGCATCATAGTTTATCTGCCGGAGAAGAGCAATTACTCCAAATTCCGAAAAAGGATACAGGTCGGCCGAATGGCCCCGGGATAAAGAGTAATTTGCTGAAGTTTCGTTTTTCAGAACCATATTGTTAGATTTCCCATCACCCGTGGCAACCAGGGCGGATGTCCCGCGGGCGATACCATCGGCTTTGAATGTCACAACCGAACCAAATCCGATCTGACGGTATTCAGTTGCGGTTTTCGGATCAGGTATAAACTCTGAAAGAATATCATATGAGGCGTTGATACCGTCATTCCAGTAATCTGCAATTCTGGGCTCCGGAGTGGCCACCTGTGATCCCCCCCTCTGAGGAGGACTGAAAAATGCTGCAAATGGATTTGTTTCAGAAGCCGGATTCTGGACTTTAATTCCATAATTTCCGGCATAAGCATCAACAAATGAGGGATATACGGTTTTACCTGTAAGATCATATATGACTGTACCTTTCGGAAAGGTCAGGTTAGTTCCTATCGCTTCGATCCTTCCGTTTGAAATGAGAATATCTGTATTCTCAAGAGTAGTCTGGTAATCGACTACAACACGTGCTTTTTTAAATCCGTATACTTCAACTCTTTTATCGCTTACACCGACAACCGGAGCATCGTCCTGTTGGGCATGGATCCGGAGCGATAAAAGAAGAAGCAGGAAGAACAAGGTTTTACGCATAGTTATTTGAGGTTAAGGTTAAAGCTTATGGTGTGTGGTGTGCGGTGTGCGGTGTGCGGTGTGCGGTGTGTGGGGTGAGTGGTTCAGGGATTTAGAAACCACATACCACGTACCGCGAACCGCGTACCTGTTTTTGTGTTCAGCCATTGAGATACTCATCAAGGTAATTGTATCTTGAGGTTAGCTTACCGGAACTGAGGATTGTTGCCCGTTCGATCATCGGGCTTGCTGTTTCAGTTAACAGATCATGCAGTACATTGCTCATCAGCATTTTGCCAAAATCGAGAGATGCGTCCCTTGGAAGTTCGCCAGGAAGATTATCAATCGACATAACTGTTATGTTGGTCAGTTTTGAGAATGCTGGTTCCTCGGTTTCCAGGAACGGATTGAAGGAATAAAAGGGGTCGGAAATTGTTGTGGCACGGGTTGTTGCAGGTATCGGACCATTTACGTCACAGCTGATATCTGCTATTATTGAAATCCTGAACTCAGGCCTTTTCATATCCACCTTTGAAAAGAAAATTGGTGATTTCGGATCCCAGTAATGACCGGTAATTAATATATCAGT
>PMIL01000037.1 GCA_003157075.1 Bacteroidales bacterium | reverse complement strand
AGCAGTGCAAAGACAAATTGAAAGAGGAAGACTGAGATTATTTAGAAATTCAAGATTAAAAGCCTGAAAATAATCATGAAATTTATAAGCTGACCCCAGTGGATCGATAGCTTTTACTATCCCTGAAAAGATAAATACAAGGCCTATGATTATTCTGGCTGTGATCCTGAGTATCTTCATATCATATAAACTTTCTCATTTTGAAAACCTTTATCATATGATCGAATATTTCATTAGGGGGACGCATCATCCCTTTACTTGAACTGCAGTCAATTACCGCCAGCCGTTCATCTGTTTCAGAGATTCTCATATATACATCCCTTACATTCTTTTGAAATATCAGACTCTCTTCGTGAATATCCCTGGTACCGTTAAGATAATTCCGGTCATTTCCTGTTCTTATATTTGTTAAATTATTTTCAGTAAAAGCGAAGGGTACGTCAAGAAAAATATTAAGATCAGGTTTTGGGATTGCAAAATGATTAAATTCAAGAGATAAGATCCAGTTCATAAGTTTGATCTGTTCAGATATCACGGTTAATTTGGCACACTGATAAGCTATATTGGAGTAAGTATACCTGTCCAGAAGAACAATTTTTCCCTCTTTTAGCCAGTTAGTTATCATAGAGGAAGCGTCTTTTCTGTCACCAGCATACAAAATTGCAACCAGATAGGGATCTACCTCATTCAGAGCACCAAATTCACCTCTTAAAAATCTTGCAATCAGCTCCCCGAAGTATGGCGTTTCTAATCGTGGAAAATGCAGATATTCGCAGTCATTACCTTTATTAAGAAAAAAGTCCCTTAAAAGTTCAATCTGTGTAGATTTACCGGCTCCATCAACCCCTTCAATTACAAAAAGCTTCATTATTTACCAGATTTCATTCAGTACAAATGTAATAAGCCCGGGGCAAAGATGGAAATGTATGGAGAGTTAATTATAAGGATCCAAAATCTTTCTTGTTCTGCAAATGTCTCTCCCTAAGAAGCTGTCTTAAAAGTACTCTGTGTAACTCTGTGGAAACTCTGTGATCTTTGTGTAAGTTCTTAAATATTTGTTGCACAGAGGGCCACAGAGAAGACACAGAGCGGCACAGAGAAAGAATTACTGTAATTTTTGACTGTTGAGACAGCCTCCATTGATATCAGAATTAAAATCAGTCAGACGGCTTCATAACTATCTTATATTGCTTCACCCCCGATTATAACAAATTGCCTGTTCTGAATTTTTCACTAATTTAGGCTATTCTTAAAACTATGTTTCCGGAGAAACCAAGATATATAAACGCAGGAGGAAAACTGATTGACCTGTCTGTTCCGAAAGTCATGGGGATACTTAATATTACTCCTGACTCTTTTTATGCCGGCAGCCGGTATAGTTCTGAAGAGGAGATAATGAGGGCGGCAACAGTCATGTTACAGGATGGGGCTGATATACTTGATGTCGGCGGGTACTCTTCGCGTCCCGGCGCTAAAGATATCACCATTGAGGAGGAAAGTGCACGTGTTCTTAAAGCAATAAAACTTATAAACAGGGAATTTCCGGAGGCGATAATTTCGGTAGATACTTTCCGTGCCGATATTGCAAGGGAGGCTGTTGCGGAATGCGGAGCCCTTATGATAAATGATATCTCCGGTGGCGAGTCTGACAGCAAAATGTTTTTAACAGCTGTGAAACTAAATGTTCCGTATATCCTAATGCACATGAAGGGTAAACCGGGTACAATGCAGATTAAGCCTGTTTATGACGACATTGTGGCAGATATTTTAAAATGGTTCGGTGAAAGAATATACATTTTAAATTCTGCTGGATTGAAAGATATAATAATTGACCCTGGATTCGGATTCGGGAAAACTATTGATAATAATTTTGAACTGCTGAGGAGACTGGGTGACTTTTCTATAACCGGATTACCTCTTATGGTAGGGATATCAAGAAAATCGATGATTTGGAAGACCCTCAGTATTTCTTCAGAAGAAGCACTGAACGGAACAACTGCGCTGCACGAAATAGCTCTTTTAAATGGGGCAGATATTCTCCGGGTTCATGACGTAAAGGAGGCAGTTCAGGCAGTTAAGTTATTTATGAGAATGNNTTTTTTCTTGGTCATTCTGTCGCTCATTGTCAGAGATCAGAGATCAGAGATCAGTAACCAGTAACAAGTAACCAATAGAATTATGCCATTTCATATAACAATACTTGATATAATAGATATTGTCCTTGTGGCAATAGTGCTCTTTCAGCTCTACAAGCTTATCAGAGGCACAGCAGCTCTAAGCATTTTCCTGGGGATATTTTTTATCTACCTTTTCTGGCTTGTAGTTAAAGCCCTTAATATGGAACTGATTAGTGCATTGCTTGGTCAGGTTATCGGAGTCGGTGTTATTGCTCTGATAATTGTGTTTCAACAAGAGGTGCGAAGATTTTTACTGGTCATCGGGAATAAGTACATAACAAGAAGCAGATTTTCATTCAGCAGGTTATTCTCCCTGGTTGCTGATGGGACTGGAAGTCCAGGGGAAGCTGATGAAATTGTAAAAGCATGCGAAAAACTTGCCTCCGGGAAAACAGGAGCGCTGATTGTGATTGGACGAAAAAGCAGCCTGGAACTTTTTTCAGAAGGAGGTGAAATACTAAAAGCAAGGATAAGTGCAGAGTTGCTTGAAACTATCTTTTTTAAAAATACCCCGTTACATGATGGTGCAGTTTTAATTGAGGGCGGTTTGATTCTTGCAGCAAGATGTCCTCTCCCAACCACGGAACAGGTCACCTTGCCACCAAGATATGGAATGCGTCACAGGGCTGCAATAGGGATGTCGGAACATTCAGATGCACTTATCCTGGTTATCTCGGAAGAGTCAGGTTTTATTTCAGTTGTTGATAATGGTGAGATCAGGGAGAACATAACTCTTAATGAGCTCAGGAATATCCTGCTGATGGAGAAGGTCTGGTAGACAAGTCGGAAGTCGGAAGTCGGAAGTCGAAAAGTCAAAAGTCGATAAACTTTATAAACTTTAAGACTTTACAGACTTTACAGACTTTACAGACTTTTTGCTTGATCTTTCTGATTTTATGATCTAAATTTGGTATCAGATGATGTCTGTCTAAAAATTAATAAAATGAGATCTAAATTCCTTAAATTAAACAGCCGTGATTTGATAAATGGGATTATAGTAGCAATCTTTTGCACTTTCATAACGGGTTTTTATCAGCTTATTGCCAATGGAGGTGTAATTAACTGGCTGACAATTAAGCCGGTAGTCATAGCAGCTATTGGATCGGGGGTGGCATATCTTACTAAGAATCTGCTAACCAATTCAAAAGGGCAGTTTATGAAGGGGGAGAGATAGAATGCCTCACCTCATCCAGCCACCCGAAGGCCTCACCCCCTCCCGTCCCCCGCTCCCAGGAGAGCTACCCTTTATACACATCTTTAAATCGTTGGGATTTCCTTCTTGCACTTTTATTCAAAATAATGCTTTAATCATCAAACAATTAATTGCTTAGGAAAATAGTATAATGATTTTGAGATCCCTCACTCATCCACCTAATATCCATAGCTTTCTAATCGTATCGATGGTGGATTCGTTCGGGATGACACGTTTTTTGAGTGTATTGGGGAAGGAAGCAGTGGCGATTCAAGAAATATTGCAATAAAAAAAGATGAAAAAATCATCTGAATCGCCGCTACTTCCTTCCCATTGTTCCCCCTAACCCACTGTCATCCCGAGCGAATCCACCCTGCTCATTTCCAGATATTTTAGGGAGTTAGGTGGATGAGTTGAGGGATCTCCCAGGATTAAACAAATTTTCGAAAATATTATTATAAGAAAAGATGTGTATAAAGGGTAGCCCTCCTGGGGGAGGGGTTTGGGGAGAGGCCTTAAAACCCGTATCTCATGAGCGTCTCNNTTCTGAATATTCTTTTCCGTCTGGTTTCAGTACAATAAGGTTATCAGTACTTGTTAAACCTATAATGACTGAACCGCAATCAACAATTGTTGAAAAATCGCTGTTGACAGCATTATCAATCCAGGCAGTCTGTCCGGTAGACGTATTAATGCAATAAATTCTTTTCTGGTCTGTAAAGCCATAAAGGAAACCATCTTTAAGTATAGGAGTATTCCATTTGGCGCCGACCTCGGGATTGCTCCAGATTTCTTTTGCAGTATATTCATTACCTGATTTCTCCACTTTAAGAGCTTTCATTCCGTTGCCCTGTCCTGTAAAATAAATAGTTTGTCCGTCAATATACGGGCTGACACAGTTATAAAATCTCTGTTGAACCGGAGTTGAACTCTGCCAGACCAATTTTCCATCAGCCATACTTAAAGCCATTATGTTTTTCTCAGTGATCACTATCAGATGTTTTTTACCTTCAACGTTCATAATTGAGGGTGATGAATAGGAAGGACCTTCACCTGTCCATTTCCATTTTTCATTGCCTGTATTCAAATCATAGGCAACAACCTGTCCATCATCTTTTTTCCCGGTATGTATAATGCACACTCCGTCAGCAATAATAGGTGATGCTCCGGTAAAGAAAGCCGGGTAAGCGTTTGAAGGATTCTCTTTTCTCCAGACCAGTTTCCCTGTTTCAGCATCGAAACATGAAAGAATGCCTGCAGCTCCGAAGGTCACAATTTTGCCGTTTGAAATTGCCGGAGTACCCCTGGGTCCGGGATGTTGAGAAGCTGATGGTCCGGTCACAGCTGCTGAGGGGTATGAGTTTTTCCAAAGCTCTTTTCCTGTTGCCGCATCAAGACAGAGTACTACTTCCTGATCTCCCTGTCTTGTATTCAGAAAAATTTTATTTCCTGTGAGTACAGGCGTTGCATCGCCAGATCCTACTGTAACTTTCCATTCCTGCTTAAGCTGGGCCGGCCAGATTGAAGGTGCTTTAAACACGGTTACTTTACTGTCGCGGTTTATGCCGCGCCATTGCGGCCAGTCCTGAGAAAAGGAATTGGGTGTGCTGATGATAATTAGTGTAACTATTGCACTGATTATCAGGTTTGATTTTTTCATGACCTTGTGTATTAAGTAATTTTGGCTGTATACAGTAAATTTAAATTTTAATAAAATGAAATCCAATAATTGTTTTCAAATCATTAGAATAAATTACAGTCAGTTTGATTCTTTCCGATAGGGTCTGGTCAGGCTTTAGCTAGACATTTATAATATTTTCGGGAAGAGAAAAATAGAAAGCAGCCCCTTTGTCAACTTCTGCTTCTGCCCAGGTTCTTCCGCCATGGCGCGAAATAATTCTCCTTACATTTGAGAGACCGATACCGTTTCCCTCAAATTCATCTACAGCGTGTAATCGCTGGAATACTCCAAAAAGCTTGTCGGCATATTGCATATCGAAACCGACTCCATTATCACTAATGCAGAAAATAAATTCTTTTTTTTCTATTTTATAATCAATTTGGATGATAGCTTCTCTTTTATTACGGGTGTATTTTATTGCATTATCAAGAAGGTTAATCCAGACCATGCGGAGCAGATTGTAATCGCCGCTGACTTCAGGCAGTGATGAAATTTTAAAATCCACATTTCGATTTTCAAGTAAAGGTCTGACTTCTGATAATGCATCATCCAAAACCTGGTTCATCTTTAAGGTAGATCTTTTCAATTGAGTACGATTTGTTCTTGAGAGGTTAAGAAGATCATCGATCAGCCTGTTCATCTTTTTTGCGGCATCAGAAATGGTATCAAGATATGTTCTGGCTTTTTCGGGAAGCTGACTATAAAATTCTTCCTTGAGTATTTCTGCAAAGCCGTTAATATGCCTTAATGGTGCACGCAGGTCATGTGAAACTGAATGCGAAAAGGCCTCGAGTTCCAGATTTACAATTTCGAGCTGAGCTGTCCTGCTGCGTATCCGATCTTCAAGTTCTGAATTAAGTTTCATAATTTCCATTTCGGCATGTTTTCTAGCCTCTATCTGTGTTTTCAATTCATTATTCAAACGACTTCGTTCAAAGGAATAAATAATAGATTTAAGAAGTATTTCCGAGTCTACCTGTCCTTTTATTATATAATCCTGGGCTCCGTTGTTAACAGCTTTTAAACTTGTTTCGGTATCGTTTAATCCTGTCAGTATTATGATAGTGGCCAGTCCGGGAAAGAGAGTAATAAGTTTGATTAAGGTTTCCAACCCGCTGCTGTCAGGTAATCCAAGATCGAGAAGAATTACATCGAATTTATTATTTGAGATTTTACCCTCCGATTCCTTCAGACTCGATGCCTTTTCGATATTGAACCTTATCAATTTCTGTTCACCCAGGAGTTCCCTTATTAACCGTTCATCGCCTTCGTTATCTTCCACCAGTAATATGTTGAGTTCTTTCTTCATTCAGAGGTTTTTAAAATATTATATTCTGATTTATTCGGCAGATTTTACTTTCGAATCATGGTAACCTGACTGTTTTCAGCCAGAAATTCTGAATCCTGCCAAAGACTTCAATAAATTCATTAATATCCAGAGGCTTTGTTACATAGCAATTTGCATTAAGGTCATATGATCTTGCTATATCTTCTTCTGAATGAGAAATAGAAAGAATTACAACCGGTATTTTTTTCAAAGATTCATCAGATTTTATTTCAGCAAGAACCTGATGTCCATTGATTTTTGGCAGATTAAGGTCGAGAAGAATCAGATCAGGCTTTGGAGAAGATTGGTAAATGCCATTATTGTGAAGAAAATCAAGTGCCTGCATGCCATCATCCACATGATAAAGTTTATGTTTAACATGGTTTTCAGTCAGTGCTTCACATGCAAGTCTGACATCCCCAGGATTATCTTCAACAAGCAGAATATTAAACGAATATGAACCTGATGATTCTGAAGGCATAATTTATTCATTTTTGCCATTTGGCAGTTTTACAATAGTCAGCCAGAAGTCCTCAATTGATCTGACAACTTTCATAAACTGATCAAGATCAAGTGGTTTGGTGACATAACAGTTTGCATGAAGGTTATAAGTTTTAAGGATATCCTCTTCCGCTTTTGATATAGTCAGAATAACCACGGGAATCCGCTTAAGATTATCATCATTTTTTATTTCTGCAAGTACTTCGCGGCCATCTTTTTTAGGAAGGTTGAGGTCGAGGATCACAAGATCAGGACGTGGCATTTTTGAGTATTTACCTGTTTTGTACAGGAAGTTCATAGCCTCCACACCATCTTCAGCTACATAAAGGTTATTTTTAAGCTTACTCTCCTTCAGTGCCTCTTTTGCCAGCCTGGAATCACCGGGATTATCTTCAACAAGAAGGATCTCGATAGGATGTAATGACGATTCGTTTGGTTCC
>PMIL01000184.1:2080-5184 GCA_003157075.1 Bacteroidales bacterium | reverse complement strand
AAAGGTAAAGTGACTGTTTTGTTTTCCATGCAGAGCTTTGGTGCAGGCGCCGGTTAATGACATAGCCGTCTGTCATTTCATTTGATTGATGATTTGGAGTGGATGTCAGGCCATGATGAAATGACTGCTTTTATTTTCCCGGAAGATCCTTTTCAGATATCACGGAAGCGATATTCAGAACATTACTTTCGCTTAAATCGAGGATGCTTTCGTCGGGGGCTTTTTCGCCATTTCCATCAAAAAGCAAATGGATGACAGGCTTCATGGAGTGTGATTTGTTTGTCTTGATAACCCTGCCAATTGCACCGTTATTCAATATGACATAACTACCTACAGGGTAGAGAGACATTGATTCCAGAAATACTTTCATAATTTGTGGAGAATAAAGACCTTGCTTGGACTCTATAAGCTGTTTTATTGATGTAAACTGTGTGATGGCTTGCTTATGTGGGCGTTCATGGGTCATGGCTTCGTAGCAATCACAGATTCCAATAATCTTGGCATATTCTATAATTTCCTCTCCCTTAATACCGCGCGGATAGCCCTGACCGTTTTCTCTTTCGTGATGTTGATATACTGACTCGAGTAACCAGGGATAGTCCTTCTTAAAGGGTTGTAATACTTCTGTTCCAATTTCAGGGTGTTTTTTGATCAACCCGATTNNCCGGTTATCAAACAGTATATCATTGTGTGTATCGGTTGAAAAAGGTAATAATCTTGACCATGTCCATAGTCCAGGGTCAGGGCGTAAATGCTGTTCAACAATCCCGGTGTGTTGATTATTTTACGAACCGAATCAAGAGCAGGTTCAATTTCAAAGGGTTTCTGGTTTTTTAAGCTGCTTCGGACGTCCTGCATGTAATCATGGATTTTCAAATAAATATCATAAACAGAATGAATATCTGTCGTTACCGGTTGAACATTCTGCTCAATAATGGATGATTCCCCGCCACCTAACTTAAAAATATCACTCAGACGTAAAAAATCGGAAGTTGAATCCGTTTTCTTTTGTCTCAGTTCCTCATCTTTTCTAATGATATCGGAAGAACGAACCATTGGGAAAATCCTTTCAGTTTTAATCTCTTTTTGTAGTAAGTTTACTATAATATAAAACAAATTAAAATCAAATAAAAATCTTGAAAGAACGTTTATTTTTATCATGTTTTATGTTGATTTGTCTTTTTTTTTGTGTGATATTCAGCACGTAAAATCAATCTCTATGGCATATCGAGCGTTTTTAATAATTTAAGTGACTGAAATGGATCGTAAATAATCTTTTATCGTCTCTTTATCATTGAGTAGGATGTATCATTAAGAAGAGCATTTCTGAAACAATGATAACTTTAGAATATTCAAACATTCCTTTAGACAAAATTTACATATTCAATTTTTTTCTGGGATAACTTGAAGACTGAATTGTATAAATTGGGGGGTATTTTGATGGATTCCAGAAGTCGCAAGTTCTTCCAATATTTCATTTTATACGCGATGATTTTGTCGCTATGCGCTTGCGTTATAGAAGCCGGGGGAATTCCCGTTAAGACCTATCGTCCGCCTGCAGCAGACACGGCACTGTATGAGAAACAGCAGAAAGAAATGCTTGCAGAAATTTCAGTAATGAGTCAGGTCAAAAAGAACGGCGTCTTCACGGAGAGACGTGGTATGCCCGAGTATATTGTTGGTCCCGGTGATGTTCTGACCCTCAACTACTGGATGCCCTATTCATCATATTCTGCAGCACCGCAAGGCCAGGGTACGGCAGAAGGCTTTATGCTGACATCCTTTACCGTTGTTGTCAGACCGGACGGTAAAGTCTCTTATAGTTTCGGTGATGATATCCCCGTTGCGGGACATACCGCCCAAGAGATCCGGGAAATTTTACTGAATAGCATCAAGAGTTATATCAGGAATCCCAGACTCGAAATCATTGTCAAAGAATACAAGAGTAAAAATGTTCTTTTGTTCGGGCAGATTAATAATCTTCAGACGGGCATTTCCGGACCCGGTAAATATCCCCTGACCGGTAAAACATCGGTTTTAGATCTCATCATAAGTGCCGGTGGCCCGATAACGGGTCGACAAAACATTGCGGGTGTTGGGAGCCAATTTTGGGCTTCCAATGGCGATATGAGGAATGTTGAATTGGTCAGGAATGGAAAAAAATACACGCTTAATCTCTATACCGCCATGTTCAGGGGGGATATGAGTCAAAATGTAATCTTGGAAAACGGGGATGTTATCACCGTACCGGAAGAGGCCACTTATGCCCAGAGGGTATATGTCTTTGGACAGGTCATGAGTCCCGGCATNNACTCCCGTTGCCATAAAAGAGGATATCAAAATCATCCGTGAGTATAAAGAAAGGCAGGGAAAACCACTGATTCTTTCTGTCAATCTGAATGAAATCCTGTATCGGGGAGATCTGGCTCAGAATGTTCCCCTGCAGGATGGAGATCTCATTTACGTGCCTAGAATGGTCATCGGCGATATCAATGAATTTCTTAATAATATCAATCCGCTCCTCACATTTATCACACAGCGGCCGCTAGATTTCAGAACCACTTATTTGAAAAATCCAGATGCATTTAAATTTTAATGAAGCTGAATTTCACTAAGATCATTCGAAATCATTCACTCAGGGCGGAGATTTGAGCGGGATGACCAAGTACGACTTGAACCTCAGAGATTATTGGCGTGTCATTAAGAAAAGAAAATTTATCGTCATTTTTACCTTCCTGGCTATGGCTCTGTTCAGCTTTATCTCGGCCATTGTAACATCACCAACCCCTTTATATAAGACCAGCGCGTCGGTCAAAATTGAAAAAACTGTCGTGGCTTCAGGACTTTATGATCAATCTTTTTTTACGGCAGGCAATATAGAAACTGAAGCGACCATCATCAAGAGCTACTTTCTGCAGGAAATGGTAGCCAAAAAAATGGGCCTGATCCCCAAAGATGCTCCTCCCGAAGAAGTTCGCAACAACAGCCAGTATATTAACACCATCATGGATCTGAAAAATAAAATAGAAACGGAACAGGATGGTGTCAGTAGTTTGATTAATATCATTGTTACTTCCACGGATCCGAAATTCGCACAGAATCTT
>PMIL01000184.1:0-1970 GCA_003157075.1 Bacteroidales bacterium | reverse complement strand
GTGATCCAGATGGTGCGGTTAATGCGTGGAGCAGAAGATCGACCCTTAGCGTCAGATAAGGTTTTTTCTTTCAGCGGTGCAACGACTTCCTATAATAGCCTTAATGATAGGCTCGTACAGCTGATGCTGCAGAAGGATATGCTGCTCGTGAGTTATACGGAGAACTTCCCTCAGGTGAAGGAGATTAAAAAGCAGATCCAGGAAGTCTTACGAGCCATGAAATCTCAGCTATCGGCCCAGGAAAGGGCCCTTTTGTCTGAGATGGGTTTTTTAAAAAAGCAAATTAAAGTACTCGATGAAGAAATACGGGGAATTCCTGAAAAAGGATTGGATCTGACAAGATTAGAAAGAAACGCGAGTGTTGAGAGGGAAGTTTACACCCTTCTGGAGAAGAAATATCAGGAAGCGCTTATCCAGGAAGCCGTAAAAATTGAAGAAGTGCAAATCGTCAAGCCTGCCTTGGAGCCGAAAATCCCGATTAATCCACCGAAAACGGGTGTCAATACCATTCTGGGAATGATTATCGGACTGATTTTGGGCATTGTCTTTGCTTTCCTGATCGAGACATTTGATACGTCTATCGCAGCGATCGAAGAAATTGAAGCGTTTTTGGAAACCCGTGTTTTAGGAATCATCCCCTATTTTAAGATTGACGAGATTAGAGATGCTCTTAAAGATGGGCTTTCCATCGGAATTGATGAGGATACGATTAGAAGGCATTTCCGGCTAATTGCTCATTTTATGCCTACTTCAACCTTGACTGAAAATTACAGAGCCCTTCGCACAAACTTTAATTTTCTGACAATCGAAAAAGATATAAAAACAGTTGTATTTACAAGTACTTATCCTGGTGAAGGGAAAACATCCGTTACAACGAACCTTGCTATTACCATGGCACAGTCTGGACGAAAAGTACTGCTTGTCGACGGGGACTTCAGAAGACCAGTCATATCAAAGACATTCGGTATTGAGCCTGTTCCCGGTTTAACGGATGTAATTCTCGGTAATTATGAGTGGCGGAGTGTTGTCAGATCGATCACAGATCTTATGATGGGGAAAATGACTGTTGAAGATGTAACAAAGACACCGGGTCTGGATAATCTTTATATCTTAACGAGCGGTACGATTGCCCCTAATCCCTCTGAGTTGATTGGTTCAAAAAGTGTAGCTGAATTAATTAAAGCGTTCCGACTCGAATATGACGTAGTTTTGATTGATGCCCCGCCTGTTCTGGCTGCTACCGATGCAACAATATGGAGTTCCCTGGTTGACGGGGTCATCATGGTTTATCAGGTGGGTCGTGCAGCCCGAGGTTCCTTGAAAAGGGCAAAAACACAGCTTGACAATATAAACGCGCAGATTTTAGGGATCGTTCTTAACGGATTAAAAGCCGAGATTAGCCCCGACTTCACTTATCATGACAAGTATTATTATTATGGTCACTATGGCAGGCAAAAAAGGAGCAAGAAAACAGCACTTTGGGAAAAGTTCTCTTCACTTTTAAAAGGGAATGTCTTGCTGAATGTAAAGGAGGAAATTTCAGAAAAGTGGAAGACGCTTCGGGGTGAGAGGAATCGAGAGCCCGAAAGGTTGAAAGCAGGTGAAAACAATATTCAAAAGACGTCCACCTTAAAAAAAATAATTTTGATCATTTCTCTTATTTTCCTGATTTTAGGTATCCTGTTTCAACTCGGTTATATAAAAGCTTCAATGTTTGCAATTAATCCTTTTTCTGGTGAGCAAATTCTCAAAAAAGAAAAGATCATACCGCAAAAAAAAGCTCTGCAGGAAAATAACACCGCGTTACCCGACAAGATTAAAATCGAAACAAGCGCAATCAAGTTTCCAGGATCGTCCCTGGGACAGTCTGCCATTCAGCAGAACTTGAGTCCAAAGCAACCAGCGGCAGCTTTGGATATGAACAAAGCACCGAAGGAAACAAAAAATAAACCCTATTCCATACAGATTAC
>PMIL01000120.1 GCA_003157075.1 Bacteroidales bacterium | reverse complement strand
TTTAATTACATCATCAACTCTTCCTATAATCCAGAAATATCCGTCTTTGTCGCGCCTGGCAGAATCTCCTGTCAGATATTTATCAGGATATGTGCTCCAGTACTGATTGATATATCTTTCAGGATCTCTGTAAATCGTTCGGATCATTGCCGGCCAGGGTTTCAGAAGTACCAGTAATCCCTCTTCCCCATCGGCAACAGCATTCCCGTTTGCGTCTACAATTTCAGCTGAAACACCAAAATAAGGTTTAGTCGCTGAACCGGGTTTTAGATTCATCACAGGAGTAGGTGTTATTATAAACATCCCCGTCTCAGTCTGCCACCATGTATCCATAATAGGACAATTTCCTTTACCAATTACATTATAATACCATTTCCAGGCCTCAGAATTAATCGGTTCTCCTACAGAACCAAGCAGCCGCAGGGATGAAAGATCATGCCGGTAGGGCCATGCTTCACCGAAGCGCATCAGACCGCGGATTGCTGTCGGGGCAGTATATAGAATCGTAAGTGCATATTTTTCTATCATCGACCACCACCTGTTCGGATAGGGAAATGTTGGTGCACCTTCGTAAAAAAATGAAGTTGCACCATTCAGCAAGGGGCCGTAAACAAGATAAGAATGCCCTGTTACCCATCCTGGATCAGCTGTGCACCACCATCTGTCTTCATCCTTGATGTCAAATACATCTTTCAGGGTTGCATAGATACCTACCATATAACCACCATGAGTATGCAGGACTGCCTTGGGTTTTCCGGTAGTGCCCGATGTGTAAAGTATATACAGAGGATCTTCTGAATCCATCATTTCAGTTTCGCATTTCGGGCTGGCAATAGGAAGGGACATCAGGTCATGATACCACAGATCACGTTCAGGTTCCATCATAACATCCTGCCCGGTACGTTTAACGACGATCACATGTTCAACACTCGGAGACCGGCGTAAAGCTTCATCCATCATGTCCTTGAGCTTGACAATTTTGCCATTCATCCACCCTCCGTCTGCAGTAATTGCAATCTTGGAATGCGAATCAAGAATTCGTCCGTGTAATGACTCTACAGAAAAACCGCCGTAAACAACTGAATGTATTGCACCAATTTTGGCACAGGCAAGCATAGCGATAACAATCTCAGGGATGCGTGGCAGATAAATTGTAACCCGGTCGCCCTTTTTAATCCCCATAGCCTTTATAACGCTTGCAAACTTGCATACTTCCCTGTTAAGCGCATGGTAAGAAAAAGAACGCTGGTCGCCCGGTTCGCCTTCCCATATGAGGGCCAGCTTATTGCGGCGCCATGTTTTGACATACCTGTCAAGGCAGTTGTGAACAATGTTAACCTTGCCATCAGTAAACCATTTGTAGAAAGGCTTGGTACTCTCATCAAGCACTTTATTCCAGGGTTTGTACCATTCCAGTTCCAGAGCACGTTCAGACCAGAATCCCTCGAGATCTTCTTCAGCCTGTTTTGTTTTTGAATCCAGGGCTGTAACATTCGCTTTTGCTAAAAATTCAGCAGGAGCAGGGTAAACTTCCCCATTCGACATAGGTTCGAAAACTTTATTTTCCGACATAATTTTAATTTTTATTCTAGAAGAAAAAACAATCTAATTTAATCTAGTATACCAAAAAGATAAACAAGAAAATCACATGTTTGTTTAGACATTCTTAAATAAGATTTGGCGTTCCAGCCGGGGCATCAGAAATTAAAATTAATATTTTACCTTCATATTCTAATTCAGACAAACAAATACTAATCTTAAGGAACTTAAAATTACTCTAATGAAATCACAAACTTCCAGGAGGAAATTTATTCAGAACTTAGGGGGGACTGCTATACTTTTATCAGCAGGGCCTCTATCGGGATTTGCATCACATCAGAAAATCGAAGAACATATCATTGCATATGATAAAAAATTCGCTTCCAGTGATAAAATACGGATTGCTTCAATTGGTATGGGAATTATGGGTAATGTCGATCTTAATACCGCCCTAAAGATTCCGGGAGTGGAGCTGGTTGCTGCCTGCGACCTCTATTCCGGCAGGTTGGAGAGGGTCAAAGAGAAATATGGCAAAGATATATTCACTACCAGGGATTACCGTGAAATCCTTAACCGTAAGGATATTGATGCTGTAGTTATTGCTACAAGCGATAACTGGCATGCACGGATATCAATGGATGCAATGAATGCCGGGAAATCGGTTTATTGTGAAAAACCCATGGTTCACAGGCTGAGTGAGGGACTTGATGTTATTGCGACCAGGAATAAAACCGGAAAAACAATGCAGGTCGGCAGTCAGCGGGTTAGCAGCATTATCTACCGGAAAGCAAAAGAACTTTACAAATCAGGGATAATCGGCCAGCTGAATTGTATCGAAGCTTCATTTGACAGGCAGGATGCCCTGGGAGCATGGGAATATACAATGCCTACCGACGGATCTCCAAAGACAGTTGACTGGGACAGGTATATAGAAGGCATGAATAAGATACCTTATGATGCAAAAAAATTCTTCTGGTGGAGAAACTATCGTGATTTTGGAACGGGAGTTGCCGGAGACCTGTTTGTCCATCTCTTGTCAGGAATTCATGTCCTGACAGATTCCAAAGGGCCGGAAAAGATATTTGCGTCAGGACAGCTAACCTATTGGAAAGATGAACGTGATGTCCCTGATGTAATGGTAGGCATTATGCATTATCCCGAAACGAAGGAACATCCTTCATTCCAGGTAATGTTAAGAGTTAATTTTGTGAGCGGGAACGGCGAAAAAGGATTAACCAGGTTTATTGGTGGCGAAGGAATTATTGAAATGACAGATGATGGTTTTACAGTCAGAAACAGTATTATGTCAAAGGCTCCGGGAATAGGAGGATGGGACGCTCTGGACAGTTATCCCAAAGCGATGCAGGAAGAACTTCTCAAGAGATATAATCAGAAATTTTCAAAAGCAGATCAGGCAAGGCCTGTTAAACCCGACACAAAATATTCTGCTCCTGAAGGATATGATGAACATGTTGAACATTTTGCTGATTTTTTCGAGGGGGTCAGATCAGGGAAACCAGTCGTTGAAGATCCTGTATTCGCTTTCAGGGCATGCGCACCATGTCTTGCCTGCAATGAAAGTAATTTCACGAAGAAAATCATTAACTGGGATCCTGTGAATATGAAGCTGGTATAAATAATGTAAGGTCATGCCATGGCAAGACCCTGCATTCAGGATTTAAGTATTTGTAGGGACACGCAATGGCGTGTCCTCACAAAAAAAGCTGCTTTTTTGAGCAGCTTTTTTATTCATTTAAAAATATTATCTTATTTGTTGTATGGTGCAATAACCTTTTTCACCAGGGCGATAGAGGCCGTAACTCCATCTGCTTCGCTGAGGTTATCTCCCTCATATTCAACATCTATATAACCCTTATAATTAGCGTCAGAAATGATTTTCATCATTTTTACATAATCAATTACAGTTTCATTCCCGTCTTTATCAAAATTATGTGTTTTTCCGCTTACTCCTTTTGCAAATGGCATCATATCTGCAACTCCCTGATAACGATCATAGTCGTAAAAATTGCCAAGATCGGGTAGAGTACCACAGTTAGGTTTATTAACTGCTTTCATAACTCCGGACAGCCATTTACCGTTTGAAGAATATTCTCCATGGTTTTCTACGATAACGTTTATTTTGTATTTTGCTGCATAATCCGACAATTTACTCAAACCGTCAACAGCTGCACGCTGAACTTGTTCCATAGTTCCGACTCCGCGCGCATTTACTCTTATTGAGTGACATCCTAAAAATGATGCAGCTTTTACCCATTTAAAGTGGTTCTCAACAGCTTTTTGCCTGGCAACTGCGGAAGTATCTCCTAAATTTCCTTCATTATCAACCATTATAAGCAAGCTTTTAACACCATACTTTGTACACTCGGCTTTTAATTTTGTAAGGTATTCTGTATCTTCTCCTTTACCTTTAAAAAAAGGTGATACATACTCAACAGCATCCAGATTGTATTTTGTCTTGGCAATTTTCGGGAAATCAAGATTAGTCATTTCTCCTTTTTCCAAAGCACGGTGAAAGGACCATTCGGCAAGAGAAATTTTAAATCTAGGACCTTGTCCGTATGAATTGAAACTTGAAAGGCCTGCGTACAGGACTACGATTAAAAAAAATCTGATTTTCATGGGAATAAATTATTTTATATTAATAGATAACAAACAGGCACAAAGATATGAAACTGGAATCTGGTGCAACGATGTAAGCTGATTTTATTCTATTTTTTTATTGTCACCAACAGTTAAAAAATCCAGCCGGCAAAGAACGGATGTGGGTGAGTTGATCATGAGCAGTATATATTTAAGTTCAAATTAATTTGGTTAATGCCTTCCTGTGATTTAATTTTACTAATATGATTCCGTTTTTAAATATTGATTCGAATCAGAATACAGGAGATTTTAATTCATAATTAAAATAGGAGGTAATACTTATGAAAAACAACCTTACCAGGCGCAAATTTATTCAGTCGGGAGCAATAGCCACAGGCGGTCTGCTGGCATCAGGGCCAATTCAGCTAAATGCCCGTCCTTATGGCACTGATCAGAAAAACACCGCACCAAGTGATAAACTCAGAATCGGAATAATAGGAATTGGTATGCAAGGCTCAGGACTGCTCACGGGTGCAGTCACTCTGCCTGGTGTTGAATGTGTTGCAGCTGCTGATCTTTATGATGGAAGACATACTCTTGCAAAAGAAATAACAAATAATCCCAACTTGTTTACTACCCGCAAATATAAGGAGTTGCTCGATCGGAAAGATATTGACTGTTTAATTGCCGCAGTGCCTGATTTCTGGCACAAACGCATTGTTGTTGATGCCTGCAATGCCGGGAAGGATATCTATTGTGAAAAACCTATGTCGCATACAATAGCTGATGGTTTCGAAATGGTGGAAGCTGCAGCAAAAAACAAACGAATAGTACAGATTGGCTCCCAGCGGGTAAGTTCTATGCTTTGTGAAAAAGCTCGGGAACTTTATACCGGTGGATCAATTGGCGATGTTGAGCAGGTTGAAATAACTCTTGGCCGAAATGATCCAACCGGTGCCTGGGAGTATCCCCCTCCGACAGATCTTTCGCCAGCTACACTTGATTGGGATACGTGGCTTTATGACGCTCCTAAAATACCATTTAATAAAGAACGTTTTGCCCGCTGGCGCTGCTGGAAGGAATATGGCACTGGTGTGGGTGGTGATCTTATGGTTCATCTTGTCAGTGGTATGATGTTTACTCTTGGATGGAATGAAGCTCCCAGATCAGCTACTGCCCTTGGAGGCATTTTCCGCTGGAAAGACGGAAGAAATATGCCGGATCTGCATGTTGTCTTATTCGATTATCACGGGATACCTGTTTATTGCCGGTTAGGCCTTGGAACAGAAACTCCTGAGCTGGCACGATTTATGGGACCTAAAGGTATAATTGATGCAGGTGAATTCAATCTCCGTTATGCACCTCAACCCGGAATAGACCTTATACCCAGTTATTATGATACCGGATTTCCTCATCAGATGCGAGCCGATTATGAAAGCAAATGGTACGCTGAACATGCCCCAAAACTTGGGAAAGAACCACTATACGATGAGGTGAACTACCGCGGTCACGACTGGGATGATATGATACCTCATATGTGGAACTTTTTTCAATCTGTAAAATCGCGTAAACCTGTAGTTGAAGATGCTGTTTTTGGAAATCATGCCGCAATAGCGTGCCATATGGCAAATGAAGCCTACTTCCGCCAGAAAACAGTTTACTGGGATGAAGCCACTCATTCTATAAAATAGCGAAATACCAAAGCAATAATTTCAATTAAAACTGCTTGAATTCTATAACAAAGGGACATGCTAAACCATGTCCCTTTTAAAAATCATCGTAAAAATCAGAATATCAATGAAGTCAAAATTTTAATAGATTATGGTTGAATTATATTGACGTCGGGAACTTCTTTATTAAACAATTTCAGAGTTTCGTCATTGATCAGTACCCATATTGAATATATCCCTTTTACAGTGCCAAAAGGGATATTCACACATCCGATAGCTGATAAAACAATTAACAGATATCTTGCCCACGGTTTATAGACAAGGATACCGATACCCCCCACCAGTCCCAGCGTTGACATTAACCCTACAAGAAGCGGAATACTGATTGATAAAAACCCCAGAACTGTTCGGGCGGTTTCATCATCTTCGACAAAACCCCTTGCAAAAGTAAGAGCAACGAACACTGTAGCAGCTGCCATAAGACCAAGGACTGAGAAGCCTATCTGTATAGACCCGACTACAGTTACATGCTTTTTCATATTCGAATTTTCCATGACATCTATATTTGATATTGTTAATTAATAATCTAAAACTGATAAATGACTTTCATTTTCATCATTTGATGCTTCCGGCTGCATTTATTTTCAATTTTATAGTCCCTGACAAATTCTTTATTCTAAATGCCTTAAATTACGTCACCTGAAAAACAGAATGACTATTGATACTATATAATATGGCTTCAACAATTCCTGTTCATGGATCGCTCCAAAATAAATCTGCCTGGTAAATTCATTTTGGCAACCATGTTTTTCTTTAATTTAGGCGGGTAGATTTATCTTTATTTCTTATAGATTGTTTATNNTATGAATCTGCGAGCTCAGGAGCCTGTGATTCAGACCGAAAACGGGCTTGTTTCCGGTTATAAAGCAGGTGATATCAGTGTCTTTAAAGGGATACCCTTTGCCGCACCACCTGTTGGTGATTTACGTTGGAGACCACCTCAGCAGTTAAAGAACTGGACAGGGGTTCTGAAATGTGATGCGTTTTCCGCCAGTCCGATGCAAAACAATCCTGTACCATTCATGATGTGGACTGAAGAGTTTATAACTCCGCCTGCAAATCTAAGTGAAGACTGTCTCTATCTGAACATCTGGACTCCGGCTAAATCTCCAAAAGAAAAGTTGCCGGTATTGGTTTGGATTTATGGCGGCGGTTTTTCCTCAGGTTCAGCAGCATGTGCTGTGTATGACGGAGAAGAAATATCAAAGAAGGGAGTAGTCTTTGTTAGCATTAATTACAGGGTTGGAGTTCTGGGGTTTCTGGCTCATCCTGAATTGAGAAGTGAATCAGAGCATAATGTTTCCGGTAATTACGGGTTACTTGACCAGGTGGCTGCACTTCTTTGGATAAAAAAGAACATTGAAGCATTCGGTGGTGATCCTGAAAAAGTTACTATTGACGGACAATCTGCCGGATCAATGAGTGTGTGTGCCCTGGTGTCATCACCTCTTGCAAAAGGGCTTTTCCGTGGTGCAATAGCTCAAAGCGGAGGTATCCTGACAAACTTTATGAAGAGGAATTATTCTGAAACTGAAAAGACCGGAACCGCCTTCATGGAGAAGATGAAAGCTGAAAATATCGCAGATTTAAGAAAAAAATCTGCAAAAGAGCTTATTGCTGCCGGTGGAAGTTTTACTCCGGTTCCTGACGGATATGTTATCCCAAAAGATGTATTTACTGCATTTAAGGAAGGTCAGTTTAATGATGTTACAATGATGACAGGCTGGGTTACAGAAGATGGCTCCATACAGGGAGATCAGAAAATGACTCCTGAAGTATACAAATTGCAGGTAATTACCAAATATAATGACTTGGCGCAAAAATATTTGAAATTATTTCCCGGCAAGACATTTAAACAGGTAGCCTCCTCCTTAAAAAAAATAAATCTTATGGAATTCGCTGTCCTTCCTGCTTACCTTTGGGCGGGTTTCAGTAAAAGCAAAGCATACATCTACAGGTTCAGTCATGTACCTGCAGATAAACCCGGATTTCCGAATTATGGTGCGTTTCATACCTCTGAAGTACCTTTTGCTCTTCACACTTTGCAACTCTGGAAAAGACCATGGAGGGAAGTGGATCTGCAGATTGAAGAAACAATGAATAATTATTGGGTAAACTTCGTGAAAACAGGCAATCCAAATGGAGAAGGAATGCCTGAATGGAAGGCATATGAAAAGTCTTCAGGGATGGTTATGGAAATCGGAGATAAGGTTCGTCTGTCTCATGGAATTTATAAGAATGAATTAAATTTCCTGGGAGGAATTATACTGAATAAAAAGTAAAGATGTTTCCAAACATGCGAAATATTTATCACGCAAAGAACTTAAAAGAAGGCGGCACTTGAGTGTGTTAGTTGTGAAAGTCAATATCTCAATGCAATCCTGTCTGGCAGGAAGAGATAACAAGTGCCGCCTGTGGCTTGATATAACCTAGAATTCATCTAAAAGTTAAATGCAACTTCAACAAATTTATGCCAATTGATTTAAATTTCATAATTTTAAACTGATAATTTTATTCAAAACAAGCTGCTAATTAAGGATATATTAATTGAAGAACGATAATGTGATAGAAAAGGAATAAATAGTATGCCTCAAAATAGCAGGAATAATATAAACCGGTAAAGTGATGAATAATGTAGTTATAAAACCTTACGATGTGGTATCTGATACGGATCTGCCTGAGATTTCTGTGGAGTATCTCCCAACTGACGGTGATCCTCTTGAAATAAGCGGAGAGTTATATTTTGTTTGTGAACAGTCTCACAGTAAGAAGTCAGAAAGCCAGGTAATTGGCGTGATCCCACTGGTTGTACGAAATCCATCTAAAGTGCAGAACATTAAAAAATATATTGAGTGTTTATCGATAGCTCATAGAAAAGTACAATTTAGAAATGAAAGGGGTATATGCAATCTCCTTGACTGTGATGAAATGGTGATTTCAGAATAAAATCGCTATCTCTTTCAAAAATATGAAGATCACTTTGATTCATTTAATTGTGATGGAATATTGGTTTTTAATGATTACACTGAAAAGAAAAGAAATTATTTTANNGAAAATTCAACAATAAAAAGATAAAATAATTGATGAACTTATATTTTAATTGATGATTGACCTTTACTAATTGATAAAGATCTTTCAACTTAGAAAAAAAAATAATAAATTTGATTAATGATTTTATAATAATATAGGACATTTGATATATAAGCCCTTTAAGCATCGAAAATGAGCAAAATTCAGAATTTAATTATTGAACAAACTCCGAAGACGCCGCAATTTAATCTGAATCACCTGACGGGTGAGCTTATTTTGTCTGGCAGGTCGATTCCTGAAAATGCTACTAAAGTATACGAACCTGTATTAAACTGGATTTCAGAGTATATTATGGATGCAAGGCCTACCACCAATCTGAGGCTTGATCTGGAATACTTTAATACTGCCTCCTCCATCTGGCTTGCAAGGATTCTTAAATCATTGGTACAGATTAAAAATCCAAAATATGTATTAATTCTGCATCTATATATTCATGTTGAAGAATTTGATGAAATAAATGATTTTGACGATATTAGCGATGCATTCTCCCCGATAACAAATATATTTTATGGTGCAATACCAAGCATTGGCATAAAGCTTTATGGAGAAAACGACCAGGGGGAAATAGTTAAAGATGCATTAGTCTTTATTGAGCCTGAACAATTCACTAACCTCAAAGAGGTATAGGAGATTATCTGGCCATCACATTAATGTCATTCAGCAAAGAATCCCTGAATGATTTCCCAACAGGAATGCTTTTCACAGAACCCCCGATATTAAGATCGAGAGTATTCTCTTTTATTGTCTGGATCATGCTCTTGTTAATTATAAATGATCTGTGAACCCTGATAAAAACCCCTGAAGGCAACTGGTTTTCAATTGCTTTCATTGTAAAATGAATGGTAAATTTATCGTCATTCGTATTCAGGGTTATATAATTTTCGAGAGCTTCAATATATATAATTTCAGTGAGTTTCAGTTTAACAAGTGAGGATCCCTTTTTAATAAATATTTCTTCATCTGTACCTTTTGTGCCCTCTTTATGTGCAAAATACCTTATAGTCTTATCAATAGCTTTGCAGAATCGTCCATATGTAATCGGTTTAAGCAGGTAATCGACAACATTCAGATCAAAGGCTTTTAATGCATATTCTTCCGCGGAGGATACTATTATAATATTAGGAGGAAATTC
>PMIL01000263.1:5642-8826 GCA_003157075.1 Bacteroidales bacterium | reverse complement strand
CCAAGTCGGGTTGGAAATGCAACTCCTTTGAACCCACTACACTAAAGGTCATGGTTAATGGTAACCAGATAACCGAAATCGGTGCTTATAAGATCAGTATGTCGATGCCTGGTATGGATAAGCCAATGGATGATCATGGAAAATATCTTACTATCTGGGAAAAACAGAAAGACGGTTCCCTGAAAGTAAAAGTTGAAACATGGAATTCAGATGTTCAACCAATGAATATGCAGGCAACAGCCCAGTAACAGATGGAGCAGAAAGAATAATCAAAAAATGTTTTGATGAATTAAACAAAAAAACCTTGATATTGCTGAATATCAAGGTTTTTTCTCGCTCTGATTATTGCTTCAGTTCCAAGGGCATATTTTTATTGCCTGAATTGTCTATTTAATCCACATCAACGCCTTCCTTGATTAGATTTATCACCTTTCTCCACCGGTGTTGATCCATTCTGGCTCCGACAATTTCAATAACATGTCCGGCAACAACTGAACCAAATAATCCGCATTTATCGAGAGGTAACCCACTTGCATAGCCATAGAGGAATCCGGAAGCGTAAAGATCTCCTGCACCCGTTGTATCAATACATTGAACCGGTATTGTACCAATATTAATTATTTCTTCACCACGTTTTATCAAAGAACCATCTTTGCCAACTTTGATGACGGCTATATCACAGTAAGAGGATAAGCAATCCAACGCTTTCATTGGATCAAATCCTGTAAAAGATTTTGCTTCTTCCTCATTAGCAAAAACTATGTCAACATATTTTTCAAGTATTTCTTTGAAATCAGCAAGTTTTGCATCAACCACATTAAAACTTGCAAGATCAAGGGCAATTTTCATGTTATTCCGTTTTGCCATAACACAGGCTCTTTCGACAAGGGCTTTATTTAAGATCAGATATCCCTCCATATATAGGATATCATAATTAGTGAAATAATCATCAACGAGGTCACTTGCTTCGAGTTCAACTGCGGCTCCCAGATGAGTTGCAAATGTCCTTTCAGAACCGGGAGATATTAGTGCTATTGCAGTACCTGTAACTGAATTCCTTCTTGATAAATAAGTCTTTACACCTGCTTTCTTCATGTCATTTTCAAAAAAATCACCAGTATCATCCTTGCCGATAGACCCAATGAATCCTGTATCTACGCCTAACATTGCAAGTCCATGAATTGTATTGGCTGCTGAACCTCCGGATACAAGATTTCTTTTATAATTAGTTGTCAACGATTTAATAAGCGCAGATAATTCTGCATTAACAAGCTGCATACTGCCTTTAGGCAATGAAAAATTTTCAAGTACGTTATCATTGTCTATCAATGTCATAACATCAACAAGTGCATTCCCGATTCCCAGTATCCGCATCATTTTAAAAAATTTCTCCAAAGATATTGCTTAATTCAGCAAAAGCCCTTATTTTTGCGACTCTAAATACAAGACGGTAATTAGAAATTATCCCTCAAAAGCTCCTTTGTTCAGAACCCTTTCGGAAAACCGGAATTTCTCAGCAGACAAAGTCAGTAAAAAAGGGAGAAGATATATTCCTCAGTAGCTCAGTTGGTTAGAGCAACGGACTGTTAATCCGTGGGTCGTAAGTTCGAGTCTTACCTGGGGAGCCTGAAAAACCACAAACAGCTTTGATACAAAATAGTATCGGAGCTTTTTTTTAAAAATTATAAATGATTAATAAGAAAGGGACATGCCATGGCATGTCCCNNTTCACCTTATGTTCTTTTCCGTCTCCGAATACTGGTATAATATTTGATTTTTGAGGATGGCCATCAACTGTTACCTTCCTGACACCTTTTGAATTTCCTTCAGTGTTTACAACCTCAATCAGATAAGTTGATCCCCTGAATTTTCTGGTTGCTTTAAAACCTTTCCAGTCTGCAGGGATACAAGGGTCAATCAATAATCCGTCATATTCAGGCCGGATACCCAGCATAAACTGAGTGACTGCATAGAAATTCCATGAAGCGGTTCCTGTTAACCAGGAATTCTTCGCCTCACCGGGCTTAAATGAATCCTTTCCGGCCACCATTTGTGCGTAAACATAAGGTTCCGTTTTGTGCAATTCACTTATTTCTTCAAGATATGAAGGACATATTTTCTTGTAATATTCCCAGGCACGGTTTCCATTCCCGACAACTGTCTCTCCTATCATGATCCAGGGGTTATTATGGCAAAAAACTCCGGCATTTTCCTTGTAACCTGCCGGATACGATGAGATCTCGCCATATTCAATATGATAACTGGTGAATGCCGGATTGTTAAGAACGATCCCGAATTTACTGTCGAGACGTTCCTTTACAGAATCAAGAGCCTTTATGCAGAAGCCATCTTCTTTCCCTATTCCTGCCATAGTACACCATCCCTGCGATTCTATGAATATTTTCCCCTCCTCGTTTTCATTGCTTCCAATTTTACGTCCATAATAGTCATAAGCACGAATAAACCATTTTCCGTCCCAGCCATATTTCTTTATTACATCAATCATTGTATCGACTTGCTTTTGAGCTCGTTGAGCTTCTGCATTTTTCTCTAGTTTTTTACAAAGCTCGATATAATCACGTCCATAAACCACAAACAGGCCTGCTATCATAACAGATTCAGCTTTGGTTCCTTCTGTCTTATTTTCTGTTGTCTGGAAAGACTCATCAGGATCGTTTGAAAAACAGTTCAGGTTTAAACAATCGTTCCAGTCGGCCCGACCAATTAGAGGAAGACCATGCGGACCCACGTTGTTTACAACATGATCAAATGATACGGTGAGATGGTCGAATAAACTCCGGGCTACTGAAATATCGTTGTCGAATGGAACTATTTCATCAAGAATTCCGAAATCACCCGATTCCTTTATGTAACTCACTGTCCCGAGTATAAGCCACAATGGGTCATCATTAAAGCCGCCTCCTATGTCATTATTGCCTCGTTTGTTAAGCGGTTGGTACTGATGATAGCAACCACCGTCAGGAAACTGTGTTGAAGCTATATCAATAATTCGTTCCCGGGCACGTTCCGGAATCTGGTGAACGAATCCGGTAAGGTCCTGGTTTGAATCACGGAAACCCATGCCACGGCCAATTCCTGATTCAAAGAAGGAAGCCGACCGTGAGAAGCAGAAGGTTACCATGCACTGGTACTGATTCCAGATGTTCACCATCCTGTCAATCTT
>PMIL01000263.1:0-5591 GCA_003157075.1 Bacteroidales bacterium | reverse complement strand
GAAAATAAAATCTTTTGATTCACCGGGTTTCAGTTCCACCTCGATATAGTGCGATGCAACAGGAGACCATCCATGTGCAACTGTATTTCCGGATTTACCTTCAGCCACAACCTGCGGTTCATCAAATCCATTATATAAGCCAATGAAAGATTCACGATCGGTGTCAAAACCTTTTATAGGCACATTGACAGAATAAAATGCAAAATGATCGCGCCTTTCCTTATACTCAGTCTTATGATAGATAACAGATCCCTCGATTTCAACTTCCCCTGTAGAAAAATTCCGCTGGAAGTTCTCCATATCGGCAGCTGCATTCCAGAGGCACCACTCCGTAAATGAAAAGAGCTTTAGGTTCCTGGTTTTTCCGGAGTTGTTGGTAAGTGTAAGTTTCTGAATTTCAGCCCATGTTTTTAGCGGAACAAAATAGAGAACATTGGCAGTTATCCCGTTTTTCTCACCTTTTATATTTGTATAATTCATCCCGTGACGGCATTCATAGCTGTCGAGTTCAGTCTTGCAGGGTTTCCAGCCTGGAGACCAGATGCTTTCACCATCGTTTATATAGAAATACCTGCCCCCGCTATCCATTGGGACATTATTGTACCGGTATCTTGTAATTCGGCGGAATTTGGCATCTTTATAAAAGGTATATCCGCCGGCAGTATTGGAAATGAGTGAGAAGAAATCTTCATTACCCAGGTAATTGATCCAGGGCCAGGGCGTGCGGGGATTTGTAATTACATATTCCCTTCTGCTGTCATCAAAATGTCCGAATTTCATAGTATGATTAGATTAATAAATTGATTCTATTCATGAATTTCCTTATTGTTGTTTTGCAAGTTCGCCGGCTCGTCTGCTATTTAATTCCAGAGTAATTTCATCCATTTTTTTCTGATCCAGAGGATACAATGTCATAATACCGGCAGCTATGAATGCAATAATTGCAGGAATCCAGCTCATTAACATGATTATACCAGGTACGGCTCCCTGGATTGCCACTTCATTCTGGCCATTGTAATGGAATGCTGCCAGAACGAATCCGATAATTGCACCCGCGACTCCTCCCCCGAATTTGGTAGCGAATGACCCGGCTGAGTAAACTAACCCTGTGGCTCTCCTCCCGTTTTTATATTCTGAATAATCTGCGGCATCACCCAGCATGGCGAAGAAGAGTGTCGGGAATATAGCAGATGCAAATTCTGAGATGATACCTATAGTGAAAATTGCACCCAGATTCTGAGGGCCGCAGAAAAACAACATTGAGTTTACCAATCCAGAAAAAATAAGCGCATAGATAAAGAGTTTGCGTTTGCCCAGGCGTTTTCCCAGAGGTGATGTTATCATTGCTCCGGCGATAGAGGCAAGCATCAAACAAATCATATAGGAACCGGCCAATAACTGGTTATGCAGATAATGTGAGAAATATATCACAACAATCCCCTGCTTGATTGAATTATAGACATTGAATAACAATCCAATTACCAGGAGAATAATCCAGGGCCGGTTTCTGAAAAGATCCTTCAGGTCCTTGCCAAGATTTGATTTTTGTTCTTTAGGAGGCAGTACGCGTTCTTTTGTAGAAAGGAACGTTAAAATCAGGAAAAGGGACAAGAACACCGACAGAATATAAATGGAACTGCTATAGCCTCTCTTCTGGTCAATGATGGTAATTTTTTTTGCTTCAAGATTATCTTCACCCGCAACGATAAAAGAGTAATTTTTTTGAGCTTCCATAGAAAAGCTTTTACCCTGTGTGGGAGTGTTAAGGCTGTCACCTTTTTCTGCAGGTGCCCAGGTAAACATTCCGATTCCGTCCTTGGTTTTGATATTTACATTTTTAATATCATGATTGGTTGATACCGATACTTCATATTTCTTATTATCTAGTTTATTAACATTGATTGAAGGATTGATATTGCCAAAGTGGGCAACCAGAAGCAATAAAGCTCCCTGAACTAACATACCACCTGTAAATGCACCTACCATGCGGTATGAGCCCAGACTTGTGCGTTCTTTGTCATCACCTGTCATCACAGCCATTAATGCGCCATAGGGGATATTATTTGCGGTGTAAACAAGAAAAAATATCAGATATGTAGCATAGGCATAAATCACTTTTCCGGTTGGTCCCAGGTTAGGGGTAGTAAACAGCAATGATAATGTTACTCCCAAAGGAATGGCTGTCCATAATATCCAGGGACGAAATTTACCGTACTTCGAATTTGTCCTGTCACACACAATACCCATTAAAATATCAATAAGCCCGTCACCCGACCGGGCAATTAACATCAGTAATCCTACAGCGGCAGGGTTTAAGCCAAAAACATCGGTATAAAAAATGAATAAAAATGTGGCGACTCCCCGCCATGCAATATTAGCGGCACCATCCCCCAGGGCATACCCTAATTTTTCTTTTAATGATAGTTTTTCCACGAATCAGGTTTTAGTAGTTATTAAACAAAATCATACTGAAGTAGAATTCTTTGCTAAATTTGCCTATAAGTCAAGTTATATCAAATTTAATAATTGTCTTATAAGTAGGATACAAAACCAAAGTAATTTTCCTTATAATTGATGAAATCATCGAGACGCGATTTTCTGAGGCTCTCTGCCATATCGGGGACTACAATCTGTTTGAGGCCATTTAAAACATTTAATATAATTTCCGAAGCCGGAAAATTTCTGGAAAAAATAGGAATATCGACAACTATAACCAATAACAAAATATTGGAAGCAGCCGGATATTCTTTCGTAGAAGAATATGTAAGAGGGTTTCTTGTGCCCAATGAATCGGAGTCTGTTTTCGAACAAAAACTCGCACTCCTAAAAACATCAAAGCTTCCGATTGAAGCCTGCAACTCTTTTCTTCCCGGTGATTTGAAATGTGTTGGTCCTTCACCTGCTTTTGAAGAGATAATAAAATTTGGCGAAACTTCCTTCCGAAGGGCGAAGCTGGCAGGCATTAAAACAATTGTGTTTGGCAGCGGTGGAGCAAGGTCAATTCCTGAAGGTTTCTCAGCAGAAGAAGCTAAAAATCAATTCGTTTCTCTCTGTAAACAACTTGCCACGGCTGCTAAGAAATATAATGTGGTAATATCACTCGAACCGTTAAATACCAGAGAGTGTAATTTTATAAATTCGTTGATTGAAGGAGCCGAAATTGTTCAGGCCGTGAATCATGAAAATTTCAGATTGCTTGCTGATATCTATCATATGCTCATGGAGAATGAGAGTCCATCAAACATTCTGAAATACGGTGATCTGATTTATCATACACATATTGCGGAGAAAACCGGCCGCTCTGCACCCGGAGTTCATAATGAGGATTTTATACCCTATTTCAGGGCTTTAAAACAGGCAAACTACAAGGGAAGAATGACAATAGAATGTTCATGGAATAATCTTGAAGAACAAGTCCGCGGCGCATTCTCCGCAATGAGAAGCCAGATTGATTCTGTTTAAAGCTGCAAAAATTTCTTGCTTCTTATATTTCTGTTTGAAGAGCCTTGTTTGCACTAGTTGCTTTATATCCTTTTAATCCGAAGAATACAATATATCCAAAACAGACTAAAGGCACGATAAAGCCGAGGGCCATTGTTGAGACATCAGCAATCCATCCCATGATCATCGGGAAAATTGCACCGCCGACAATCGACATTACCAAAATGGATGATCCTTTTTTGGTAAGAGGGCCTAATCCGTCTATCCCGAGGGCAAATATTGTAGGGAACATAACCGACATAAAGAAATATGTGGAAAAGAGAGCTACGACCGAAATCCATCCCAGCCCGGCAACAACCAGTGCCATTGTTATTACATTCATGATCGCATAAAATGCGAGTAACCTGTTTGGACGTATGACTCTCATAAGCAAGGTACTCCCTGTAAATCGTCCCAACCAGAATAAACCCATTCCACCAAATCCCAGAATCTGAGCGGCATGCTGATTCGTCATAGAAGGTATTTCCTCTGTAACATAATTAATAAAAAAACTGTTAACACCTGTCTGGGCAGCTACATATAAAAACTGGGCAATAACCGCAAGAACAAAATGAGGATGCTTAAGAAGATCTGTCAATCTTCCTTCAGATTTTGCTACTCCGGAATCTGACAGATCAGATTCTTCCTTTACTGCAGGGAACTTTGCACGCCAGAAAAGGAATGCTACTATGAGAACGAGGGTACCAATTAGAAGATATGGCAGTGCAATGGATGCAAATTTATTGCTGTTCCCATTGACTGAAAAGATCAGCATTCCTCCAACCAGTGGTCCGGCTATCCACCCCAGACCATTAAATGACTGGGAGAAATTGATGCGTCGCGCTCCGCTCTCTGATGGGCCCAGAACAGTTGTGTAAGGATTTGCAGCAGTCTCAAGACAGGTCAGTCCGCATGCTATAACGAACAGACAGAAAAGAAAGCTTCCGAATGTCTGAATCAGGGTAGCGGGCAGCATCAGGAATGCGCCGGTTGCAAAAAGCAGCAGACCAAAAATGATTCCTTTTTTATATCCGAATTTCTGCATCAGCAGACCGGCAGGAATAGCCATTAAAAAATAGCCTCCGTAAAAGACAAATTGGACGAAAGCCGATCTTGCCTTTGACATATGAAGCAATTCCTGGAAATGCTTGTTCAGGACATCCAGACATCCATGGGCAAAACCCCAGAGAAAGAATAGACTTGTGACAAGAATGAAAGGGATAAGAAATCCCTTGAATACGAATCTGTTTTTATTTTCGCCTGCTGTTAAGTCGTTTGTCATACTGATATTGTTTTGAGAATACAATATTGTCAGTATTTACGACTTTACCAAAAATTTCAGCTATTAATAAAAAATTAATAGGTTCACAAAGGGCCACAGAGAATAACAGAGGATCACAGAGAATGAAAAAAATTCTTTCTTTATGTAACTTTGTGCTTCTCAGTGCTACTCTGTGTAAGTTCTTCGATTTACTTAACTAAAAGATTCACTTTCACTTTGAATTCGTCGTATATGGTTTTATCTCCCAGGTTATCGAAGAAAGATCCTGAACCATAACGAATATTATATTTCGTTCTGTCAATTGTAATGTTGGCAAAGAACCATGTCCCGTCATCCTTTTTTTGCATTGAAGCTTTAAACTCAACCGGGTTTGTTATATCCTTTATTGTCAGAGTGCCGTTTACCACCCCGGTTCCTTTATCAAATGGCGTACTGCCTGTTATGGTTAATTTTGCGACTGGGTATTTTGCCACACCGAAAAAATCATCAGATTTCAAATGTCCCATCAGCATCTTGTTATTCTCAGATTCTTTCAAAGAAGCCATGTCAATGTTGAATTCGCCGGAGACAATCTTATTATCCTGCCAGTTAAGCCAGCCTGAATGCAATTTAATAGTCCCTGTATGCTGCCCGGTAACTTTTTCTCCCAGCCAAAGTAAAGAAGTTTTTGTGGTATCGGCAGTTAATTTATTCTGTGCTCCGACATTCACCAGAACCAAGCCTGTTAAGGTTAAAAGTAATAATGCTCTCTTCATCTTAATAATATTAGAATTTACTATTGAACATAAAGACAAAGCATTTTGTTCAATCTTTGTTAAATAAAATCAGG
>PMIL01000243.1 GCA_003157075.1 Bacteroidales bacterium | reverse complement strand
ATTAAATAAAAAATTCAGGATTTCTTTAAAGAATATTCCCTCTATCAGACTAGCCGGGGATGATAAATCTGAAACAATATTCAGCAGATTTTCTAATAATGATGATCGAACGGATCTTATTTTTGTTCTGGTTTCAAATCGTTATGGCAAAAATTACCTTCTCAATAAACTAAAAAACATTGATTATCTTCTACAAATACAGATTTCTGAAAAAGAGACAAACCTCAACTTAATTACTTCATATCTGAGGGAAATTGATTCTATTACTGCAGTCTTTAATATTAATATGAATACATTGAAGGATAAGAATTTACATTACTTAATCCAATAAAGCATGGAAAATTTATATTATAATCTGTCAGAAGAGGAGTTTTCAAAAAGAGGTAAAATTCTTTTATGGTGTTTTGCCACTTTATTCTTCCTCGCAGGATCTTACGTTTTGTTTGTCAGCCTTATTTTAGGACAAAAAAGTATTCCACCTGTACTTTCTGTGGCTCCTTTCGGAATTAGTCTGGTAGTTGCTGTAATTGCAGTATTTGCCACTTTTAAAGGGACTAATCTGTTTTTTTTGATTGATATGGATAAAATTGAGTACAAGTTTGGAGCATTCAAGCCTGCGACTCACTCATTTAAATGGACAGATATCAGGGAGCTTGTGATGCCACGTAAACAAAAGAAAGTCATGCTTGTCTTCAAAGACGGATCCAGGGTTATTATAAATCTTAACTGGATGAAGAGGAATAAATCAAGCAGTATCAGAAAGCATATATTCCATGTTGCAAGAGAGAAAGATCTGGTAGTAACAAAGGTTTCAACCATTTCAAACAAGGGTTAGCAAATAGATTATAACACGTTATTGTGGTTTGCTATCTGTTAAAGAGGCTAAACCTCATATAAAAGAAGTGGGCCGCCATGAAAGCGACCCACTGTTTTGATAACCCTAAAACTAACCTAACCTATGAAAAAAACCTCTATCTTTTATAAATCAAATATCGTGCCAAATCCTTTACAAATATATTACTCATTACTGGAATAAAAAAATGATTTTGGCTAAATACCTGAATATTAACAATACTTTAATGAAATGTTAAATAAAAAAAAGTGCCTAAAGTGACTAAAGTGCCTAGAATGCCTAGAGTTGGATCACTTCTGTCAAATTATCTAATCTTAAAAATTCAGGTACTTTACACTCCTGGAACCCTCAATAATGTTAATTCAGGTGGTTATCTTATAACTTTAGGCACTTTAGGCACTTCTCACTGTTAAAGAAAGTTAAAGTGCGGCAATATTACTTATATACAAGTACTTTTGTGATCGTATGAAGAAGACAACTATTGCATTACTGGCTATCTTTTTCTTTCTGGCTATTTCTGGTCTGATTCTTATTCAATTATACTGGATCCGCAATGCGATTGCTATTACCGATCAGCAATTCCGGTACCTGGCAAATAAAGCGCTTGAATCCGTTGTCCTTGATCTTGAAGAGAAGGAACTAATAAAAAACATAGTCGAAGATATTGACCCGGCCTCAACTGATTCAGTCACAGCAATAGTTCCGAAAAATTCACCGCTTGCCAGAAAGCTCCAGGGATATCAGCCAAATACAGCGCTACTGGAAATGTATGGCTTAAACAGACCGGGAGAACCTATTGCCATAACAAGTTCAGGTCATAAGATCTTCATTTCATCGGAAATTGTGTCTCCCTTCACTACTGATGAGACAACTGAGCCATCGCCTCAGATCATAAATTCAGAAATAACAGGCAGGGTGTCAAATAAAATAGTTTTCCTGGAGAAAATTATGGAGAAGATTCTACGCAACACACCAGATATCAGAGAAAGGATTAATCCTGAAAAACTCAGGGAAGAACTCAGAACTGCACTTAATAATGTAGGCATATATCTCGATTTTGAATTTTCAATCCGCTCGGGACAGTTCGGGAATATCTGGAATACACCTGGATTTAAAGATAAACCGGGAACAAATAAATTCATAATTCAGCTATTCCCAAATGATCCGGTTCCGAGTCAGAATCAGATAGTGCTCTATTGTCTTCAGGAACAACAATATAAGTTTGAGAAAATCGGGAATCTTGGATTTATGTCACTGCTCTTTACGCTTCTGTTACTCATCCTTTCTGCTGGCACATTCATTGTTATTTTCCGGCAGAAGAAAATTTCCGAAATAAGGAGCGATTTCATCAATAATATGACTCATGAGCTTAAAACGCCGATATCAACCATTTCTCTGGCGTCCCAGATGATGGCTGATAAATCAATACCTGAGAAAGATAAAAATATAGATAGCCTTGCAAAAGTGATCTCTGATGAGAGCATGAGACTAAAATTTCAGGTAGAAAAAGTGCTTCAGATGGCTATTTTCGAAAGAATGAAGATGAAGCTCAGTCTTGTTGAAATGGATGTCCATAGTATTATAGAAAAGGCTGTCGATAATTTTACCCTTCAGATATCTAACCGGACCGGAATTATAAATACCGATCTTCAGGCGCAGAAATCAGTTGTATTTATTGATGAAATTCATCTCCTGAACTCAATCTCGAACCTGATTGATAATGCAATTAAATACTCAAAAGGAAATCCTGTAATAACAATTTCCACCAGGAATAATAAAAAAGGGCTTATTATTATGATTGAGGATAATGGTATTGGCATCAGCAAGGAAAACCTGAAAAGAATTTTCGACAAATTTTTCCGTGTTCATTCAGGAAACGTTCACAACGTGAAAGGCTTTGGTCTGGGATTAAGCTATGTTAAGAAAATCATTGAAGAACATAATGGATCAATAAAGGTTGAAAGCCAGATGAATAAGGGAACCAGGTTTATTCTGTTTCTTCCGCAGAACCGATTAAGAGGATATTCATTTAAAGAAAGAAAAATCTGGCGTAAATAAGCAATTAATGCTGGCACCCTGATAAACAATTATAGCGTTTAAACTAAAATTAAGAGCAATGAATAATATAAGAATACTGCTTGCAGAAGATGACAATAATCTTGGGATTTTATTAAGGAACTATCTTACTGCTAAAAACTATGAGACGGAACTTTTTGTTAACGGGAACCTGGCTCTTGAGGCATTCTCTAACGGGTCGTTTGGTCTTTGTATTCTTGATATTATGATGCCCGAAATGGATGGGCTTACTCTTGCGAGAGAAATACGCCTGTCAAATCCTGATATACCTGTCATATTCCTTACTGCAAAGAACCAGAAAGAAGACATAATAGACGGTTTCAAATCAGGAGCTGACGATTACATCACAAAACCATTTTCAATGGAAGAGCTTTTATACAGAATCGAAGCAATTCTGAGAAGAACAATTAACCCCGGAGCAAACAAAAAAGATGATTCCTATTCAATCGGAGGGTATTCATTTGATCCGTTAAAGCAGATACTGGCTTATAACAATGAAAATATAAAACTCACCACCAAGGAATCTGAGTTGCTTGAGCTGCTATGCCGCCATGGGAATGAGATACTTGAGAGGAACTACGCTCTTAAAACCATATGGATCGATGATAATTATTTCAATGCCAGAAGTATGGATGTTTATATAACCCGACTCAGAAAATATCTCCGGAAGGATCCCTCAGTAAAAATATTGAATATACACGGAAGAGGATATAAGCTGATAAGCTGATTGATTGTCTGTAGGGACGTTGCATGCAACATCCCTACAGAGATACCATCATAAATAATTAATCCAGTTTCAGAACAGCCAGAAATGCCTGCTGGGGAACCTCTACATTTCCTACCTGACGCATTCGCTTCTTACCTTTTTTCTGCTTCTCAAGAAGCTTCCTTTTCCTTGTGATATCGCCACCATAGCATTTGGCAGTTACATCCTTCCTTACTGCTTTTACAGTCTCACGCGAAATAATCTTTGCTCCGATAGCAGCCTGTATTGCAATGTCGAATTGCTGACGAGGGATCAGTTCTTTAAGTTTTACACACATCTTGCGTCCGAATTCATATGCATGACCCCTGTAAATAAGTGTCGAAAGAGCATCTACCATTTCACCGTTCAGAAGGATATCAAGCCTTACAAGATCAGCCTTCTGATAGTTTGTATAATAGTAATCGAAAGAAGCATATCCTTTAGAAATACTCTTGAGTTTATCGTAGAAGTCGAAGACTATCTCGGCAAGCGGCATCTCAAAAGTAAGCTCAACCCTGTCGCGAGTGAGATAAACCTGATTTTTCAGGACTCCCCTTTTGTCGATACACAGATTCATAATTGACCCGACATATTCCGATAATGTGATTACCTGTGCTATAATATATGGTTCCTCTATGCGTTCCAGATGATTTACCGGCGGTAATCCTGATGGGTTATGAACATCAATCTCTTCACCTTTTGTTGTATAAGCCTTGAATGAAACGTTGGGAACTGTTGTAATAACATCCATATCAAATTCCCGGTCAAGACGCTCCTGGATGATCTCCATATGGAGTAATCCGAGGAAACCGCATCTGAAGCCAAAACCAAGGGCAGCTGACGATTCAGGAATGAAAGAGAGTGAGGCATCATTCAGCTGCAACTTCTCAATCGAGATCCTCAGATCCTCATAATCATCGGCATCTACCGGGTAAATTCCGGCAAACACCATAGGTTTCACATCCTCGAATCCTGAAATCGCTTTATCACAAGGGTTTTTAGCATGAGTTATGGTATCACCGACCTTAACTTCTGATGAGATTTTAACTCCGGTAATTATATAGCCCACGTCTCCTACACTCATTACGTCGCGGGGATCCTGTTTAAGTTTCAGAATTCCTATCTCTTCCGCATTATATTCATGGTCGGTATTAATAAATTTGACCTTGTCACCTTTATGGATTGTTCCGTTAACAATTTTAATATATGCAATTATACCTCTGAAAGAATTAAAGATCGAGTCAAAAATAAGAGCCTGCAAAGGAGCATCAGGATCTCCTTTTGGATGCGGAACACGTGTGACTATCTCACGAAGAATCTTCTCCACCCCCATGCCTGTTTTTGCACTGGCCTCAATGATATCTTCCCTGTTGCAGCCAACCAGATCAACAATCTGATCTTTTACCTCTTCAGGCATAGCACTTGCCATATCCATCTTGTTGAGCACCGGTATTATTTCGAGATTATGTTCAATAGCCATATAAAGGTTGGAAATAGTCTGAGCCTGGATGCCCTGGGTAGCATCTATAACAAGCAAGGCACCTTCACAGGCAGCAATGGACCGTGATACTTCATAAGAAAAATCAACATGCCCCGGAGTGTCAATCAGATTAAGGATGAACTTTCCCCCTTCATGGAAATATTCCATCTGAATTGCATGACTTTTTATGGTTATTCCTCTTTCTCTCTCGAGGTCCATATCATCAAGAATCTGTGCCTGATAATCCCTTTCAGTTATAGTGTTTGTCTTCTCAAGTAAACGATCGGCCAGGGTGCTTTTGCCATGATCAATATGAGCTATAATACAGAAATTACGGATATTATTCATCAAACGTTCTTGCTTTTAAATCAGGTGCAAATATATAAAAATTCCGCCCAACCCCTAAATCCCCCAAGGGGGACTTTTAAGCTTCTGTTTTTCAAGCCCCCTTTGGAGGGTTTGGGGGTAAAAACACAAATAGATGTGGTAGGTGGTGTAAAAAAGCAGTGACAGGATAAAAAAAAAGTAGAGACAGGTCTGGGACCTGTCTCTACAAATATTTATTATGTGAAATAATATTACATCATACCTGGCATTCCGCCACCCATTCCCTGTGGAGGACCTGCTGGAGCATCTTCTTTTACTTCTACTATAACGGCTTCGGTAGTAAGGAACATACCGGCAACTGAAGCAGCATTCTCAAGTGCAACGCGTGCAACCTTAGCCGGATCAATTACACCTGAGACATATAGTTTCTCATAAGTATCGGTCTGTGCATTGTAACCGTAATCGCCTTTGCCTGCTTTTACATTCTGTGCAACAACTGCACCTTCTTTACCGGCGTTTACTGCGATCTGACGCAGAGGTTCTTCAATAGCACGTTTTATTATCTCGATACCTGTTGTCTGATCTTCGTTATCACCTTTTAAACCTACAAGCGCTGCAATTGCACGAATGTAGGCAACTCCGCCACCAGGAACAATACCTTCTTCGATAGCTGCGCGGGTCGCATGAAGTGAATCATCAACTCTGTCCTTTTTCTCTTTCATTTCAACTTCAGATGCAGCACCGATGTAAAGAACAGCTACACCACCTGCAAGTTTAGCAAGGCGTTCCTGTAGTTTTTCTTTGTCATAATCAGAAGTTGTAGTTGTCATCTGCTGTCTGATCTGAGCAACGCGGGCTTTGATCATTTCTTTGTCACCTGCGCCGTTTACAATTGTTGTATTTTCTTTGTTGATAGTAACTTTCTCGGCAGTACCAAGCATATCGAGTGTCGTATGTTCAAGTTTCAGACCTTTTTCTTCGGAAATTACTGTTCCACCGGTAAGAATAGCTATATCTTCAAGCATTTCTTTTCTTCTGTCACCAAATCCCGGAGCTTTAACTGCACATACTTTTAGGGACCCACGCAAACGGTTAACCACCAGAGTTGCAAGAGCTTCGCCTTCAACATCTTCTGAGATAATCAAAAGAGGACGACCTGTCTGTGCTGTTGCTTCAAGAACTGGTAACATATCCTTCATTGTGGATACTTTCTTGTCATAAATAAGTATATATGGATTCTCAAGATCAGCTTCCATTTTCTCGGGATTGGTTACAAAATAAGCTGAAATATATCCGCGGTCGAACTGCATCCCCTCAACAACTTCAACAGAAGTGCTGGTCCCTTTTGATTCTTCAACGGTAATAACACCTTCTTTATGAACTTTACCCATAGCTTCAGCTATTAGCCTTCCAATCTCTTCATCATCATTGGCAGAGATTCTGGCAACCTGTTCGATCTTCTTAAGATCATCACCAATAACTTTTGCCTGAGACGCCAGATGTTTGACAACTGCATCAACGGCTTTGTCAATACCTCTTTTAACATCCATTGGATTTGCTCCTGCAGTAATGTTTTTCAGACCTACATTAATAATAGACTGTGCCAGAACGGTAGCTGTTGTAGTACCATCACCGGCAATATCACCAGTTTTTGATGCAACTTCCTTAACCATCTGTGCACCCATGTTCCTGTAAGGGTCAGCCAGTTCAATGTCTTTCGCTACAGTAACACCATCTTTGGTGATCTGGGGAGCTCCATATTTTTTTTCAAGGACAACGTGACGGCCTTTTGGTCCAAGTGTCACTTTTACTGCATCAGCCAGCTGATCAACGCCTTCTTTAAGAAGAGCACGTGCATCAATATTGAATTTAATCTCTTTTGCCATATCATTATGATTTTTAAAAGTTTGCGATAATTAAGCTATAAAAAGGATATCTGTCTGTGAAACAAGAAGATAATCTTCACCATCGATAGTCAGTTCCTGTCCTGCATATTTTCCGTAAAGAACAACATCACCCTTTTTAACTTCCATCTCTTCATCTTTCTTTGCTGAGCCAACAAGAATTACTTTTCCCTGACGAGGTTTTTCCTTTGCGGAATCAGGTATAATTATTCCACTTGCAGTTTTTTCTTCAGCTTCATTAGGTTTCACAAGAACCTTACCTGCTAAAATTTTTCCTTTTAATTGTGCCATTTTATCTAGTTTTAAAGTTAAACATCATTTTCCGACTTCCTTGCTGAACATATTCCATGCCAAATTGAAAAAATGTCATTTTGTGTTTACTTACAATAAAAAGAGTGTCAGTATGTGACAAACTGACACTCTTTGTAAATTATTTCACAGAAGCATACTATTTCGCCGGCTTATCCTTACCACTCTGTGGAGTAGTACTGGATGCAGGAGGAACAGCTGTTGGAAGCGTTGGAATTGCGTTTGGATCAACAGTATTTTTAATCTGTTCTTCAATTCTCGATTTCCCTGAAACGGTTCCACGTGGTATAGTTGCAGTTGCAACAACACAAAGGATCAGGATTGCTGCGGCAAGTGTCCACGTTGATTTCTCGAGGAAATCAGCAGTTTTACGGATTCCCATTGATTGACCGGCTGATGTAAAATTAGCCGCCAGTCCGCCTCCCTTGGAGTTCTGAACAAGTACAATCAATACCTGAAGTATACATGCTATTATTACTAATACTGAAACAAAAATATAAATTCCCATCTGATCACTCTTTAATATATTCTTTAACTTTTTCAATTTGAGACGCAAAGTAACTGCTTTTTTCCGGAAATTTCAAACTTAATTTTTCATAAATATCCATTGCC
>PMIL01000246.1 GCA_003157075.1 Bacteroidales bacterium | reverse complement strand
CCGGCCTGCGCGAGAATAAGATGATCACAATGAACGGATGTAGGCACTGCAGTAGTCTCTTTCCCAGCCATCATAAATTGCAGTATTGCCATTTGTGCTGTGGCATCCTGCATAGCAACACGGTCGGGCAAGAAATCCACATAATCAATTCCTCTCTTAAAAGGTTTTGTCTGATTTTGAGGATAAATATGACTGAAAAGAATTTTTTCGCTTAAGGTCAGAGGGTGATTCAGTTTGTTTCTGATTTCAGGTATTCTTGAATCCAATTGTTTATAGAAAGAGTCTATCATCTCAAAATCAAATATCATAAATCTTTGAATTTAAACTGTTTATATTCTTATCTGTCCATCGCCTTGAATGATCCATTTGTAAGTTGTCAACGCCTCAAGCGCCATCGGACCGCGTGCATGCAGTTTTTGAGTAGAAATGCCTATTTCTGCTCCCAGTCCGAACTCGGAACCGTCAGTAAATGCTGTTGAGGCATTAGAAAATATTGACGATGCATCCACTGAACTAGAGAACAAATGAATGATATTTTTGTTCTCTGAAATTATTGCTTCGCTGTGTTTTGAACCATACTCAGAAATATGGTCTAATGCCGCCGTGAATGAATCAACAGTTTTTATGGCCATCTTATATGAAAGAAACTCAGTTCCAAACGACTTATTGTCAGCTTTTTGAAGAAGTTCAGCAGGATATTTTCCCGATAAAGTTTTGAAGGCCTTTTCATCGGCATAAATAATGACATCGGATTTAGCGCAAGGTTCAACAAGGTAATCAAGATCCTCCAGGCGCTGTGAATGGATTATAAGACAGTCAAGGGCATTACAGACACTGACTCTGCGTGTCTTTGCATTGTATATGATTGCGCGGCCTTTTTCCTTATCTCCGTATTCATCAAAATATGTGTGACAGATTCCTGCGCCTGTTTCAATCACCGGAATGGAAGCGTTATCCCTCACATAGTCAATCAGGTTCCTGCTTCCGCGTGGAATAATAAGATCTACATATCCCCTGGCATTCAATAACTGCGTAGTCTCTTCCCTGCCGGCAGGCAGCAAAGTCAGGATGTCCTGATCGATTCCGTTTTTCTCAAGGACTTCCCTTATCAGTTTCACAATGGCAGTGTTGGAGTTTATTGCATCGCTTCCTCCTTTAAGAATACAGACATTGCCTGATTTCAGACAAAGAGAAAAAACATCAAATGTGACATTTGGTCTGGCTTCATAAATTATCCCGATCACTCCGAAAGGGACTGTTATCTTTGAGATAATCAATCCGTTCTCTCTGACAGTTCTCGAAATAGTATGTCCAACTGGACTATCCAGTTTTACTACATTCCTTATGTCTGCTGCAATATTTTCAATCCGTCCTGTAGTGAGGGTCAATCTGTCAAACCTGGGGTCCGATGCCTCCATAAGTTCCAGATCTTTCTTATTTTCCTCAAGAATGAATTTTATGTTTTTAACAGCCGAATCTGCAACTGACAAAAGTATTTTGTCAATAATTTCTCTGTCCAGAGAAGCTAGTGCCCTGACTGCCTTTTTTGCGCTTCTGAACAAAGGTGTGCAATCCATATGAAGATCATTTTTATTAAATCTTTTCTTTAATCCTGAAAAACAGATCTGACTTTCTCATTTATTACCAGATAATCATAATGAATGAATGGCTTACTGAGTTTTTTTCCGATATTTTTCTCAGCTTTATCAGAGTCATACTGCGCTTTACCTAACCCAATATTGTTTCCATCTTTATCCTCAATTCTGACAATGTCACCGCTTTTGAAGAAACCTTTAACTCCAATAATTCCAATCACTAACAGACTTGTTGCTTTGTCCCCAAGCAGCGCTTCTTTTGCTCCGCTGTTTATAATAACAACCCCTTTTGCAAATGTGTCAGAATGAGATAACCATTTTTTTATACCAGATTCTCTTTTACTGTTTGCAATAAAGTGGGTATATGGAACATTTTTCCCTTTTACAATGTCAGAAATAATAGAGTCGCGTGTTCCATTTGCAATAAAAACATCAACACCATGAGAAGCTATTTTACGGGCAATAGAACATTTGGTTAGCATCCCGCCCCTACCGAATCCAGATTTCACATTGGAGATATATTTCTCCAGGTCCCCTGACGTTTCATCAATTGTGGCAATAAGTTCAGTTCCTTCTTCACCCGGGATTCCATTGTAAACACCATCGACATTTGAGAGAATAATAAGCGATTTACAGTCCATCATTGAGGAAATAAAACCCGACAATTCATCATTGTCAGTGAACATGAGTTCATTAATTGAAACTGTATCATTCTCATTTACAATAGGCAATACTCGATTCTCCAACATGGCGGATATGCAGTTCTTCATATTCAGATAATGAACCCTGTCTCTGAAGCTTTCCTTTGTGGCAAGCAGCTGACCGGCCTGAATTCCGTATTTCCCGAAAAGAAACTGATAGCTCGACATCAGTTTAACCTGGCCTATTGCAGCCCATATCTGTTTGGCAGCAATGATGTTTGTCTTTTTTGACGGGGATATCTCACTCCTGCCGGCTGCCACAGCCCCCGATGAAATTAAGATAACTTCGATTCCCTGCTTATAGAGAATTGCAACATCCTCAACCAGACGCAATATTCTTCCATCGCTAAGTGAACCATCAGGCTGAGTAATAACATTACTCCCTACTTTAATGGCAATCCTTTTAAAATCTGGCTTACTGTTTTTCAATTTATAACTATTAACTCTCGATATAATATAATTTGTCGCAAAATTAATAGAATATGTGAACATATTATAGCAATATTGAATAAATAAGCATATACATATATTCCAGATCTTTCAAATTGATATGGCATCTGATCTGAAACCATGATATAACAATATCGTTGGACAAGTTATGATGGAAAGTTAAACAGTCACCAATAACATGACAATTATCATGAATTTGAAATCACCCTGATTTCAGATACTATTTCACAACCAACTCTCCCTGTAATTTTGAATCCTCAGAGGAAGCGCCAATGAAAAAATTAACCTTCCCCTTTTCAAGTATAAAAGCCTGTTTTTCAGTGTCCCAGTATGTCAGATCGGATGCCTTAAGAGCAAGTGTTACCTGGACTGACTCACCCTTAGCAACGAAGACACGCTTGAAACCTTTTAGAGCGATACGGGGACGATCTATCCTGGAATCCGGGAAACTGGCATAGAGCTGTGCAACTTCATCGCTGTCGAAGTTTCCGGTATTCTTCAAATCGAATTTCAAATTGACCACATCATCCGCTTTGAGAGTGCTCTTATCGGCTTTTAACCCTGAGTATGCAAAATTTGTAAAGGTCAATCCGTAGCCAAACGGATACAGAGGTTTATTTTTTACATACATATATGTCCTTCCGTTCCTGATATTATAATCGAGAATCGGAGGCAACTGATCAATTGATGTTATCCATGTCTGCACTAATCTTCCGGCCGGACTGACCTTACCCAGAATTACGTTTGCCAGGGCATTACCCATTTCCTGACTCGACTGACTTATATGCAAAATTGCCGGTACATGTTCTTTTGACCAGTTGATGGCATAAGGGAAACTTGAAACCAGGACAAGTATTGTTTTTGGATTTACAGCCAGAACCAGCCTGACAAGATCTTCCTGCTCTATTGTAATTGCCTGCCTGTCGACATCTTCGCGACCATCACTTGCCACATGATTTTGTCCCCACCCAAGTCCGTAACTCAAAGGATTATTGCCTATACAAACGATTGCAACATCACTGGCTTTTGCTGCAATAATTGCCGAATCAGCCTTATTACTGGCAGCATACCTGATAATTACATTATCGCCAAAAGCATTCCTGATTCCCTTTAAAATGCTGATTTTATATGGAGGAGTTCCTGAATACCAGTCAGATATAACAGAATTTGCAGACGGACCTATCACTGCAATTGATTTTATTTTATCCTTCTGAAAAGGAAGGAGCATGTTTTCATTCTTTAGAAGAACAATTGATTTTTCTGTGGCTTTCCTTACGAGTTCACGTGCTTCAGGCTTAGTCCAGGGGGCAATTGTATCCGTGATTCCAATTTCCGAATAAGGATTCTTCGATGAATTATCCAGAAAACCCAATTTTAGAATGACTCTGAAATTACCATATATCGCATCCTCAATCTCTTTTTCTGTTACCATTCCCTTATCCAATGCCTCTTTTACTGAAGCTCTGTAATCGTCGAGAAACATCGTAATTCCGGCTTTTATACATTCTGCAGCAGCCACAGGCAATGAGGGAAAGTAAGCATGCGTATTTACAAGTTGTTTAAAACCTCCTCCGTCAGTTGAGATAATACCTCTCAAACCCCAATCTTTCATAGTAACCTGACGCAATACAGGATTAACTGCACAGGGAATACCGTTGTATTTATTATATGCAGCCATGAAAGCCTGAGATCCTCCTTCTGTAACACCCTTATAAAAGCCATAGGAATAGTATTCACGGAACAAGCGTTCATCAAAATCAGAACTATTATATGACCGGTTATTTTCATTACTGTTTGCCAGAAAATGCTTCATGAGTGAAGCAGTTTTCCAATATACAGGATTATCGCCCTGGAGACCTTTAACGTAGGATGTAACAAGAGTCCCTGTAAGGAAAGGATCTTCACCATAGCACTCTTCTGTTCTACCCCATCGGATATCTCTGCCAAGATCTGCATTTGGTGCAAAAACTATAAGTCCGGCGATTCCGAAGTTTTTATTCTGGGCAAGATATCTGCTTTCAGTAGCTTCCCAGTCAGCTACTTTCTGAATCATATCCGGATCCCACATCTCTGCCAGACCTATTGCCTGTGGAAATGTAGTTGTAGGTGATGCCTTGGCTCCCTTTACAGCCCAGTTCGCAGGTCCGCTATATGCCAGACCATGAAGTCCCTCAACAGGATGAGTGCCCTTAATTCCCAGACGGGGAACGGCGATACCAGGTGAAAGGCAAATGATCTTCTCGTCAAGTGTCATTAATGATATGAGATTCCTGATCCTTTCATCCTCAGTGAGGATTGGATTCCGAAATGGATATGTTTGGGTATGTGCCTGAAGATAAAAAAACACAAAGGTGATTATCAAAATTAGTTTTCTCATTATTTAGATATTTTGGTTTCCATTATGCTAACCAGATCATCAAATTTCCTTGAAAGAACAATATCATATTCAGCAAGCTTTTTCCACTCATCAGAACCATAAACACCGGCTTTTGAGTAATCAAATGGTATAAATTTGATCTTCCTGGCTATCGTAAGCTTCTTAAAATGAAAATCATAGATACCAGGATTAACAAAAAGGGGATCTGCAATAAGAGAATGAATGTCTTTGCCGGATTTTTGCCAACCTGTAAAGGATTTGTCATCAAACATGATATTCCTGGTACGAACATCCCAATAGCAGTTATTGTCTGTCAATAAATTGAATTTATTCCAGTTACTGCTTAACAGGGTTCCTTTATCAAAATAAACAATGTTGTTTGTAAAGCTTATTGATCTGTGTTCTTCTACTCTTGTAGCCTGCAGCTGAGCCTTTATATTCAGGGCAAAAATATTGTTCCTGATAATATTCTCTTTTCCATAATGCTGATGAAATCCTGAATTCTTGCAGGCATAAACCAGATTGTTCTCTTCTGTAATACCTGAGGATCCTTCGTCAGTATAAAGGCCCCATCCGCCATAATCAAATGAATAGATATGATGAATTACATTATTTGAAACTGTTGTTCCTTCAGAAGCACCAAGCGTATAAACACCTCCCATGTCAGACAGCTCTCCCCATCCGAGATGGTGAATATGATTAAATTCAACCTTATTCCTTTTAGACGGGCTGTGTGCATATCCCCAAACCCAACCAACCGAAATGCCTGTGTACCTGAGATCGGCTATTTCATTATGTGTCAGCTTATTATCACTGGCATTAAAAATAATTATTCCAACCGCACATGGGAAGATATGTCCTGCGTCTCTTATAATATTATTGTCTATTGTGATATTGTTGGTAATTTCAGACGTGTCCTGACTGATAATTGTTTCGCCTATTTTCACTCCTCCGGCTCCGAGGTCATGCATATAACATTGATTTACAAAACAATTACTGCATGCTTTACGAAACCAGAAAGCATATGTTCCAGTATGCGTAATTTCACAATTCTTAAAGGAGATGTTTTCAGCATAATCCAATGTTATTACTGCTTCAACCAGATTAGCTGCCTGCGCTGCTTCATTCCCGCGAACCGGCATCTGATAACCGGAATGTTCAAAAGTCAGATTTTCGAAGTGTATATTTTTTACTCTGCTACCCGGTGCCTTTTCTCCCTTTATTTCAATGAAATTTTTTAATAACGGGGCTGTAATGGATGTATTCTCAGCTGTCTCACCTTTACGCGGAACATACCAGAGAGTTCCTGAACGTTCCAGATACCATTCTCCGGGGGCGTTGAGGGCGCCTATATAGTTTTCAATATAATAGCTGGTCTTATTATCGAACGAGTTCCATGGCTGCATCCCGTTTCCTGAAATAGTGATCTCTGAGAGGGGTTCATTAAAAGCTTCGATGTGCTTTCTTGTATTATCCCACTTATGATAGAAATTTATTACCGCATCCCCGAAGTCGGGATCAGTAAAAGATCTGAAAAGGCCGGCACCTGAACTATCAAGAACGATATTCTGAACTGCAAATTTGGGAATAGTGTCCTTGCCTTTAACTATTGCAGTTTCTCTCGCATTTTTTATAAAGTAAAAACCTTCATCAGGCGTCCTGGCCCTGACTGCCCTCCTGCCATTTACATATAACTGTTCACAATACCAGTTATAGAACGCTGTCTGGGGTATAAAAGTCTTCCAGAGATTTTCAGTTACCTTCTGAAAACCGGTAATTGCAACACCTGCTGAAAACTGAACCGTTGCGCCTTCTTCCGCTCTTATGATCAATGGAGAAACAGGAGTACCCGAATCTTCAACTGATAATTCAAGTGGTTGAAGCATTGTATACTGGCCTTTGAGAGCAATTATTTCAACAGGCTGCATAAGCTGGCTGTTTCTGCGGAGCAGTCTGACCTTATCACGGCAAGCCTGAAGAGTGGCCAGCGGATTGTCAATCGTACCCCGGTTATTGTCATTGCCTGTGGGAGAGAGATAAATCTTTTGTGAAAAGGCATAATTTAAAAAGAAACAATAAAAACTTACAAGACAAAATATTATCCTAAGTGTTCTCATCTTTTTAATTGAATTAATTGATAATAATTAACCGGGCAGAAACATAACCTGTTGAATTCAATAACCTGGATAATCCACTAATAAAAGTACTTTTTTTTTTTGACTTTGCGCACTTTGCGATAGCTTGGTGTGCTTTGCGGCTCCTTTTTCGAAATATCTCAGAAATAGCTACTTACATATAAGACTTGTGTCAAATGCTATTACAGGTCTTTTGCATTTAGATGTTTTAGTATCTTTATCCTGAAGTTATGGATAAATAATAATAATCTACGGAGACCATCCAATTTTGAAGAATGAACCCTATCAAAAAATTTATCTTATCTCTGCCTGAAGAGATTATATGGCATGGAGGCCATAATGAAAATGAATCTCAGATTAGTCTGAGGGCAGGGTGTTTATCAATGATTTATGAGAATGGGAGCCTCAGACATATTTCAGCAGGAGGCACTGAAATAATCCGAATGATTTATTCGGCTGTCCGGGATAAAGAGTGGCTCACTATAAATCCTCTGATAAGTGAAGAAAAAACTGATGTTCAGAAGGACTGTTTCTCCATCAGATATAAATGCAATTATCAGGCAGGAGGAATTAACTTTTCAGCTGTTTATTATATTGAAGGGAAAAAAGACAATTCACTTATTTTCAGGTTCGAGGGAGAAGCTTTGAACATTTTTGAAAAGAACAGGATCGGGTTTTGTGTTCTCCATCCCATTGAGGGAACAGCTGGTGAGGACTGTATTATACGCCACTCCGATTTTCAATCTGAAAATCTTAAATTTCCAAAACTTATTGATCCTCATCAGCAATTTAAGGATATCAGAAGCATGAAATGGGTGAATAACGGGAATTCCTGCACACTTGATTATTATGGAGATGTTTTTGAAACAGAAGATCAACGCAACTGGACTGATGCTTCATTTAAGACTTATTGCACACCACTGGAAATACCATTCCCTGTAACACTTCTAAAAGGGGAAACAATAAAACAATGGATTGAGTTTAAACTGGACAGGGTTACTGAAAACCAAAATACTGAAAACGAACAGATTCGGCTGATTTTACATCCTGCTATGATTTCTCATATTCCGCATATTGGTATAGGAAGATCGACAAGAAACGAGCCTCTGACTGAAGGTGAAACTCAAATTCTTAAAACCATACGGTTCAATCATTACCGCGCAGATCTTTATTTATTTCATTCTGACTGGAAAGCAAAAGCTGAATTGGCTTTAACTGAAGCATCTTTATTAAGATATGCTTTGGAATTCGCCTTGTTCTTTGATGACAATGCCTCAGAGCAAGTCTCTGATTTTACTCAATGGGTAACCGTAAAACATGCTGATATTGCCATTTTCGATATTCATCATAAAAATCACAATTCAACTCCTGATAAGCTTACTGATTCAATAGCCTCTAAGCTTAGAAAAGTTTGTCCTGATGCGAAGATATCCTGTGGTACAAATGCCAACTTTGCACAGCTGAACAGAGCCAGGCCAGGTTCTTCACAAAATGATTTTATATGCTATTCTATTCATCCACAGGAACATGCATCAGATAATATCTCTCTGACTGAAAACCTGCAGGGACAAAGTTACACAGTTGAGAGCGCACGAAAATTTGCACATGACAAGGGGATCTGGATCTCGCCCGTGACAATACAAAGAAGATTCAATGCCAATATTGCAAATTTCGAAGTACCAGGAGATCTTACTAAAATCCCATTAGGAGTAGACAGCCGGTTAATGTCACTTTTTGGCGCGTGCTGGGCAGCAGGAAGCATGAAGTATCTTTTCGAATCAGGCATAAAAGGGGTGACTTTTTTTGAGACCGTTGGGGAGAGAGGTATTTTTCAGGGTGATCTCCCTTCGCAATGGCCGGAGAAGTTCCGGACTGTAAGCAAGATGATATTTCCCATATTTCATTTATTCAATTTTTTGCTTCAGAATCAATCTATGAATGTTATCAGGAGTGAATCTTCTTCTCCATTGAAAGTTGATCTTCTTGCCCTTTCTGATGGAAAATATCTGAAATTGATTGTAGTAAACTTTACTTCGGAAATCCTTAATATCATGATCAGTGAAAATTCCGGGGAGGCTGGATTTAAGCAGTTGAACGCTGATACTTTTGCCGATGCTTCTGTAAATCGGAACTGGCTGGGAAATTCACCGGAAACACGACTCAGGCTTAATGAAGAAATTCTTTTAAAACCCTTTTCAATAAATTTTATCGAAGAAAGAGGTTAAATTTAGGATATCAATAAGGTTAAGAAGAATTCGATGAATATAGATATCAGGATAAGCAGAAAATCCAGCACGCCAAAATACGAACAGCTTGTTAATGAAATCATAAGACACATCAAGGCAAAACATCTCCAACTGGGAGATAAGGTGCCTTCCATACATGAAATCTGCAATAATTTTGATGTTTCAAGGGATACTGTTGTCATCGCTTATAATGAACTAAAATCGAGGGGAATAATAAGTCCGAAACACGGCAAAGGATTTTATGTCGCCTCAACTATATTCAAAAGCAAGCTTAAAATATTTCTTCTTTTCGATGTTATGAATGGCTATAAAGAGGTCCTCTACCGTTCATTCTTAAATAAACTCGGACCTGATTATCAGGTAGACATATTTTTTCACTACTATAATCTGAGAGTATTTAATCAACTGATAACCAATAATATTAATAAGTATGGTTTTTATGTTATCATGCCGCATTTCAACGAAGATGTCTCAGAATTAGTAAAACAGGTTCCTTCTGAAAAACTTTTAATCATCGATAAAGATTTAAAATCAAGGCAAGGAAATTATGCTGCCATATTTCAGAATTTCGAGAAAGACGTTTATGAAACACTTAAAGAAGCAATACCTTATCTGAAAAAATACTCCTCCCTGAAGTTTATTTCAAATCATAATTTTCAGTTTATCCCTGATGGAATGCAGATCGGATTTCTTAAATTCTGCAGAGAGTTTAAGATAGACCATTCAGTTTATGAAACAATTTCTGCGGCGGAACCAGCAAATGGTGATGCATTCCTCGTTATTTCAGATCAGGATCTGATTGAACTTCTTAAAATAAGCATTGCCAGGAGGTGGGAACCGGGAAGGGATTTCGGTATTATCTCCTACGATGATACCCCGCTTAAAGAAATCCTTTCAGGAGGGATATCGGTTATCTCAACTGATTTCAAAAAAATGGGTGAAACAGCTGCAGTAATGATAAAAAGTAAAATAAACGAGAAAAGGGAAAACCCGTGTTTGTTTATTGCCAGAAAATCATTGTAGGATTGCGGATTGAAGATTGCGGATTAAAGGAGCCTTCTACTGCTAAATCCAAGATCTTCAATCCAAAATCCGAAATAGTATTAATTTGTATTGTTTTTTCAAACTGTAATTTTTATATTTGTCATAACAGTACATAACACCTGAAATGCTGTTAAGCAAATTCACATTTAATTAATTATTGATATTATGGTACTTGTACAAAACTACGGCCTTGCTGTTTTTCTATGTGCTGTTGCAATGGTTTGCTGGGGCTCATGGCAGAACACACAGAACCTGATTGGAAAATCCTGGAGGTTTGAACATTATTACTGGGATTTTTCCATCGGAATTTTATTGTTTGCATTATTAATGGCATTTACCTTCGGCAGTATCGGTAATGAGGGACGTAGTTTCCTCCCCGATCTGCATCAGGCTGATCTGAAGAATCTGCTATCGGCTGCAATAGGCGGAGTAATCTGGAACATGGGAACTTTGTTGTTGGTTGCTGCCATTTCAATTGCAGGAATGTCAGTGGCATTCCCTATTGGCGGTGGAATTGGCTGGACACTGGGCATTGTGATCAATTATATAGGTAAACCGGAAGGAAATCCAGTATTCCTTTTCGGGGGTACGGCTTTTATTGTATTGGCAATTCTTATGAGTATGCAGTCATATCGCAGACTTGCAGAGAATCAGAACAAACCAACACTTAAAGGTATTCTTCTCTCAATTCTTGCCGGATTGTGTATTGCAATGTTTTATCGTTTTGTAGCATCTTCACTGGCATCTGACTTCTCCCCTGCCGAAGCAGGCAAAATCAGTTCTTACACTGCTGTTGTCTTTTTCTCTCTCGGGGCACTGCTTTGCACAGCACTTGTAAATCCGATATTCATGGCAAGGCCGGTTCAGGGTGAACCTGTAAGTATGTCGGGATGGATTAAGGGATCTTCACGGACCCATCTGCTGGGATTACTTGGCGGAGCAATCTGGTGTCTTGGCAATTCGGTTAGCTTTATGTCAGTAAGTGCAGCAAGTCCTGCAATATCTTATGGATTAAGCAATTCAGCACCGGTTGTTGCTGCATTGTGGGGTATATTTGTCTGGAAAGAATTCAAAGATGCTCCAAAAGGGACAAATCTGCTTCTAAGTCTGATGTTTTTATTCTACTTGATTGGGTTGGCTTTGATCGTGTATTCCAGATTTGCTTAAAAAGATTTTATTACTCCAATTGGAAATCCCCTTTCCCGTTTCCCCCAAGGGGGAAAGGCTGAACTGATTTCTCCTTCCCCTTTGGGGGAAGGCTGGGAAGGGGGTAAATAAAATAAGAAATAGGTAAAAATATTTAACAAACTGAATTACAATGAATAAAAATCTTTTACTGTTAGTCATTCTGTTAATAAACATCAGCGAGATTATGGCGCAGGAAAATCCATGGAAGGGACCCTCAGTCAATTTCAGCCATGGCAAACTGAAAGTATCAGAGAATAAACGATTCCTCGTTTTTGAGGACGGTACACCATTTTATTATCTTGGTGATACGGGGTGGGAACTTTTTCACCGCCTGAATAAAGATGATACAGAAAAGTACCTTGAGAACCGCCGTGCTAAAGGATTCACAGTTATTCAGGCTGTTGCGCTTTCTGAACTTGACGGGCTTAATACTCCCAATGCTGAAGGGAATAAACCTTTAATTGATAATGATCCCCTTAAACCGAATGAAGGTTATTTTGCCCACGTCGACTGGGTAATAAAAAAAGCAGAAGAAAAGGGAATTTTTATTGGATTACTTCCTACCTGGGGCGATAAGGTAGATCTGGCTACATGGGGAAAAGGTCCGAAAATATTTAATAAGGAAAATGGCTACAAATATGGCCAGTGGATAGGAAACAGGTATAAAAATTCACCTAATATCATTTGGATAAATGGCGGGGATCGCGATGGCGGCGGAGCAAATAACCCTATATGGGAAGCAATAGGAGAAGGGGTCAAATCGGTTGATAAGAATCATCTTATGACCTTCCACCCATGGGGCGAGAAAAGTTCATCAGAATGGTTTCAGAACAGCAAATGGCTTGATTTTAATATGTGCCAGACAGGTCATGCTCAACGCAGTTATGCTATTTATAAAAGACTAATCGTCAGGGATTATAATCTTGTGCCTGTTAAACCTTGTTTTGATGGGGAACCCAGATACGAAGATCATCCTGTCGCATGGAATCCTGAAGTATTCGGCTGGTTCAATGATGCNNACGTGAGCCTGTAGGGCTGGCCCGGCATAACTGGTATGATGTTCTTGATCTGCCAGGAGCATTTGATCTTATACATGCAAGAAGGCTGATTGAATCCAGACCTATGTTATCAAGGGTCCCCGACCAATCATTGATAATTCCATCATATATTCCTGAGACTGACTATATTGCAGCTACACGAGGTGACGGATATGCGTTTATCTATATCCCGACCGGATGGACTACTGAGATAGACCTGGGAAAACTTGGAGCTCAAACAATAAATGCATGGTGGTTTGACCCGCATAACGGAGAGGCTAAGCTTAATGAGAATATTCCCGGCAAGGGGACCCATAAATTCACCCCTCCATCAGGAGGACGCGGAAACGATTGGATACTGGTTCTTGATGATGCTTCAAAGAAATTTAAAATACCCGGTCAATAATATGCAACTCGGAATTAGCTCCTACACTTATACCTGGGCTGTTGGCGTTCCGGGGTCTATGCCTCCGAAACCATTGTCAGCTTATGATCTCATTGATAAAGCGTTTAATTTTGGATTGAGAGCAGTTCAGATTGCAGACAATCTTCCGCTCGAATCCTGGTCAATTAAGCAGCTTTCTGACTTAACGGAATATGCCAGGGGTAAGCAGGTTAGAATCGAGATGGGCGGAAGAGGACTGACTCACGATCATACAATAAAATGCCTGGACACGGCCGTATTGCTTCATTCTTCAATATTAAGAATGGTCATCGATGGTCCGGGATATGAACCTGATTTAGACACTGTCATAACAGATGTGCAACGACTTATACCGGAATTAAAATCGAGGAACATCAGGCTCGCAATAGAAAATCATGACCGGTTCAAAGCAAGAGAATTTGAAAAAATCATCCTTTCAGCCGGTAATGAATGGGTCGGCATCTGCCTCGATTCGGTAAATTCAATGGGTGCCGGAGAAGGTTTTGAAACAGTATCGGACATTCTGATGCCATATACAATAAACCTTCATCTTAAGGATTTTTCAATTAAAAGGGTTTCGCACAAGATGGGCCTTATAATTGAAGGTAAACCAGCCGGATCAGGGATGTTAAGAATTTCAGACCTTGTATCACAACTATCAATCCTTAACCATTGTCAGAGTGCAATCCTTGAAATGTGGACCCCTCCCGAGCCTTCAATAGAAGAAACACTTACAAAAGAAGACCAATGGGCTAAAGAGAGTATTGAGTTTCTTAAAACAATTCTATAATTACAAAATATGAAAAAACTTATTTTTCTGTTTTTCATCAGTTTCCTGAGTGTTTTATTGATTGCTCAACCAATCAGTCTTAACCCAAAAAATCCCCATTATTTTCTCTTCAGGGGAAAACCTCTGGTAATAGTCTCATCAGGGGAACACTACGGAGCTGTCTTAAACCCTTCATTTGATTTCATACGTTACCTCAATACTTTGCAGAATGACGGTATGAATTATACCCGCATGTTCACCGGTACATATTTCGAAAAAGATGGCAGTTTTGGTATCGAAAAAAACACCCTTGCTCCTGCATCCGGAATGGCTCTTGTACCATGGAAAAGAAGCAAAGAACCAGGTGCCGTGTGTGGCGGGAATAAATTCGATCTCGATCAGTGGGATAACAGCTATTTCACCAGGCTGAAAAATTTTGTTTCCGAAGCCGGTAAAAGGGGAATAATAGTAGAAGTTTCGCTTTTCTCTTCCATCTATGACTACTGGAGCATTCAACCATGGAATCCGTCAAATAATATCAACATAAAGGAAGACCTGACCAAGGAGAATGTACAGACCCTGAAAAACGGGCTTGCACTGAAATACCAGGAAAATGTTGTCAGGAAGATAGTTAATGATCTGAATGAATTTGATAATGTAATATTTGAGATTCAGAATGAACCATGGTCGGACCACACAGTCAGTATTCAGCCTGATAAAGAATTTTTCAATAATGAAGATTTTAAACTTGACGGAGCCGAATGGCAAAAAAGAATAGATATTGCTGACAAACCATCACTTGACTGGCAGAAAAAAATTGAGTCAGTTATTGTTGATGAAGAGATGAAATTAAAGAACAAACATTTAATAGCACAGAACTTCAGTAATTTCTATTACCCTGTTGCAGAGACAGATCCTAATATCTCGATAATGAATTTTCATTATGCATATCCCATTGCAGTTGAAAAGAACTATGAGCATCTTAAGGTCATTGGGTTCGATGAATCAGGTTTTGCCGGAAACTCTGACGCTACTTACCGCAAGCAAGCCTGGAAATTTATTATTGCAGGTGGTGGCCTGTTTAACAATCTCGATTATTCCTTTGCCATTGGAAAAGAGGATGGTACCGCTGTTAACAAAGCACCTGGCGGAGGAAGTCCGGAACTTCGTAAACAATTTAAAGTACTCTCAGATTTCATTCAATCATTTGACTTTGTAAAAATGAAACCGGATCACAGTACTATCGTTCTAGCCCGGGGCAGTTTTGCCAGGGCTCTCTCCGAACCCGGAAAGCAATATGCGATATATATAAATACTGGTAACAAGTGCAATCTGAAAATCAATCTCCCTTCAGGGAACTATGAATCAAAATGGATAAACACATTGAATGGCTATACTTTAAAATCTGAAACACTGAAACATTCTGGAGGGACTATTACACTTACCAGTCCGGACTTTTCAGAAGACATTGCATTGAAGATAACTTTACAATAAAAAATATACCAATGGGAAAATTGAAATTTGCAGTACTGGGTTGCGGATTCTGGTCAAAATTCCAGATTGGCGCCTGGAGCGAACTTGACGGAGCTGAATTGGTAGCTGTCTATAACCGTACCTTATCTAAGGCGCAAAAGCTTGCTGATTATTTCGGCGTTGCCAGGGTCTATGACAATCCTGTGGATATGTTTGAAAAAGAAAATCTGGATTTTGTTGATATAATTACAGATGTTGATACCCATGCTTTTTTTGTGGAGATGGCATTAAATCATGGAATTAAACACATAATCTGTCAGAAACCGATGGCTCCTGATTTTGAGACTGCAAAAAGTATGGTAGCTGCATGCGCTGAAGCCGGGGCAAAGCTTTATGTGCATGAAAACTACAGATGGCAAGCACCGGTCAGAAGATTCAAAGAGATAGTCGATTCAGGAGTTATCGGAAAACCATTTAAAGCACGGGTTTCGTTTCTTTCAGGATTTCCTGTTTTTGACAATCAGCCCTTCCTTAAAGAACTGGACCATTTTATTCTGACGGATATGGGCTCACATGTTCTTGATGTATGCCGGTACCTTTTCGGAGAATGCGAATCATTATGGTGCCAGACTAGGGCAGTAAACCAGGGAATCAAAGGTGAGGATCTTGCTGTGATAATGATGGATATGAAAAATGGGATGCCTCTTTATACGGAGATGTCATATGCCTCAATAATTGAACATGACATGTTTTCAACCCTGAATATCCTTGTCGAGGGAGAAAAAGGATCTGTTTTTCTTGGACCAAAGTTTGAAATTAGAACTACAACCAGGCAGGGAACAATATCTGAGATTGTAAAATTTCCTTCATACTCCTGGGCTGATCCGGATTATATTGTCAACCACGAAAGCGGAATTCATATAAATAAGAATATTCTGGATGATATTTCTGGAAAAGGGAAAGCCGAAAATACAGCCAACGATAATTTTGAAACCGTCCGTCTTATCTGGGCCTCCTATGAATCTGCAAAATCAGGGAAGATGATTCACATGGACAATTTTTTTTGAACAGGAAATAAAATCTTTATTAAATCAATAGAATATGAAACTAAAAGTAGTACTTATTGGTGCAGGGGGCAAGATGGGGATGCGTCTTACTCATAACCTGAGAAATTCGAAGTATGATGTATACTATGTGGAAGTTAGTCCGATTGGTATTGAAAAACTGAAAGAAAAAGGTATTTTTGTTACAGATGCAGAAAGTGTGGTCTCCCAGGCAGATGCGGTAATTTATGCAGTTCCGGATGTAGCATTGGGTAAAGTTACTGAGATATATATCCCAAAGATGAAGAAAGGAGCACTTGCAGTGACACTTGATCCTGCTGCCGCACTCGCAGGAAAACTATTTGCCCGCACAGATATAGCTTACTTTATAACACATCCTACCCATCCATCTGTTTTTAACTGGGAGCCGGTAGAAGAAAATATGAAAGATCATTTCGGAGGTGTTGCAGCCAAACAATCAATTGTCTGCTCACTGATGCGGGGAAAATCGGCAGATTATCTCAAAGGCGAAGAATTGGCCTGTACTTTTTATGCACCAGTATTACGGTCTCATAATATTACAGTTGAGCAGATGGGATTACTGGAACCGGCACTTGTCGAAACTCTCGCCTCAACATGTATTTATGTCATCCGTGAAGGCCTCGAGGAAGTAATAAAAAGAGGCGTTCCTGCTGAGGCGGCTCGCGACTTTCTTCTTGGACATCTGCGTATTCAGCTGGCAGTACTATTTAATGAATTGCCGGGAGCAGTTTTCTCTGACGCGGCCAATAAAGCACTCCAGAGAGGCCTGAAAGAATTTATCAAGGAAGATTGGAAAAAAGTTTTTGAACCCGACAATGTAAAAGACCAGATAGCTTCAATAACATGAGAAAATTTAATATTTTTATCTTAACTGGATTCCTGTTAATCGGTTGCCAGATTGCTTTAGTCGCCCAGCAGGTCAACTGGACTCATTTCAGAGGATCCAACCTTGACGGCATCTCAATGGATCAGAATGCTCCTACTATATGGAACGATTCTTTGAATATAATATGGAAGTCAAAAATTAATGGGAAAGGATGGTCTTCACCTGTAGTTTATGGCGATCAGGTCTGGATTTCAACTGCCTCTGAAGACGGGAAACAAATGTTTGGGATTTGTCTTAATTCGAAATCGGGGAAAGAGGTATATAAAATTAAACTATTCGAGCCCGGTACAACATTTCCCAAACATGATATTAATACTTTTGCATCCCCAACTCCGTGCATTGAAAAGGAGTTTGTTTATTTTCATTTTGGCACATACGGCACTGCTTGTGTAAAAACAAGCGATGGATCAGTAATATGGAAAAGAACGGATCTTAACTGTGACCACGCTCAGGGTCCGGGATCATCCCCTATAATCTACAGGAACCTGCTAATCCTTCATCTTGAAGGGGTTGATGTTCAATACATTGTTGCGGTTAACAAGAATACCGGAAAGACTGTCTGGAAGAAAGATCGCCCAAAGGATTGTTATGATAAACTGTTGCCCATCGGGAAAAAAGCATATATAACACCTATTATTATTAATGTCAAAGGAAAAGATCTTCTTATTTCTAATGGGGCTGCCGCTTGTATTGCATATAATCCTGAAACAGGAGAAGAGGTTTGGAGACTCATCGAGGGAGAGGATTCTACAATTGCTATGCCCTTTTTTGAGAAAGATATCGTATACTTTTATACAAGTTTTGTAACACCAAAGGCAGGAGAACAATACTGTGAACTGATGGCTGTAGATCCGTCCGGGACCGGTGACATTACGAAAACACATATAATATGGCGTCTAAAATCGCCTGTGCTTCAACTGCTTACTCCGGTGATCAAAAATGGATTAATCTATACAATCGATACAAAAAACAACCTCTTTTGTCTCGATGCAAAAACCGGAACAAGCATATACACAAAGAGGTTAACAGGGAAATATAACTCTTCCCCTATATATGCCGGAGGGAAAATATACTTTACCTCGACAAATGGTGAAACATTTATTATTAAGGAAGGCAGGAAACTCGAGATAATTTCCAGGAATAAGCTGAGAGGTGATGTTTTCGCAACACCTGCAATAGTTAACAATTCAATAATAATGAGGACAGGGACAAATCTGTATTGTATAGGAGCTCATTAATATCTCTGCATTTAGAATAAACACCAATAGCATGACTGAAAATAACAAAACCCGGCTTGCCCCGAACAATCCCGGGACTGCGATAAAAATATCAGGTATATTACTCTTTCTTTCCGGGTTCCTGATTTTTATGGGAATAATTACAGGTGAAATGTTCTATACTCTTCCCTTTAATACTCGTGGTAATTATATCAGCGAACTTGCAGC
>PMIL01000056.1:1435-18482 GCA_003157075.1 Bacteroidales bacterium | reverse complement strand
TCCGGGCATGATTATGAATGCAACCGGTCTTCTGATAAAAAATCCTGCCCCCTCTGTCCAGCAGATAAAGGAGGGAATGGAAAATAATCTCTGCCGGTGCGGTGCACATATGCGGATTATCGAAGCAGTTCAAACTGCATCTAAAGAAATGAAAGGAGGGAAGTAATCATGAAAAAAGAACAGATTAAAGATCAGGATGTATTACAGACTTCTGAACATCATGGAATGCCGCGCAGAGATTTCTTCAAAATCCTTGGCGGTGGCATCTTTATTTTCTTCCGTCCCTGGGGAGCGCTTGATCTTTCCGGAACACCTGCTGTTCAGGCCCGCGGAGTACCAAAAGACTATAACGCATTCCTTCGGATCGCTGAAGATGGTACAATAACCTGCTATACAGGCAAAATTGANNGATACTGATATTTGTCCATGGGACCAGGGCACCTGGGGATCGCAAAGTACGAGAATTTTTGGTCAGCTTATGCGAACCGCCACTGCTGAAGCACGAGGCGCCCTTATGGAACTTGGATCAGCAAAACTGGGTGTTCCCGTATCTCAACTGTTTGTAAAAGACGGGGTAGTAACCGATACCAAAGACCCTAAAAAAACGGTCAGCTATGCACAACTTGCCGAGGGCAAGAGAATTGAAAAATTCCTTGATGTTAAACCATCAATGGAAGATTTTACAAAATATAAGGAAATAGGGAAATCATATAATCGTAAGGATTCACTCCTGAAAGTAACTGGTGAAGCAAAATACACCGGCGATATGAAATTGCCCGGGATGGTATTTGCACGGATCTTAAGGCCGCCTTCTCATGCAACTAAGCTGACTTCAGTGGATTATTCAGCTGCCGAAAAAATTGCCGGTACTAAAGTTGTCAGAGACGGAGATTTTATTGCAGTACTNNTTTAAAGAACTTCCGGTTAACGATAAGACAATATATGAATACATGGTTAAGGCTGACTCAACGGTTACTTCTGTTAAATCAACCGGAGATATTGAGGCCGGACAAAAACTTTGTGATAAAGTATTTGACTCGGAGTATCATGATCCATACGTTGCACACGTTGCCATCGAAACGCATTCAGCTCTGGCACAGCTTGAAAATGGTAAAATGACTGTCTGGGCTGCCACCCAATCTCCATTCGGCTTAAGGGAAGGTATAATGCGTGAACTCGGCATGGCTGCTGATAAAGTCAGAGTAATTACGCCATTTGTAGGTGGCGGATTTGGTGGTAAAGGTGAATTCCAGCAGGGAGTTGAAGCAGCAAAAATTGCAAAGCTGTCAGGAAAACCGGTAATGCTTGTCTGGACCCGTGAAGAAGAATTCTTTTATGATACCTTTCATCCTGCAGGAGTTATAAAGGTAAAATCAGGGATAGATAAAACAGGCCTTATAAAATTCTGGGATTATAATGTATTTTATTCCGGAACAAGGGGTGCTGATGCTCTCTATGAAATTCCAAATATTCATATCTCGCATCACAGCCAGAAAAACGGAAGTTCACCTGTTCATCAATTCGGTACCGGTGCTTGGCGTGCTCCGAATAACAATACCAATACATTTGCCAGGGAAGTCCAGATTGATGTTATGGCCGCGGCTGCAGGGATGGATCCGTTAGAATTCCGCATGAAGAATCTCAAAGATGAGCATTTGCTTGGGTGCCTGAAAGCCGTTGCAGATAAATTCGGATATGTCCCTGGAAAAGCGCCGAGCGGCAGAGGCATTGGAGTTGCCATTGGTTCAGATGCTGGGGCCTGGGTAGCTCATATAGCTGAGGTAAAAGTTGATAAAAAGACCGGGAAGGTAGAGGTTGTGCGTATTACCTGCGCGCAGGACATGGGACTGTGTATAAACCCTGAAGGCGCAACTATCCAGATGGAAGGATGTATAACAATGGGTCTCGGCTATACACTTGGAGAAGAGGTGCTTTTTGAAGGCGGTAAAATACTGACACTGAGTCTTGATGCATATAAAATTCCCCTGTTCTCATGGCTGCCGAAGATTGAAACGGTTATTCTTGACAGAAAAAATGAACCTCCGCAAGGAGGTGGAGAGCCGGCTATAATTGCTATCGGGGCTGTAGTAGCTAATGCAATTTTTGATGCAACAGGAGCCAGACTGTACAGGATGCCAATGACGCCTGAAAGGGTGCTTGAAGCATTGAAGAAGGTTTAACAGGAACAGTTGTTGATTTATATTTAAGGCTGCCGGCTTGAAGCCAAAGGCAAAAGGAATATCACAAGAGAAGATCCTGATGCGTTTGATCATTTGCCGGCAGCCTTAATGTTTTTTGAACTAATTTCAAAAAATTATCAGATTGTAGTATTTTTACATTTTATTTTACGGATGTGAAACTGCTGATAGTAGAAGATGACAGATCGCTGAGCCGATCGATTTATGATTACCTCAAACTGGAGGGTCATATTTGTGAAGTTGCGCTGACACTTAGCGACGCTAAGAGTAAGGCAGCAATCAATAAATACGATTGCATTATTCTTGATATTGGGCTTCCTGATGGCAACGGACTGGATCTGATACAGGAGATGAAATCGAACAGACTGACCGGCGGCATCCTTATACTTTCTGCCAAAAGTTCTCTTGATGATAAACTTGTTGGCTTAAAAATAGGAGCTGATGATTACCTTACAAAACCATTTCACTTTGCAGAACTAAGTGCCCGGATAAGTTCAATACACAGAAGGAATAATTTTCTGGGTATGAATGAAATAGTATTTAATGAAATAAAAATAAATACCGATGATAATCAGGTTCATGTGAATGACAAACTTCTGGTTCTGACTAAGAAAGAATACGATCTTTTGTTGTTCTTTATGGCTAACAGGAACAGGATTATAACAAAAGAATCTATAGTTGAACATTTGTGGGGAGACAGTGTAATACTGACTGACTCATTCGACTTTGTCTATACTCATGTTAAAAATCTCCGTAAAAAGATAGTTGCTGCAGAAGGCAGAAACTATATCAAGTGTATTTATGGTTTTGGATATAAATTTATCGATAGTTGAAATTATTAACTAAAAGCACATTCTATTTCTTACTGCTGTCTCTTGTCGCTATGGTTGCCGGGGGAGCGTTGCTTTATTTCACTATTAAAAAGGTCATTTACAGACAGATAGATGAAAGTCTGATCACCGAAAAGACAATTATAGAGGATCAGTTAAAACAGACAGATACAATTCCTGACTTTGAAGCAAACTTCGGTCATCAGATTGAGGTCAAACTCCTTAGCTACCAGGTGCGGAATTATCAGTCCATAAAGGATACCGACATTTATGATCCTGATTCTGACTCATTTATACCATACCGGTATATCTATTCCAAAGGAAACAATGTAGAAAAGAAAGGCTTTATAATTACCATTTATCAGACTCTGAGTGAGAAAAATGAACTATTACAGGATATAAGCCTCTATATGTTTTTCCTGTTTTTTTCATTGCTGCTTATTTCGATACTCATCAATTACCTTATCGCAAGAAAACTCTGGAAGCCATTTTATGATTCGGTAAGAATAGCAGGCAAATTCGACATACAGGGAGATAAGCCTCTGGATCTGCCCGAAACTGATATTGTCGAATTCAACCAGCTGAATGTTGTCTTTGATAACATGACACGAAAAATGCGGGATGACTATCTGAATCTGAAAGAATTCAGTGAAAATGCAAGTCACGAAATACAGACTCCTCTTGCTGTCATCCGGTCAAAGGCAGATCTGCTTATGCAGCAAAAAAACCTTAATAAAGACAGTCTCAACCTCGTTAAATCAATAAATGAAGCTACAAACAAGCTGTTAAAACTTAACCAGGGATTACTTCTTATTTCCAAAATTGAAAATCAGGTTTTTCATGAGAAGAAGAAGGTTTCTTTGAAGAGGATAGCAGAGTCGGGCTTGAATAATTATAAGGAAATCATGCAACTGAAGAAGATAAAAGTTGAAATTGATTCAACAGATGAAGCGATGGTTGAAATGAATGAAGTGCTTGCTGATGTACTCATTTCCAATCTTCTGAGTAATGCCGTCCGTTTTAATGTTGATGGAGGATTTATTAAATGTCATATCGATGATACTTTTCTGTCAATTACCAACTCGGGCTTTCCTATGACTACCAATCCCGAAGATCTCTTTAAAAGATTTCATAAATACAGTGAACATTCGCAATCAGTAGGTCTTGGCTTATCAATTGTCAAGAAAATCAGTGAAAGTTATGGTATGTCTGTCTCTTATACCTGTAGTGATTCCATACATAAAATAGTGCTCAAATACAGGCAGCATGTAAGTTATATGGGATAGAATCAAAACCTGCAACTCCGAAAAAGAATTAAAAATACCCGGATGGGCGTAATAATAAAAGAGGCTGTCTCTGATTCGGGACAGCCTCTTTTTTAATTATAATTCCCATCCTTTGCGGTAATCTCTCACAAGGAATTTATTGGCTTCGGGTATATTTGTAATTTTCATGCTATTTGTGTCATATTCAACTCTTTTACCTGCGCGTAATGCTACACCGCCTAACAGGATTGTTTCAGTAACCGGGCCGGTATATAAAAAGCTTCCTGGTGACTGTGAGTTATTTTTAAAGGAATCTATCCAAATATTATTAGGGTCTGCTCCGGAATTTTTATCGCCGCTTACCTGAGCGATATTTATCTTGTTATCTGCATATAAGACAGGGCTTTCACCCCTGAATCCGGCAATAATCTTTCCTTTATCACCCACAAACATCATACCTTCCCGTTCGAAGCTTTTTCCTGACTCAATAAACTCATCAGGGGTTGCAGGTCTCATTCCTCCGTCATACCAGAACAGATCAAAAGAGGGAAGTTCAGCCTGAGCTTTGAATTTAAATCTTATAATACAGGATAGGGGGAAAGCGACATCATTCTTTATACCAACTGATACATTACCATTAAAACCACATGTTGTCGTTGCATAAGCCTCGGCACTGACAGCAGGGGTGCTGATCCCCAACGTCAGGAATAGAGGGAACAGGCTGTAATGACCCATATCTGCAATACTTCCTGCCCCAAAATCGTACCATCCTCTGAATACCGCATTCGTATAATTTGGATGATAAGGCCTGTCCGGAACCGGTCCCAGCCACAGATCCCAGTTAAAGTCCTTTGGAACAGGAGGCGTTTCTGTGGGATTAGCCTGCCATTGTGGCCATACAGGCCTGTTTGACCAGTTATGGATCTCTTTTAATTTGCCTATTGATCCATCGGAAATCCAGTTTTTAATAGTATCATAATCGGGTCTTTTACTCCATGCAAGAAGATGTGAACTGCGACCGGTTTTTTTTGCAGTTTCAATTGTAAGCTTTGCCTCATGCATTCTGTTGGCAATCGGTTTATGAGTAACCACATGCTTTCCTTTGTTCATTGAAGCGATTGCCACAGGACCGTGCAGGTGGTCAGGGGTCATGATCTTTATAGCATTCAGGTCCTTTTCTTTTTCCAATAATTCCCTGAAATCCTCATATGATGCACAGCCTTTATAAGTCCCTGAATCTTTCGATTTTCCATAATATTTCTGAACAAATTCCTGACCTATATCCCTTCCTCCCGGTATTCCCTTGATCCCTTCGCCCCAGGTATTTTCTCCCAACGCCTTGCGTATACTGTCCCGGACATCATTTTGTGACCAGTCAACATAGTTTGTGCTGAATTTGTTAGGGTCACACACAGCTACTATCTGTAAAGATGGATTTGCAATCAGTGCAGTCATTTCCCTTAGTCCCTGGGTACCGCACCCGATATATCCCAGCGTTATCTTATCGCTCGGAGGTATGAATCCCGGTCCTCCAAGAACATGTCTTGGCACAATTGTGACAGCCATGGAAGCAGCAGCAGCTGAGCCCAGAAAATCACGACGATTAATTTTTCTCGAGAATGTCATATTTTAAAAAGGTTATTGTTGTGTTAATAATTTTTCTGTTAGAAAATAAATTCTGAATTTGAGATTATAAGAGGCTGTGAATATAACTTGCACTCTCTTTAAAAGTTTCCTGTCCCATTTCAACAAAAATATTTTGCACTCCGCCTTTTTTAAGAGTTTCAAAGAACTCCTTCCAGTTAACGATTCCTTTTCCTATTGGTACTTCTTTCTTATCAGCGGTCCAGTCTGAAAGATGAGCGGATATGAATCTTCCCGGGTATTTTGTGAAATAAGTTGAAGCCTTATATCCATCGGTTATTACTGCAACCTGGAACTGCATTTTTACATAGGAAGGATCCAGTTCTTTCATCAAAATTTCATAAAGCAGAGTATCGTCGAATTTATTCTCAAATTCCATATTGTGATTGTGGTAACCCATCTGAATGCCTGAGACTTTTGTTTTTAATCCGAAAGCATTTAATTCATCAGCAGCTTTGAGATAGTCGCTTTTTGTTGCCTCTTTTGGTAACCCGAAGCTGGAAAGGATCATTTGGTTCTGACCTGCTTCCTTTGCAAAATCAATTCGCTCTTCCAGATGTTTTCTTAACTCGTCCATTCCATAATGACAGCTTGTGAGAATTAGACCTGCATCGTTTATGATCTGCTTCATCTCTTTTGCTTTAAGATTCATCAGCGGTCCAAAACCGGAACTTTCATACCCGGGAGGAGAACACATTTCTACGCTCTGATAACCCATTTGTGCAACCATTTTCAATGTCCCGGGGAAGTCTTTGACGAGTTGATCCTTAACTGTCCATACCTGGAACCCCAGTGGCATCTTAACAGGTTCAGGAACTGCTCCGGCATTCAGATCCAAAGGGATCCGCGAAACCATAAAAACTGACCCAATTCCCAGGGCGCTTTTCCCCAGAAACTGTCTTCTTGATAATTTATTCATAATGATTTTATATTTAAGGAAACTTAAAAAATCAGGAAAGAAAGCTCGTATGCAGACAAATTTATACAATTGCCACGAGAATCGGTTGAATCTCCCTATGTTTTTTGACCTTTAATTGCTGACAATTTAAAAGAATTTCATGTTGTAATATAAAGAATTGATGTAACTTTATTTTGTTCACGGGATATAAAAAGAGTGAATGTATATTTTATTGAATCGTTATTGAGTCAAAATACTTCTTATATGAAAAAGATATATTATATATTGTCAATACTAACACTTACTGCAATGTCATTTACAAAATTTCCACAAGCAGAGATCAGCAACGGATTAATCCATGCTACGCTTCTCCTTCCTGATGCACATAAAGGCTATTACCAGGGAACACGTTTCGATTGGTCGGGAAACATGTCAAGACTGGAATATAGTGGTCATAACTACTTCGGGCAATGGTTTACGAAATATAGTCCTGAAATACATGATGTAATCATGGGGCCTGTTGAAGCATTCACGCCACTGGACTATTCAGAAACAAAAACGGGTGGCAGTTTTCTTATTATCGGAGTTGGCATGTTATATAAACAAGATGATCAGCCATATGCTTTCAGCAGAGTGTACCAGGTTTTAAATGAAGGGAAGTGGTCGGTAAAAAAGAAGTCAGACCATGTTCTGTTTATTCACGATTTGACCGACAAGTTATACTCCTATCATTATGAAAAAACGGTTCAGCTCACAAAAGGCCAGCCTGAACTTGTTTTGAGCCATACTCTGAAGAATACCGGCACAAAAACTATAGAAACGAGTGTCTATGACCACAATTTCTTCGTAATAGACAAACATCCAATCGGTCCGGGTCTTGTTGTCAAAGTCCCATTCAAGCTGACCGGAGAAGGCGACGGGTTAGGAGAAATCGCCAGAGTTGAAGGAAATCAGATTGAATTCCTCCGGGTAATAGGAAACGGAGAAAGCGTCTTCTGTCCTTCTCTGGGAGGTTTTAACACAAGTTCCAGTGATTATGAAATAAGGATTGAGAACCGGATTACCGGAGCAGGGGTGAAGATCACCTGTGACCAGCCTTTCCTTAAACTGGCCTTCTGGGCCTGTTCAACTACCCTTTGCCCTGAGCCGTATATTAAAATAAAAGCTGAACCGGGCAAAGAAGTAAAATGGACTATCAGGTACGAATTCTATACTCTGACTAAATAAAGGTGTAACGGCTCAAAGGCGCAAAGGCTCAACGGTGAAAATTTCCCCATTGAGCCTTTCCTTTATGCTTTAAGCCTTTATGCCTTTTTTCAGATTATTATTTTATTTAATCTCAGTCCTGACACCTGTTTTGACTACAAAGTTCTTTTTCCATTCATATTTATTGCCATTTGAGAATACCAGTAGTACGTCATATGATCCCGGTGCACAGGCGTTCATTGTAGCAATGTTCTCATAATAACCAAGTTCAATGTTTTTAACAGGAGCAGGAGTGCCAGTCTGCGTAGCAGCTGTACCCGCAGGATAGATGCGCATGCCTTTTACATCTTTGTTGCCTCCTGAATATGAAATAAGACCTCCATTGAGATTTGTCGATATAGAATAACTGATATCCGGTTTCATTGTAAAGTTTTCAAGCCAGACTTTCTGTATCTGACCTGAAACTCCGATTGAGATAAGCAAATCGTAAATTCCGGGCTTTATTTTACCTGTTGTTTTTGTAGTTGATTCATCGGGAGGAATAGCTTTATCATGTTGCCCTTTTGCAAAAAACGCCGGTAGACCCGCATTATTTGTCTGATCAGTATTTCCTTTAAATCTGTTAATTTTTATATCAAAGGATGATAAGCCTTTCATGGATGCCGGGGCCTCTGAAATATAAATCTGGTAGTCGTAGATTGTAATATTTATAGTGGTTTTTGTTTTTGGTTTTATCACCACATTTCCTACTGTGAAGCTTAGTGTTCCGGGCTTTGCTGAAAGTTTAAATGACAGTTTAAGGTCGTAAGTCCCAGGAGCTGCGCCCTGCATCTTAACTTCTTTTCCTTCACGGAGGAGCTTAAAAGATGAACCTGAAGTCAGATCTCCAAGAGTTCTGGTGCTTACTCCAAGTGGAGTATTGTCGCCTGCTTTTAATGCTGCATAATCCTGTTGAACCCAGATATGGTTCCAGCCGCGTTCAGTTTTTACATTTATCCCGTTGTCTAATTTATAGATGTAGTCCGAGACGGGTTGTGCCTGTAATGATAGAATTGTAATTGCAGGGAGAACCAAAAAAAATAAAAGTTTTTTCATTGGAGTATATTTTTAATCGTTGAGTAAGACCTTATCAAATTTACATCATTTAAGTAACAGTTTGAAAATTATTTTTAAAAATTCAGCAGGATAAAATTGTTGCCCTAATCACCACATTACAATTAGTATATATTGTATTTAAAAATAATTTTGAATTTCTGAGAATGAAATTATCTATTTAGTTGTCTAATAGGAAAGGTAAGAATTCTGAATTTTTTCAATATATCTTATAATAAACAACGATTAATAAATCATAAACATGAAAAAACGTGGTATAATAGCCGGATTTTTGCTGGTCCTTTTGATTGCAGGCAGCGGATGTCATAATTTCAGGGATCACAGGAAAGAGATGAAGGAATCTTCATGGATGGATGGTATGAGAAGTGGCAGTGATTTCAGACATCACGGACCTATGTGGAGTATGAATGGGAGAATGGCTCCTTGGATGAGAAATGAGAGAATGAGGGGCAATGGCCCTGGAATGGGAATGATGAGAGAAGGGGGCCGGGGTATGGAAATGATGAGAGGCATGGGTCGCATGCCAATGGACAGTACTGGCTGGATGCCAGCCGGACCCGGGAGAAGAATGCTTGAAAGTATTCCAAATGTAACGGAAAATCAAAAAAAGCAAATTGAAGATCTCATAAAAAAGCAACAGGATGATATGATAAAATTAAGGGAAGAGATGTCAGCAAAAATGAAGGATCTCCGGGATTCACACAGAAAGGATATACTCAATATTCTTACAGATGAACAGAAGAAGTATGTACAATCGGGTCCGGGCAAATCATAATTAAAAAAAAGCCCCACAGGGTTGCTTCCTGTGGGGCCTCATACTTTGCCTTTCACAACTTATGCCTTTAGATCAGCATACAATCTTGTTAATTATTTTATTTCAACAACAGCATATTTTGAAACCTTCCAGAATTCATCCGGATTCTTAATATCTATACTGGCTATTTTGTTGTCTTTATCGCGTACCAGTTCATAAGAGCTGGCCGGGTGGAAGGTGATAAGTTTTGCGTTTTTTGAATTCACAGGAATACTTTTTGTTTCGGTTATATTAACCTGTGTAAATAAACTCTGAGAAAAACCCTGAAGCATTGCTTCTTTCCGGCCAATACCGAGAAATCCTCCTTCTTTATTTATCAGACCTTTAGCTTTCAGTGTTTTATATGTTCCTGAAGCAATAAAACCTTTATTCATTTCGGCAGTCTGTGTAGTGATTTTCTCATCTTTCTGAGCAATGGCAACTTCCTGTTCCGACATCTTTGTGTTAAGCTGTCCTATCTGGAAATCTTTTTGAGTCNNTCAAGTTCAGCAATTCTTACCTGTAAACCTTTGATTGTTCCACCTGACTTATTAAGCTGTGCAGTAAGAGAAGCTATTTTCTTTTTATTCTGATCAAGAAGGGTATTAACATACTCAATATCTTTCAGGATCTGTTGTTTTTTGTCTTTGGAAAATTCCTTATCCTCTGACTTCATTGTGATAATGTTTTCCTTCTCTTTTACAGTGTTCAGGTCTTTTTCAATCTGATCAAATGTCAACATCCATTCGTTAATCACAGAATCTCTGGAAGTTAATAATTGTGTGAATGAATGTTTCTGGTTCTCTACAACGGCAAGATGTTTTTTCTGCTCATTTGTATACATTGAATTTACAACGAATCCGGCAATAATAAGTAGAAGCAGAGCGATGATAGCGGTTGTTAAAACGCCTTTCTTCATGCCCTCTTTTTTTGCCTTTCTTTCGTTATTCCGTGAAGCCGCATTATCATTAGGAACTGTGCGGTTAGTGTTTACTTCATTTGTCATTTTAATTCCTCCTTGTTGTTTAATTTACTTTGTGTGTTTATATTAATAAAGCGTTAATTTTTAACTTTTGTAAATGTCACTGTTACCGGATTCAGGCATCCGATACTTCAAATGCTATGCCTTGAATTAATAAGNNATTCTCATATTGAGAATTTACTCCTTTTCTTCCTTTAGTATACGGTAGATGGTAGAAATTCCGATATCAAGCTTATCTGCAGCCAGTTTGATATCGTCATTATTTTTTTTAAGTGTGGCTTTTATTATTTTCACCTGGTATTCCCGCAGAGTGAGGTTGTCACTGGCTACGTCCGAGAGAGGATCACCTCTGTCAATAACCAGATCCCCCGGCTCAATAATATCCTTTTCTGACAGGGTAACTGCCAGTTCAACAACTGATTTTAATTCACGTACATTACCGGGAAACGGATAACCCAATAGTTTTTTTTGTGAATGAACGGATAATTTCTTCACAGGTATACTATTTTCTTCGCAGAATTTTCCAATAAAATGGAGGGCAAGGATAAGAATATCATTTGATCTGTCACGTAAAGGGGGCAACTCAATTGGTAATCCCAGGAGTCTGTAGTAAAGATCTTCCCTGAAGTTACCCTTCTTAACTTCTTCCTTGAGGTTTTTGTTTGTTGCAACAACAATACGGCAGTCTGTCTTAATAGGTTTATTGCTTCCGATTCTTACGATCTCTTTTTCCTGCAGAACTCGCAATAATTTAGCCTGCAGATTCAATTCCATTTCGCCTATTTCGTCAAGAAACAGTGTTCCTCCGTCAGCTTCTTCAAACCGGCCGATTCTTCTGTAGGCTGCCCCTGTAAAGGCGCCTTTTTCATGACCAAACAATTCGCTTTCAATAAGTTCAGAAGGGATTGCTGCCACATTGACGGTGACAAAAGATTTGTCTTTTCGTTTTGAATTGTAATGAATAGCCTTGGCTACCAGCTCTTTTCCGGTCCCTGTTTCACCTGATATAATAACAGTAATATTTGTACTGAGAGCTTTATCAATGAGGTCATAGACAGTCTTTATAGCGGGACTTTCACCGAGTATGCTTTCGCGAAAACTGTATTTCTTTTGAACTTCTTTCCGAAGGGTTGAAATCTCCCGTTTAAGTCCGATACCATCCCTGATATTCCTGACGGTGTTTGTCAGGCGATCTTTAATATCGTCTGACTTGCTTATATAGTCATAAGCTCCCATTTTCAGTAATTTCACAACAGTATTGATATCTTCCTGTTCAGAAATAAGTATTACCTGGACATCGTTGTTTTCTTCCCTGATTCTTTTAAGAAGCTCAAGACCAGTATAATCGGGTAAGCGGTAATCGAGAGTTACAATATCAGGTAATTCGAAAAGAGAATTAAGAAAATCCTTTCCGTTGAAGAAACTTTTAATTTCAAAATCCGGATTTAAAGACAGAGTATGTACTAAAAGCCTGTTATACCATTCGCTGTCTTCCACAACAAATATTTTAAAAGGCTTTTCAGACATATCCTGTTCAATTCTGGTTCATTGTTTATTACAGCACCTGCAAAGAAACGTAAAAATGTCCGTTTTTGCCAGAGTTTTAAGTGATTTTAGTGATTTGTTCTTCGATGAGTATACTGATGGCTTCAAATTCACTTATTGATGTATCAGTCATGCCTTCAAGATCGTGAAGGTCAACCTGATTTTTTGTATTTTCTTCTATCTTTTTAAGGAGGCTGGAAAGTTCCAATGCGCCAATATGCCTGCATGGCGGTAACATTTTGTGCGCCAGTTCCGCAACGGTCTCCAGTCCCCCTGCTCTGACTGCCTCTTTCATTTCATCCAGTCCTTTCTTCGTTGATTCTATGAACGAAACAAGCATTTGCTTTACAAATTGTTCATCTCCGCCTGAAATGTGATACAGGTTATCCAGATTAATTTTTTTATCAACAGGGTTATCATTTTTTTCTTCAGTGGACTGAATAATTCCGGAGACCGGTTCATAATCTTTAATGACAGAAAGAATTGTTGTTAGAAGTGTCTCTTCCGAGAATGGCTTTGGAAGAAATGCATTCATGCCGGCATTTTTATATTTTTGCCAGTCTTCATTGACAGCCGCAGCTGAGATACAGATAACCGGCATTTCAGATGCTGTGATATGCATATCATTACGGATGAACTGGGTTGCTTTAAGACCATCAATACCCGGCATCCTGGCATCCATAAAAAGGAGATCATATCGTTTACTCTTAAGCAGTTCCAACGCCTCCATGCCATCAGACACTTCAGTATGATTTGCTTTCCATCTGTCGAGTATTGTTTTGAAGAGAAGCCGGTTATATTCCTCATCGTCGACAATTAGGATCTTCAGGTTTTTTACATCCTCAGGAATATATAATGCCGGTTCCACTTCTTTCTTTATCAGTTTTTCATCACCTGTCTGGTAAGGAATATGACATGTTATAGTGGTTCCCTGATTTTTCCGGCTTTCACAGACCAGTGTGCCTTCATGCAATTCAATCAGTTTTTTGACTATCGATAATCCTAATCCTGTCCCGCCATATTTGCGGGTCGTACTCATCTCCTCCTGGGTGAAATCTTCAAAAATGAAATCTATTTTGCTCTCCTCTATGCCAATTCCGGTATCTCTTACTTCAACTACAAGTTCAATTTCCTCCTGTTCTTGCTTTATGCATTTTACACTGAAAATTACTGTCCCGTTCCTGGTGAACTTGACTGAATTACTGACCAGATTGATCATAATTTGTTTCAGGCGGTACGGATCGCCGAGTAGAACAGGAGGGGTTTCCGTATCAATCGAGTATGTCAGTGAAGTATTATTTCTGATTGCCTGCCTTTCGAAGAGGGCAAATACCTCCTCAAGAATCTGGTTGATCCTGAAATGTACTTTTTCCAGAGACAGCCGGCCATTCTGTAATTTTGAAAAATCGAGGATATCATTAATTATTTTAGCCAGGTGATCCGAAGATGATTTAATCACCCGGAGGGTATGGGTTGTATTTTCATCCAGAGGAGCATGCAGAAGTTGTTCTGTAAACCCTGAAATTGCAGTAACAGGAGTTCTTATCTCGTGACTCATATTGGCCATAAAGAGTTCCTTTGTCCGGGCCAGTCTTTCTGCTTCATCTCTCGAAGTCTGAAGAGCGATCTGATAAACATGGGTTTTCCTGACGTATCTGACAATAATCAGCATAACAATGATTGCCAGTAGTGTTCCCGACACTGAGAACATTCCAAGAACGAGATATGTTTTTGTTGCTAATTTATTGGCTGCTAAAGCTTTTTCATTAATCAAACCTGAAATTTCATTTTCTATTTTATTAATCAGATCATAAAATTGTTCTTTGATTTCAGTACTGGTTACTGCCAGTCTGGCTTCCCTTTTCATAAGGCGCCCTTTGGTTATACTGTCCTGCTGTTCAATTACTTTCAGATTGCTGCTGATTTGTTTTTCATCTAAACGGTTATTAACAGTACGACTGAAAACACGTTTGAGGATGTTTTTATCAGTTTTGCTTGTTTCACGTGAACTGCTGTCAAGTCGTTCTGAAAGCTGCTTGATATCTTCAACAGCTGTCTGGTTATTATGGAGGTACAGAAGCTGGTTCCAGATATCTATATTTTTCTCAATAAGTTTACCGATCGTATCTGTTTGCCGGAGAACCAGTGAATCATTCAGACATTCTGTACGTAATCTGTCCACTTTACTGTTGATTGTGGAAATAATTGAGTAATAGGGTCTGAGATCTGCAGAATTGTTTGTACTTGTATAAATACGGATACTGTTTTGAGCCTTTTCAAGGTCCATGGAAATCTCCCTGATGCTTGATAATCTGGGATCAGGTTTTAAATCCAACTGAAGGGAAGTGACAATTGAAGAAAGATTGCGATAAGACAGATAACCTGCAGCTGAGAGCAGCGCTACGGCCAGTACCAATAATAACCCAATTTTTGTCTGAACTGAAATTTTTGCCACGGGTATTTTAGAAATCTAAATAATACCCAAAGCTATAAAAATTTATTTTCAATGTATTGATCCAGATAGAGTCTGCAGAGGGCAGGAGCGAAGGTATCCTTAATAACATAAAAATCATAGTTGTTCTGTGTGCTTCTTTCTTCCACCGCGCGTGATTGTGAGAGAAGCACTGCGAGAGTATTGCTGTTTTCTTTTTTCAGCAGTCTAATTATCTGCGCACCGCTGATCCCGTTATCCATATTATAGTCAACGAAAGCAATAACATCATTGTCAATAAATTCACGGGATTCAATTTTCTTCATGCAGTCGAAAGAATCTACGAATGAATGGAGAATAAGTTTAAATTTCATTTTACGCTTTACAAAATGGATACTTTGCTGCAAGGCGTTGAAAATTAAATTATTATAATATTCGTTGTCCTCAACCACTAGGACATTTACTGTTTGCGTCATTTCACACTGGTCTTGGTTCAGACTAAAGTTATTCCAAAAATGTGCCAGATTATTTAACTGAAGTGAAATAAGCCTGCATATGATTAAATATTAATCCATTAAGAATTGAATTATTTATTTGAAAATATTTTCAGACACAAAAAGTTTCTCAAAATGAGAATAATTTTAAAAATGAAAAGCGAATTCCTGATTTTTCAGGAATTCGCTTTGATCATATCTTTTTCGAAAAAACTATCTTCTTCGGGCAGAATCCTTGTTATCGGTTTCTTTTGAGTTATTATCTTTTTTTACCGTATTTGCAGGTTTTGCTTTATTCTCAGTCCTGCGGTTGGCGGAGCTCACTGTAGTAGATTTCTGCCGGACAGTAGTTGTTTTAATGCCTTCGTTATGTCCTGCAGCATTATTGTTTTCAGGTCTTCTGACTACGGTAGTGGATGACCTGCTTGTTGTTATGTTGCCGTTCCCGTTTGATTTATTTACTGTAGTCCGGTTATTAAATGAGGCAGGAGATTTTCCCATTGTCCCGGAATTCCTGTTATAAGATGGATTAACTGCTGGTTTATTAGTATTAGTATTAGTAATAGTAGTATTTGTTCTCCTGGAGGTATTGACAACATTACTGTTCGGCTGACCCGGATTTCGTGAAGGGTTATCGGTTCTCCTTTCCAAGGTTTTAGGAGATGACATTGCCGAAGATCTCCTGTACTGATCGGGATGCGTTTTGGCGAACATTTCTTCTCCATCTTTTCTCTGGTCGGGATGAGAATAGGTTGACTTGTAATATCCTGATTCCAGCCTGTGATTTACATCAGGAGAGTAAGAACGTCTGCCATTGTAGTAAAAGTCGTTCCATCTTGTATACCGGTGATTGTCCCAGCGACGGTAATGAGCATAATAGTCATTATTCCAATTATAATGATACCCATAATAATAATTCCAGGAAAATGGTCTCCAGGGATGCCAGTAAGTTGGATAATATCCCCAGTACCATGATGAATGCCAGATAGTATATGAAGGCATGAACATAAACCTTACCAGAGGCCAGGCTGCGATTTCCACAGGGCTGGTCCTGACATAAGTAATGTTCTGAACTGTCCTGGAAGTCCCCGTATAACCCGGATTAGGAGTGCCTGCATTGGTCCTGTCATCATAAATAGGTTCAACTATATAATTTTTACCATATAGTTCTTCGTCACCTGTTAGCTGGATCTGAACCTGTCCATTGTTAAAACGCTGGACTGTAAAAACAGCAACATCCTGATTTTCCTTCGGGCTGACNNGTTTGGATCGTTAAGGTTCCTCTCAAATTCTTCAAGTGTTTTTGACTGCTGAAAAAGCTTCATAACAGCGTAAAGATTAAGATTATCGCCCGGCAAACCAAGATAATCTTCCTGTTTATCCTGTGCCATGAGCGTCGAACCGGCGGCAAATAAAGCCACCAGAATTGAGATGATAACAAATTTTTTCATAAAATAATTATTAAAAGAACAAGTTAGAACAATATAGCAATAACAAAACTTATACCAACTTTTTTTCTTTCCTGTCGGAAAATTATTTTGATATGCTGTTTCCATTACACAATGCGGTTGATCGATTAAAAGATTTTCTCATACTGTTATAATCCTTAACTTAAATCTATTGTCCGATTAATTGTTGTATCATTACC
>PMIL01000056.1:0-1343 GCA_003157075.1 Bacteroidales bacterium | reverse complement strand
TTGACTTCTTGAGTATTCAAAAAGTCACAACATATTTATTTTTAATTTTAGCCCAGGTCTTATGGCCGACTCTCATACCTGTTTCGGTTCTTTTAATGGAGGAATCCGGAAAAAGAAAAAGATTGATGCGTATATTACTTGCAATGGGTTTAGCCTTATCTATGTATTACATTTTTTGTCTGATATTTTTTAACGTTACTCCTGAAATTACGGGCTATCACATACTTTATACCACCAATTTCCCTGATCTGTTTGCCATTCCGGCATTTATTGTCTACCTTATTGTTACTATAACTCCTCTTTTTGTTTCGAGTATAAAAAGAACTCATTTAATGGCCATACTCATGTTTATCTCCTGTCTGATTACAGCGCTATTCTTTACGCAATATCTTATATCAGTATGGTGTTTTTTCGCTGCTTTAATCAGCGGAGTCATTTTCTGGATACTAAGAGATTCAAAAAAAGCATTTAATTTCAATAAACTATCTTTATTGAAAATCCGTTCAGATATAAACTTCAAGTCTTAAATGCAAATTCGGGTAAAAATATTCCTTGCTATATTCTTTTTCCCTATGCTTCCTCTGACAAACAGTTCGGTAAAGGGAGATTCCGAGATAAATCAGTTATGGATTGACTGTCATCTTTCCGGAGTATTGTCATTTGATGTTTTTAATACTGCAATTCTGGGATATCGTAAGATTGATAATATCAGAAAGAAAGGCATTTTAACAATAATTGATTTTTCAAAGCCATCAACCGAAAAGCGCTTTTATGTAATTGATATTGAGAATAAAAGGCTTATTTACAGGTGTTTGGTTGCTCATGGAAAAAATTCAGGCGACATATATGCAAAAGACTTTTCTAATAAAACGGAATCTCTTAAAAGTTCACTTGGATTCTATCTGACCGGAGAGACTTATAAAGGTGACCATGGATACTCGCTCAGACTCGTCGGTCTCGAAAAGGGAATAAATGATAATGCCAGAGTAAGGGAAATAGTTATTCACGGTGCCGACTATGTAAGTGAGGAATTTATCAGGAAGTATGGGAGGCTTGGCAGAAGCTGGGGATGTCCTGCTTTGCCTGCGGATCTTTCAAAAGAAATTATTGACAAGATTTCTGATGGGAGTTGTCTGTTTATATACGCTGATGATAATTTCTACAGAGAAAATTCTGTCTTTNNAAGTTGTTCGAGAAGCTCACTGGCTTTATTCCAGTTTTTTGAGAAGATGTATCCATTTGATTCCTTAAATGGTTTTCCTGTGTAAAGCTGTCTTGATTCCTGGGTAAACTGCGGATAGAATTTTGCCACATAGTCTTGTCCGGCCTGAAATGACAATGAG
>PMIL01000238.1:3147-4901 GCA_003157075.1 Bacteroidales bacterium | reverse complement strand
AAATATTACGGTGCTATGCACCTTAAAAAAACACATCAATTATTCTGATATAAATATTCCGGTGCTACGCACATTTTAGAATGAAACCAAAGCGGCAGAGCCGCGGAATATTTATAGAAATGAAATAGTGGAACGAGAACAGAGGTGCAGAACACCGTAATATTTATTTCTGGTCATGACTAACATTGAAAAAATCAAAAAGGTATTCGTCCCAATATATTATCTCATTCTTCTCAAGCATTTCCAAAAATTCATCTTTGAATGACCTCTTTTTGTGATGTCCCTCTTGCGATAAAATATATTTTATCACCTTGTCAATTTGTGAGTGAGAATGAGTAAATGCACCATAACCTCTTTGCCATTCAAATTTAAATTTTGACAACTTTTTCTCCTTTATCAATGCATTACTTGATGTTTTAACTTCTTCCACCAATTCTGGAATCAGCTGGTTTACATTATATCCGATTAAAATATGTAAATGATCGGGCATGGTACTTACAGCCAGCATTTTATGTCTATAATTCTGGACAATCCCTGTAATATACCTTTCCAATTCACCTTTCCATTCTTTTTTAATTAAGGCATCACGGTTTCTCACTGCAAATACCAAATGGAAATAAAATTGGGTGTATGTATTCGCCATTGTGTGATATTTTATATTTCGGTGCTCTGCACCTTTATAAATTTACAACCAAAATTCTGCGACAAATATTTCGGTGCGCTGCACCTTCAAAAATTTACAACCAAAATTCTGCTACAAATATTTCGGTGCGCTGCACCTTTGAAAATTTGCAACCAAATATATCTACAAATATTATGGTGCGCTGCACCTTTAATATCTGCCGTATGAATTTATCTATTGTAAAAATGATAGGCCAGACCTATTTAATTATTTACAAAGCAGCAGAGCTGCAAAATATTTGTAGAAAGGTATTTAACACCGCATTATGATATCTTCTGATACAATTGTCCACAAATAGTATTTAGAGATGCACCTTTAACATCTGCCGTTTGAATTTATCTATTGTAAAAATGATAGGCCAGACCTATTTAATTATTTACAAAGCAGCAGAGCTGCAAAATATTTGTAGAAAGGTATTTAACACCATATTGACAGGTGCAGAGCACCGCAATATTTATTCCCAATTACAGGTATCAACAAAAAATTCAAACAGGTATTTCTCCTTATATTCAATATTGTTCTTTACAAGAATTTCGAAATATTTTGCTGACCAATTGGATCAAAGCATAAAACAGTAAAATCATTCCCTCTTATTGTAGATTTTTTTATCTGCACCTGTAATCTGTTTCTTAACTTTATAATTTTAATTAAGGTATTCACTTTAAGAAGTTTTAAAAAAGGATGGCAATTGCTTTTATGTCAGCCGTAAACTCAAAACTGCCATCCGTAAATTTGAATCATCAGACTTGAACAAAATAAATTAAATTGCATTAGACTGATCGTATAAATAAATTTCCGCAAAAAAACATGGAAAGAAGTTCCGGTTTATCCGTATTTGAACAAAAGGGATTAAACATACCGATTGTATGAGAACAATCAAACAAACATTGTTACTACTGTTTTTTATAGCCGGGATCACTGCAATGGCAACAGGATCAGGATTCCAGTCAAAAAAATTTGACTTAAAGAAAAAGTTTACTTCTGCCGGTGATACCTCAATGATAAACAGGTATACACGTCTTGCTCTCAAAATGGCTGAAAAAAAACCGGACCTTGATTATATAAAAGCCAA
>PMIL01000238.1:0-3102 GCA_003157075.1 Bacteroidales bacterium | reverse complement strand
TTCTATTGATTTTGCTAAAAAGGAGCGCTTAAGAGGTTATATACCATGGGGATACAGAGGTTTATCAACTGTTTACCATACAATGGGGAATACGAGGGAATATAACAAATGCCTGGAAAATCTTATCACAGCAAGTCATGAAGAGAATGACAGCTTATTTCTTAAAGCAGGTTATTACCTTCTTGGAACCTCGTACACTGGGGAAAACCGTAATTACAGGAAAACTGATTCACTTGATTATCAGGATTATAAAGTACCAGATTCCCTGTTATTCCGTAAATTTAATAAAGCCGATTCAATTTTAAATATCAGCCTTGAAATCTCAATAAAAACAAAAGACAGCACATTTATAATATTGTCATTGGCTAATCTGGGCTGGAATTTCTACCGGGAGAAAAAATTTGATTCAGCAATTAAAGAATATAACAGAGCTCTGTCATACAGCATCCCGTCAAAAATGCATGAATCTACTGCCAATGCATATGGAAACCTCGGAACAACTTACAGGGATATGGGAATGACAGAATTATCTTTAAAATACTACGAAAAATCTATAGAAGAAGCAAAAAAAGATAACGATTTATACAACCTTTATTGGGTTTACCTTGACATGAGCGACATGTATCTTCTGAAAAGAGATACCTCTAATGCCTTTAAAAATTTTGTTCTTTATAAGAAATACAATGACCTTTTTATGAAGAGGTCAACCAGACAGGGCATGGCAGACGCAAAAATAAGGTATGATGCTGATACTCATAATAAAGAACTCCAGTTGCTGTCTCTGAGAGTAAGCAATCAAAGGCTGTTGATTTATGGTTATACCGGACTTTTTGTATTGAGTCTCGCTATCGGGATTTTATTCTTCAGTAGGTCGAGGATAAATGCCAGGCAGCGAATCAGCGAGATGAACCGCAAGATAGCGGAGGTTACCCAGGCAAATCTGCGACAGCAAATGAATCCTCATTTTATCTTTAATACGCTCAACTCTATACAATATTATATGTACCAGCATGATAAGCTGGCGACAAACAATTACCTGACAAAGTTTTCAAGTCTTATGCGAAAAGTGCTTGAAAACTCTCAACATACCTCTATTCCTTTGCGCGATGAACTCGAGGCCTTAAACCTGTATCTTGAACTGGAGATGATAAGGTTTAAAGATAAATTTGACTTCGAGATCAAAGTTGATGAGGAGATAGATCCGATTTTATACAAGGTACCAACTATGCTCATTCAACCTTATGTAGAAAATTCAATAAGTCACGGGCTGATGCCTTGTGAAGGCAAAGGAATGGTTAAAATCACGCTGAAGCTGGAGAACGAATATATATCGTGCACAATCGAGGATAACGGTATTGGACGTGAAGCTGCTGCAGAGCTCAAAAGAAAGAAAGAAGGCAGCCACAATTCGCTTGGGACACAGATTGTTGCATCACGACTTGATCTGGTCAATGCTCTTTATGGAACAAGTTTGAAAACCATTTATTCGGACCTGAAAAATAGTAAAGGAGAACCGGAAGGCACCCGTGTTGAGATTCAAATTCCTATTATATCATGAAACGCAGGTTAATTACAGTTATTATTGATGACGAGCCAGATGCAGTGGATTTCATCGCTTCCATAATAAGTGAATACTGTCCGGGACTTGAGGTCTGCGGAAAAGCAAATAATGTAAAAGAAGGGGTTAACCTGATAAATGAGATAAAACCGGACTTGATTTTTTTGGATGTAGAGATGCCTAACGGAACCGGTTTTGATCTTCTGACTCACTTCCCTCAAAAGAATTTTGATGTCATATTCATCACAGCTTTCAATCATTATGCTATAAAAGCAATCAAATTCAGCGCTGTCGACTATATCCTCAAACCGATAAATATTAACGAGTTTATTGAGTCGGCGAATAAGGTCATTCAAAAACGAGCTGCAAATTCACTTACGGGAAATGAGAATTTCGAAATCCTTCTTGAGAATTTGCGGACCTCCAATCCAACAAGGCTCGTAATTCCTACCTCTGATGGAAGAGAATATCTTAATCCGAATGATATAATCCGTATTGAAGCTGACAGGAGTTATTCATGGTTTTTCATTAATGACAAGCGTAAGATACTTGTGTCAAGGCATCTTAAAGAGTTTCAAGATCTTCTGAACGACCGCAATTTTTTCCGTCCGCATAACTCACATCTCATAAACCTTGATTTTGTAAAGAAATTTGTGCGTCGCGACGGAGGCTATATTGAAATGACGGATGGTTCACAAATTCCTATATCAAGAAACAGGAAGGATCTTTTTCTTGCACATATGTCGAGGTATACCGGATGAATGGTTTTCTCAGACATTTCGCCTGAAAGAAAGCTTCAGCAGAATTATCAGCAGTATTGATGTAAGAATAACCGCAGCTGATCCGTAAATCACTGCTCCTGCAGGTGATTTCAGCATCCAGGCCCAGGCAACCCAGTAAAAGGGAGAAAAGCAGGCAACACGATTCCATGGATGGTGAAGAAGAAGACCAATTGGAAGCGCTATGAAAAACAGCCAGTATAAACCTGACAGAGCGATTCCTGCAATTCTTTTTTTAATACGGGGAAACAGAAATGCAGCCGGAGCCTGGAATGAAAGAAGGATGGCAGCATAAAGCGTTCTTAGCCAACCCTGGGCAGGTACCGGTTTGATAATGAGTATACTGAGAATAATCAATAAAAAACTGAGAACAAATACTGAAAACATTCTGATATACACTGAAAGCTTTGCACTACCAGAAGATTTCTCAGATTCTTCAATTTCAACGAATTCTTCCTTTTGGTAAATAGAATTTTCATATGCGATTCCGCATAGCATCGGAATCAGGGATACCAGTGTAACTGATATTAGTGTATAGTACTTATCAGGTTGCAATCCGTAATTAAGATAAGCGGAATGAGAAAGCACCGGGAAAAATGCCGGCAAAAGAAAAATCACTAAAAATAGTATCGCAATAGGAATAACGGGCCTGTAATTGGAAGAGATGATTTTCATGTCCCCTGTGATGGCGCTTTTTATTTTGCTGAACATTATACACTATTTTTTGCCCCTTTGCTTTTATCCCCTGCCCCATTAAGAATTTTT
>PMIL01000086.1 GCA_003157075.1 Bacteroidales bacterium | reverse complement strand
ATGGTCGCAGTTTCGTTTTTCACACCGAAGCCAACCGCTCAACAGATTGAGTTTATCACTTTCACAGGTGACTATAAAGCTCTCATCTGGAAAAGCTGGAACAAGTGGGATGTAATTGCTTCGTTGGGTGTGGTACTGTTTTGTGCTTTATTCTATTTTTACTTTTGGTAATAGTTTTATTAAAATAATATTTATATAATTTTAAGCAATATGAATGATATAAGTAGACTTGAAGTCTGGTTTGTAACAGGCACCCAGCATCTGTATGGTCCTGAAACTCTTAAACAGGTTGCTGCTGACTCTTTAAAAATAGCTTCGGCTCTTGATAAATCACCTAAAATATCTCAGAAAGTGATTTTTAAACCTATTCTTACAACTCCCGATTCAATAACGGAACTTTGTACTGAAGCAAACAATTCAAAAGACTGCATCGGACTTATAACATGGATGCATACTTTTTCTCCTGCAAAAATGTGGATCAGAGGTCTTTCAATCCTGAATAAGCCCTTCCTGCATTTTCATACGCAGCTTAACAGGGATATCCCATGGAATTCAATTGACATGGACTTCATGAACCTGAATCAATCGGCTCACGGAGATCGGGAATTCGGGTTTATCACCAGCCGGATGAGATTAAACAGGAAAGTGGTTGTGGGTCATTTTGAGGATCCTGAAGCCATTGACAGGATAGCTGTCTGGATAAGAGCAGCGTCAGCTTTCAATGATTCACTTAACATGAAGGTTGCTAGGTTTGGAGACAATATGCGCGATGTAGCCGTAACCGAAGGAAACAAAGTAAGCGCCCAGATGAAAATGGGATATTCAGTTTACGGATTTGGAATCGGAGATCTTGTAAAATCGGTGAATGAGGTATCTTCCGGGGCTGTAAAAAAACTTATTTCAGAATACCTGTCAGATTACAATTTAACAAAAGAGGTGGCTGCATCCGATTCGTTAAAAGAAGCTGCCAGGATTGAACTTGGGATGGAAGCATTCCTGAATGCAGGTAACTTCAAAGCATTTACCACAACATTTGAGGACCTTTACGGACTTAAACAATTGCCGGGTCTGGCAGTCCAGAGACTGATGGCTAAAGGCTTTGGTTTCGGTGCAGAGGGAGACTGGAAGACTGCCGCTCTTGTCCGTTCAATGAAAGTAATGTCTGAGGATCTTAAAGGAGGGACTTCCTTTATGGAAGATTACACCTATCATTTTGATCCGGCAGGGATGAGGGTGCTTGGGGCTCATATGCTAGAGGTCTGCCCTACAATAGCTCTTGCAAAGCCATCAGTTGAGATTCATCCCCTTTCTATCGGGGGGAAAGAGGATCCGGCAAGACTGGTTTTCAAGACTGCTCCAGGGAATGCCATTAATGTATCTGTCATCGATATGGGAAACAGATTCAGAATGATAGTTAATGAGGTTGAAGTAGTAAAATGTCCTGATATGCCGAAACTTCCGGTTGCAAGCGTTTTATGGAAACCATTGCCCGATCTGAAAACAGGTGCAGCTGCATGGATTCTGGCAGGAGGGGCTCACCACACAGGATTCAGTACAGCTATTAATTCTGAATACCTGGAAGACTTTGCAGGAATGATGGGCATTGAATATGTGCACATTGGAGGGGATTGTAATCTCACTTCCCTGAAAAATGAGCTGAGGTGGAATGAAGTGTATTATCATATTTCCGGCGGAATAATCTAAGCGATAACCGGATACTCTTCTGGAATACAGGAGTTTATTTGAAGAAAATGAATATCTATTTAAACAGAAGTAAACATCTCATCGCTGTAGACTGTATCATATTTGGTTATGATATCCGGGAAAAGGAGATAAAATTACTCCTTTCCAAAAGGATTTTTGAACCGGCAAAGGGGAAGTGGTCTCTGGCAGGAGGATTTGTGGAAGAGAAGGAAAGCCTTGATGATGCAGCCAGCAGAATTCTCAGAAAAATAACCGGACTAGAGTCTGTCTATATGAAGCAATCATACGCTTATGGAGAAATAAGCAGAGATCCTGGTGACAGAGTTATATCAGTATCATATTTTGCATTGATCGCTATCAGGGATATTGATGCAGATTATGCGAAGGAAAATGGGGTGAGCTGGTGTTCCTTATCCGGTTTGCCCGCCTTGATCTTCGATCATCCTGAAATGGTCAAACGCGCCCTTACTGACCTGCAGAATCAGATTGCGATCAAACCTATTGGTTTTGAACTGTTGCCGGAAAAGTTCACCCTCGTTCAGCTTCAGGATCTTTATGAAGCTATTTACCGGAGAAGTGTAGACAAAAGAAACTTCAGAAAGAAAATATTGTCTATGGGCATTCTGGAGAAGCTTGACGAAAAGGAAAAGGAGACATCAAAAAAGGGAGCTTATTATTATAAATTTAATGAGGATTCATACAAGAGGTTAAGACAAAATGGATTTTATTTTAATCTGGAGGTTAATTAGGAAATAGTGCCTAAAGTGCCTAAAGTTTGGAGTACTTAAAGTTATTAGATATGCTTGAAAAACTTAAAAAGGATGTCTGTAGAGCCAACCTTGACCTGGTTGAACAAGGTCTGGTGATTCATACCTGGGGAAATGTAAGTGGAAGAGATTTTAAGACGGGACTGATAGTCATTAAGCCATCCGGGGTGAGTTATGCAGATATGAAACCAGAAGACATGGTTGTTATTGATATTGAAGGAAATATTGTTGAAGGGAAGCTTAAACCTTCAACAGATGCGCCTACCCATCTGGTTCTTTATAGAACTTATAAGTCATTGGGTGGAGTTGTCCATACTCATTCGACTTATGCAACTTCCTGGGCACAGGCCGGAAAGAGTATACCGCCTTTTGGTACCACCCATGCTGATCATTTTTATGGGTCAGTACCCTGCACAAGGATGCTGACTGACAACGAAATTGAAACTGATTATGAAATAAATACCGGGAAAGTGATCGTTCAGACTATGGGATCTGTTGATCCGTTATCTGTGCCATCTGTACTGGTAAACAGTCATGGACCATTCTGCTGGGGAAAAGACGCTGAAAGTGCCGTTTACAATGCCGTGGCTCTTGAAGAGATTGCCAGGATGGCGTTTTATACTGTCCTCCTTGGAAGAAATGAGCCAGTCGATAATGTACTTCTCGATAAGCATTTTAAAAGGAAACATGGAAATGATGCTTATTATGGACAAGATAAGAACCCCCCAACCCACCTGAAGGGGGGCTAATACTCTGCATCCAGGTGAAATCATCTTGATTGCACGGAATTAATCCCCCTTCAGCGGGAGAGGCGGTATTACAGTTTAAAAGAAGTTTAATATTTAAAATATGGCAAAGAAATATGTAATTGGAATTGATTATGGCACCGACTCTGTTCGGTCGGTTGTAGTTGATACAACAAATGGCAAAATATGCGGAACAGCTGTGTTTGAGTATCCTCGATGGAAAAAGGGTAACTATTGTGATCCGTCAATCAATCAGTTTCGTCAGCACCCACTTGATTATATTGAAGGGTTGGAACAATCAGTAAAGGGTGCACTTACAGGACTGAGTCCTGAAATAGTGAAAAATATAGCAGGAATCACAGTTGACACTACCGGGTCGACTCCTGTGGCAGTAGATAAGGAAGGTACACCTCTTTCCCTTAAACAAGGATTTGAAAACGATCCGGATGCAATGTTCGTGTTATGGAAAGATCACACAGGCGTTAAGGAAGCAGCTGAGATCAACATCCTGGCAAAAAGCTGGGGCGGCACAGACTTTACAAAATTCGAAGGCGGGATTTATTCCTCTGAATGGTTCTGGTCTAAAATACTTCATGTGCTGCGCCATAGTGATAATGTAAGGAAAAACGCCTGGTCATGGGTAGAACATTGCGACTGGATACCTGCATTACTGACAGGTGATACTAATCCTTCCAGGATAAAAAGAAGCCGTTGTGCTGCAGGACATAAGGCAATGTGGCATGATGACTTCAACGGACTTCCGGACGAAAAATTTCTCTCAAAACTCGATCCTGTCCTTTCCGGACTCAGAGAAAAGCTGTTCAGCGAAACATTCGCTTGCAATACGAAAGTCGGGAATCTGACAAAAGAATGGGCAAAACGATTGGGTCTTTCGACTGATGTTGTGGTAGGAGCTGGCACTTTTGATGCACACACAGGAGCAGTCGGAGGTGAGATAAAACCCTATTATCTTGTTAAAGTTATGGGTACTTCCACCTGCGACATGATAGTATCACCTATGGAAGAGGTAGGAAGCAAACTGGTGGCAGGTATATGCGGACAGGTTGACGGATCAATCATCCCGGGGATGCTCGGTCTGGAAGCCGGTCAATCTGCTTTCGGAGATATTTATGCCTGGTTTGTCCAGCTTTTAATGTGGCCCGTAAATAACATAATCGCCGAAATGAGCTGGCTTGATGATAATTCAAGAAAGAAAATCAGGGATGAATCTGCTGAAAAGATGATCGCAGAATTAAGTACACAGGCTGAATCACTGCCTGTTGAAGAGACATCGGTCATTGCTCTCGATTGGATGAATGGCAGACGGACTCCTGATGCAAATCAGGCACTAAAGGGAGCGATAACGGGTCTTTCATTGGGGTCAGATGCACCGCGAATTTTCAAGGCACTGGTTGAGGCAACTGCGTTTGGATCAAAGATGATAAATGAGCGATTCATATCCGAAGGATTACGGATTGATGGAGTCATAGCAATTGGGGGTGTGGCAAAAAAGAATCCTTTTGTGATGCAGATAGTTTCGGATGTTCTTAATATGCCGATAAAAGTTGCAGCTTCCGAACAGACAGTCGCACTTGGATCTGCTATGGCAGCATCAGTGGTGGCAGGAATTCATAAGGATATTCCTTCAGCTCAGTTAGCTATGGGCGGGGGATTTGAGACGGAATACCATCCCAATCGGGAAAGAGCTGAAAAATATGAAACACTTTTCAGAAAATATAAAGAACTTGGATCTTTTATCGAAAAGAGTGCATAATCTGAACTAGTGATGCTTTATGAATCTTGGCGCGTTTGCGCCCTGGTGGCAAAAAATGAAATGCCACAAAGACATAAAGACGCTTAAAATTAAAAACAGGAATTGAGTCATAAATATATTTAATTGTTTCCCATGAAAAAAATTATCATTGTTCTGACAACATTTGCAATGTTGATTTGTCCAGGAACCTATGCTCAGAGTGACGAAGCTTCGTCAATAAACCAGCTTGTAATTGTCACAAATCATTCTGGTCCCGTTATTAGTAAAGACATTTATGGCCATTTTTCAGAACACCTCGGGAGATGTATCTACGGCGGCCTTTGGGTAGGCCCAGATTCCAAAATACCAAACACATATGGTATCAGAAATGATGTTCTCTTTGCCCTCCGGGAAATCAAGGTGCCAAACCTGCGCTGGCCGGGCGGCTGCTTTGCAGATACTTACCACTGGAAAGATGGAATCGGTCCGAAAGAAAAAAGGGCATCGATAGTAAATACCAATTGGGGCGGAGTTACTGAAGATAATTCCTTTGGTACACATGAGTTTATGAAGCTGACTGAACTCATTGGATGTGACGCATATATTAACGGAAATGTCGGATCAGGGTCGGTAAAAGAGATGGCTGACTGGATTGAATATCTTACATCGGATGCCGTTAGCCCGATGACCAACCTTCGTAAAGAAAATGGCAGGAATGAACCCTGGAAAGTAAAATATTTTGCCATTGGAAATGAAAATTGGGGCTGTGGAGGTAACATGACGGCCGAGTTTTATGCAAATACAATGAAACAATACTCCACCTTCCTTGGCAGCTATTCAGGAAATCAGCTTTACCGTGTTGCCTGCGGTCCTTCTGATTACAATTTTGCATGGACAGAAACACTNNAATTTCGATGAAAGACAATGGTTTGAAACTATGAGGTTGAATCTTCAGATGGACAATATTATTAAAGGACATGCAGCTATTATGGACAGGTATGATCCTGAAAAAACAAAAGGACTTGTCGTTGATGAATGGGGTAACTGGTTCAATGTTGAACCCGGAACCAACCCTGGTTTTCTATATCAGCAGAACACAATGCGTGATGCAATAACGGCAGCAATTCATCTTAATATTTTTAACCAGCATGCCGATAGAGTTAAGGCTGCGAACCTGGCCCAGATGATAAATGTCCTTCAGTCTGTCATACTGACCAGAGATGATAAAATAGTTCTTACCCCGACTTTTCATGTCTTCAGAATGTTCAGGGTACACCAGGAAGCTACACTGCTTAATCTTGACCTCAGATGTGAAGATTACATTTTCGGGAATAAGAAAATTCCGGCAATTTCAGCTTCGGCATCTGTTGACAAAGATGGTAAAGTACACATTTCACTTGCTAACCTCAATCCAAATAAATCAATAACAATTACTTGTCCCTTAATAGGAAATTCATTCAAAAATATTACAGGAGAAGTACTGACTGCGAGCCAGATGAATTCATACAATAGTTTTGAAAGCCCTGAGACGGTTAAACCGGCTGTCTTTAAAGGATTTTCTCTGAAAGACGGTATTTTGAGTATAACAATGCCATCTAAATCGGTGGTAGTTTTTGAACTGACAAAATAGGATGACCCCCTTCCCAACCTTCCCCCACGGGGGAAGGGGCTGAAGCTAACATTTCCCCCTTGGGGGAAATTAGAAAGGGGGTAAATCGGTAACCATAAAAGAAATTCATGTTGTAAGGAATAAAGTTCAGAACAATGAATAATACAGTTAAAGCTCTTGTTTCAGTTTTAGTTTTGTTTTTTTTGATTTCCGGATGCTCTAAGAAATCATCAACCGAAGCTGACTATCCCATTCAGCCCGTGCCATTTACCGCTGTTAAACTGACAGATAATTTCTGGGCTCCCAGGATAAAAAAGAATGCTTTGGTAACAATCCCGATCGCATTTGGCTATTGTGAATCTACCGGAAGAGTGAAAAACTTTGAAATTGCTGCCGGAAGGGATACAGGTAAATTCCAGACTGTCTATCCATTCGATGATTCTGATGTATACAAAATAATTGAAGGAGCAAGTTATTCCCTTCAAACATTCCCCGATCCAAAACTGGAGTCATACCTTGATACTCTGATAAACAAAATAGGTTCGGCTCAGGAACCCGATGGCTATATCTACACCAACCGGACAATAGCAGAAAAACACGGAGGGAAAGGCCTTCATGAATGGGCAGGTAAAAACAGGTGGGAACAAGATTCTGTTCTGAGCCATGAGCTTTATAATCTGGGTCATCTTTATGAGGCTGCTGCTGCTCATTACCAGGCTACGGGTAAAAGAACCCTGTTAAATATAGCATTGAAATCGGCAGATCTTGTCAATAAAGATTTTGGCTACGACAGACTTAAGGTTTATCCGGGTCACCAGGTTATTGAAATGGGCCTTGTTAAACTCTACAGAGTTACCGGTGAGAAGAAGTACCTCGATCTGGCAAAATTTTTTCTCGACATACGAGGCCCTAAAGGCCGTTCCTACAATCAGGCAAATCTGAAACCAGTTGATCAGACCGAAGCTGTAGGCCATTCTGTAAGAGCTACTTATATGTATTCAGGAATGGCTGATATTGCTGCTATTGAAAATGATCCTGCTTATCTTAATGCAGTTACAAAAATATGGGGAGACCTGGTATATAGGAAGATGTATTTAACCGGGGGGATAGGAGCGAGTGGCGGAAATGAAGGTTTTGCTGACCCGTTTGAACTGCCTAATATGTCAGCTTATTGTGAGACATGTGCTTCAATTGGTGATATCTTCTTTAATCACAGACTCTTCCTGTTGCACGGCCAGTCGAAATATATAGACATTCTTGAAAAAACACTCTATAATTCCATGCTCTCCGGTGTCTCTCTTTCAGCAGACAGATTCTTCTATCCCAATCCATTGGAATCCAATGGGCAACATCAGCGGCAAGCCTGGTTTGGATGTGCCTGCTGCCCTTCAAATGTTGCCAGATTTATACCCGCAGTTCCTGGCTATATTTATGCTGTTACCGATAAGGAATTGTATGTTAATTTATTTATCTCAAATGATGCCGCAATGGCATTAGGCAAAAAGAAAGTCAATATTTCCCAGAAAGCAAATTTCCCCTGGGACGGGAAAGTAGAATTGACAATTAATCCCGAATCAGGCAGTAAATTCATTCTTAAGATCCGTATTCCCGGATGGGCTCAAAATGAAGCTATGCCCGGAGAATTGTATAAATTTTCCGATCGGGATAAAAAACCGGTGAAAATGCTGATTAATGGGAAAGCATCTGAAATAATATCTGCAGATGGATATGCTGTTGTTGCACGGAAGTGGAAACAGGGAGATAAAGTGAATATAGAATTTCCAATGCCGGTACGTACAGTTTTAGCTGACCAAAGAGTAAAAGAGGATGAGGGAAAGATTGCATTTCAGAGAGGACCTCTGATTTACTGTGCCGAATGGCCTGATAATAGCGATGGCAAAATTCTGGATCTGGTTCTGAAACCTGATGCCCCCGTTACAGCAAAATTTGATGCTACTCTGCTTAACGGAACTGAGGTTATCGAAACTTCGGGTGTTCAGACGAAAAGAAACCTGGATGGGAATGTTGATATGTTAAGCGTGGAACCTGTTAAATTAATTCCATATGCCCTGTGGAATAACAGGGGTCCCGGACAAATGAAAGTATGGTTTCCACTGTCAGCTGATGGTGCCCATCCATTGCCGGCTCCGACTATTGCCAACAGAAGCAGGATAAGGGCAAGCAAGGTAACTAAGGAACTACCTTCAATAAAAGATCAGGAGGAACCTCTGAATTCAAATGATCACTCTGTTTCATATTACAACTGGTGGCCCGAAAAGGACAAAGTGGAATGGGTGGAATATGATTTTGAAAAATCGGAAACAATATCCAAGACAAAGGTTTATTGGTACGATGACGGACCGGATGGGGGTTGCAGGATACCCGACACCTGGGAAATACTATACCTTAACGAAAATATATGGACACCGATCAGTTCAAAAATGAAATATAAAGTAACAAAGGATGGCTGGGATTCGATTGATTTTAAACCTGTTAAAGCATCTGCTATCAAATTAAAGGTCAAACTGAATAAAGACTATTCCAGTGGTATATATGAATGGATTGTGGAATAGTAACCGGAGTTATAAAATTAAGGATTGGATATTAAGTCTATCTTTGGTGTGGCACAACCGGACAAGGATTTTTTTGGGAACCCGGTTCCGGAAGTCTCTGCTACTGAACCGGGGATATATCAGATGTAGTTAGGTAAGACAAAAACAAGAAAATTAAAGAATCTTTGATTTAGCAACAATAATTATTGGATTATGAGAAAAGGACTAATATTTTCAGTAATCATTCTTTTATCAGGGTTAAGTTATTCACAACAATCGTCATTTAGCCTGAATAAACTTGAATACTTTGAAAATGGCGGAGTAAATGTAATGGTGTTCCAGGATATTTACCCGGAAGGACATCAGGGCGGAGTAGCAATAATAATGCATGGTAAACGTCTGGCAACCAATGGAGATATAAGGCTGAATGAGACTCCGGGCCAGTGGCAGCCTATTCCAAAGCAACTGACCCGGAAAGTTGATCCGGCCGGAAACACAATTTCTGTCAGCCTAACTTATCCCGATTCTTCAATTAACAGGAAAGGCTATAATCCGATCGAGTACCCTGATCTCAATCTTAATTATAACGTCAGGGTCCATTCTCAGGGCGAGTCAATAATAATTACAGTTGATCTTGATAATCCGGTTCCAAAAGAGTTTCTGGGAAAAGTTGGCTTTAACATGGAATTATTTCCAGGCTTATTATTTGGAAAGACCTGGATGTTGGACAGTCACTCGGGTATTTTTCCACGGCAGGCTAACGGCCCGGCTATGGTTGACCTGAAAGGGGAAGTTGTTGCAGCAGAACCAATGGCTTCCGGTAAAAAACTCGTGATTGCTCCTGAAGACAACCTGTTGCGAATGGCGATAGAGTCAAAAACCGGAAATCTTCAGTTGATCGATGGTCGTTATCTTCATAATAACGGATGGTTTGTTGTGCGCTCAGTTGTCGCGGCAGGATTATCTAAAAATGCTGTGGAATGGATTATTACTCCAAGTAGCATTAAAGGCTGGAAAAGTACACCGGTTATTCATGTTTCACAGATCGGATATCATCCAGGACAAGAGAAGGCTGCAATAATTGAGCTTGATAAGAATGAAACAAGAACTGAAACCCCGGTACTGTTTAAAATCGGTGAGAATGGGAAAAATGTTGCTATTCATAATGCAAAACCTTCAGTATGGGGTAACTTCCTTCGTTACAAATATCTCAAATTTGACTTTTCCTCGGTTAAGGATGAAGGTCTCTATTTTGTGAGCTACGGGAATCAGCAATCCCAACCTTTCAGAATTGCAGAAGATGTTTACAGGAGAAATGTATGGCAACCGACACTGGAATTTTTTCTGCCAGTTCAGATGTGCCATATGCGGGTTAATGAAAAATACCGCGTCTGGCACGGATTGTGCCATATGGATGATGCCAGAATGGCTCCTCTCAATCATAACCATTTCGACGGTTATCTTCAGGGGCCGTCTACATTAACCAAATTTGCGCCGGGAGATCACGTTCCTGGTTTAAATGCGGGTGGATGGCATGACGCAGGTGATTACGATCTGAGGGTAGAATCACAGAGCTCTGAAGTCTATATCCTCACGATGGCATATGAGGCTTTTAAAATTGATTATGACGATACATCCGTTGATCAGAATACTCATATAGTTGAAATTCACCAGCCTGACGGGAAACCCGATATACTTCAGCAAATAGAGCATGGCGCACTTGCTGTGATCGGCGGATATAAAAATCTTGGCCGTCTTTACAGGGGAATAATCTGTCCGGAAAAAAGACAGTATGTTATGTTAGGTGACGGTTCGACCATGACTGATGGTCTTATTTATGATAGTCAGTTAAAAACTGGGGAGAGGACAAGCACTTCCTCATCAGTTGCTGATGACCGCTGGGTTTTCACTGAGAACAATCCTTCCAGGGAATTGACGGTTGCTGCCCATCTCGCAGCTGCATCCAGAGTTCTCAAAGGGTTCAATAATGAACTTAGCAAGCAATGCCTTGAGACAGCAGATGCTATATATTCAGCTGATTATCAGATTTCGGGAAAAGTGGCAAACGCGAAAATACATGCAGCAATAGAATTGTATCTGACTACCGGGGATGACAAGTATAAAAAATACCTGGTTGACAATGAGGCAGTAATTACCAAAGGGATTCAGGAGTTGGGTTGGCTCATTGGCCGTGCTCTCCCCCGGATTGATAATTCTAATTTCACCGCATCTATAACTAGTGCCACAAAAAGTCTGGCAGAAGATATTAAAAATCAATCCGCTGAAACGCCTTTCGGTGTTCCTTACAGACCACGGATCTGGGGCGCCGGATGGGATATCCAGAGTTTTGGAGTCAGACAGTATTTTCTGCATGCTGCTTTCCCACAAATTTTCTCTGACGCACCGGTATTTAATGCATTGAATTTTATTCTGGGTGTCCATCCCGGGGAAAACACTGCTTCCTTTGCTTCGGGTGTCGGAGCCAGATCAACAACTGTTGCCTATGGAGTAAACAGGGTGGACTGGTCATATATTCCCGGTGGTGTTTCATCTGGGACTGCACTAATACGTCCAGATTTTCCCGAGTTGCTCGACTGGCCATTTCTATGGCAGCAACAGGAATATGTCATGGGTGGAGGTGCGACAAATTTCATGTTCCTGGTTCTGGCTGCTGATCAGCTTCTTGGGCCACAGGAAAGTCCGGACAATAGTAAAAAATAATGAGGCTTTTGGTTTATTAACTCAAAACATTACTTTAAAGCTGAAAGATTTAAATTTATGATTAAGGATTATTCGACGTTCATACCAACCGTTCCGGGAAGTGTTGAGGAGGAATGGAAACAATGCTTGAAAGAGCTCAGTCTGACCTGTTCAAAGACGAATATACCTTTGAAAATCAACGTTTTTACAGACCAGCCTGATTATGCTTCATACCTGAAAGTTAAAAAATTCATTGATGATTCTGTTCGGGAAACATTCGGCGACAAATGCCCTGCTATAAGTGTTCTCTGTCAGTCTCCCGAAAAACCATGGAAAATTATTGCTGAAACAGGGTTTATTGATGCAACTTCGTGTGAGATGGTTAGTAAAGTGCTGAATTCAGTACCATATGTGGTCAGGACAACTGAATCAATGAAAGAGGTTTGGGCAGGTGGTCTGGGTGCATCGTTGTTTCCTGATGATACACGAAAAGCGGCAGTAGCTGCTTTCGAACAGATGAGAGCAATCCTGACCGCTGAACAGATCTCCTTTGATCATATTGTAAGGCAATGGAATTACATTGGGGATATTCTGGAGGTAAAAAGAGAAGTTCAGAACTATCAGAAATTCAACGAGGTGAGAAGTGAATTCTACCATAAATACAGAAATGTTCACAGTTATCCTGCTGCAACGGGTATCGGGATGAAATTTGGAGGTGTGGTTCTTGATTTCTGTGCTGTTAAAGCACTGGCCAATTTGAAAATAATAGCGATTGATAATCCTGATCAGATAAGGCCTTATGACTATAGTCAGCAGGTCCTGAAAGGTAAACCTCTCTGCAGTAAAGGAATTAATCAGCCTCCCCAGTTTGAGAGGGCACTTTTCCTGACTGAAAACATGGGATCCACATTGTTTATATCGGGTACAGCTTCAATAATTGGACAGGATACTATTGGAATAGATGATATTGAAGAACAGACTATTGTGACATTAGATAATATAAATAAACTTACTGATTCGGGAAGGATCAGTCATCTTTCAGGAGAAGCAGGCAGTGATGCAGGGGACCCTATTCTCATAAGGGTATATATAAAGAATCAGGAGGATTTCACAAAGGTAAAAGCAATTTGTGAGAAGAGATACCCCGGGGTGCCTTCAGTTTACATAGAAGCTGATATCTGCCGCGATAATCTTTTAGTCGAAATTGAAGCAGAATTTTTAATAGGTCATTAAAATAAAATCTGGTATAAAATGAAAACCGATTTCAAATCAAGATTAAAAGTTCTTACTGAAAACCACCAGATCCTCATTGGCAGGAAAAATGAAAAGGTTGAACCCGGGAATGGGATCTTTTACAGATATAAATATCCGGTGCTGACCGGAGACCATGCACCTCTTTCCTGGAGATATGATCTGGATCCTGTTTCAAATCCGCATCTCATGGAACGAGTTGGGATCCATGCTGCATTTAATGCCGGAGCGATGAAGTTTGAAGGAAAATATATCCTTGCTGCTCGTGTTGAAGGTAACGACAGAAAGTCTTTTTTCGCCATAGCTGAGAGCCCAAATGGAGTAGATAATTTTAGATTCTGGGACTACCCGGTCACGATGCCTGAAACAGACATACCCGATACAAATGTTTATGACATGCGACTTACACGGCATGAAGACGGCTGGATCTATGGCATCTTTTGTTCTGAAAGGAAGGACCCTTCGGCTCCTGCCGGAGATCTCTCATCTGCTGTAGCAGCTGCAGGAATTGCCAGAACTCATGACCTGAAAACATGGCAAAGACTTCCTGATTTGAAAACCAGAAGCCAGCAGCGCAATGTTGTACTGCATCCTGAATTTGTAAACGGAAAATATGCACTTTATACTCGTCCTCAGGATGGGTTTATTGACGCAGGATCAGGTGGCGGCATAGGCTGGGCTCTGATTGACGACATAACCCATGCTGAGATAAAAGAAGAAAAAATCATTAACTTTCGTTACTATCATACAATTAAAGAGCAAAAAAATGGGGAGGGTCCTCATCCCGTAAAAACTCCTGCGGGATGGTTGCATCTGGCACATGGTGTTAGAGGTTGCGCGGCCGGTTTAAGATACGTGCTCTATCTGTATATGACTGATCTAATAGATCCTTCAAACCTGATAGCCGAGCCTGCAGGTTTTTTCATGGCTCCTGAGGGCGAAGAAAGAGTAGGTGATGTATCAAATGTACTGTTTACAAACGGATGGATAATTGATGAAGACGGAACCGTATTTATCTATTACGCTTCCTCTGATACCAGGATGCATGTTGCTGTATCGACAATTGATAAGCTTGTTGATTATTGCCTGAATACTCCGGCTGACGGCTTACGGTCCGCTGCATCTGTAGAAACACTTAAAAAGCTGATTGATAAAAATCTTAAATTGCAGGATAGAAAAGAGTAATCCTCATAAGCACCTTATAACTACCCCTATGATCTCACAAAAACTGAAACTGAAAGAAAAGATCGGATATGGGTTTGGCGACGCGGCCAGCTCCATGTTCTGGAAGCTGTTCTCAATGTACCTGATGTTCTTCTACACTGATGTTTTCGGAATTTCTGCAACACTTGTCGGAACTATGTTCCTTGTCACCAGGATATGGGATGCCGCCTTCGATCCCTTTGTCGGAATACTGGGTGACCGGACCGAGACCCGTTGGGGTAAGTTCAGGCCATATCTTCTGTGGATTGCCATACCTTTTGGTATTATAGGTGTATTGACTTTTACAACACCATCCTTTAGCGCGTCAGGGAAAGTGGTCTATGCTTTTATTACATACTCACTTATGATGATGGTCTATTCCATGATTAACGTACCATATGCCTCTCTCATGGGAGTTATGACAGCCGACGGGAAAGAGCGGACGAGTCTTGCTACTTTCAGGTTTATTTTTGCTTTCGGGGGAAGTCTTCTTGTGCTTGCACTGGCAGAGCCATTGGTTGACATTTTCAGCAAGCTTGGTAAAGGAGGAGTGAACCTTCAACTCGGATGGCAGCTGGCCGCAGTGGTTTTTGCCTTAATCGCCATAACCTTCTTCATGTTTACTTTCTCGTGGACCCGGGAACGTATCAAACCTGTAACAGTTAAAACCTCGCTTAAAAAGGACCTCAGGGACCTGCTTCATAATACCCCGTGGTTTATTCTGCTGGGTGCAGGTATTGCAGCAATATTCTTCAATTCTATCCGTGACGGAGCGGCTATCTATTATTTCAAATACTATATTCAGGGGCAGAGCGCTTTTTCGATTAAAGCTGTTAATCTGACTATTACACTCAGCAGTCTTTATTTTGTTCTCGGTCAGGCTGCCAATATTGTCGGCGTAATACTTGCAAAGCCTATTTCCGACAGGATTGGCAAGAAATATACTTTCTTATATGCAATGCTTTTTGCTGCCGTATTCAGTATTGGATTTTACTGGTTAGACAAAAGCAGTATAAGCCTTATTTTTGTATTTCAGTTCTTAATAAGCATGAGTGCCGGCATTATCTTTCCTCTCGTGTGGTCAATGTATGCTGATGCTGCAGACTATTCAGAATGGAAAACAGGACGAAGAGCTACTGGGCTTGTATTCTCCGCATCGTCAATGTCGCAGAAATTTGGCTGGACTATTGGNNTTCTTTCCGGCAATCGGAACATTATTCGGAGCATTTTTCATGTTTATATATCCTCTGAGTGAGAAAAAGATGCTTACAATAAGCGCTGAGCTGGCTGTAAGAAGGGATGCCAGTAAGAAAGATTAGCGTCATCTCCAGCTTAGGCGGGACTAATACCGATAGTTATATGCAGGAGGGCAATATAAAACTAAATATATGTCTAGAGACAAACTTGAAATTCTAACTGCAGAAGTCAAAGAGGAACTTGTATCCAACATTCTTCCCTTTTGGATGACGAAAATGATCGACTCCAAAGACGGCGGTTTCCTTGGACGGATAGATGGTTATGGCCGGGTTCAGGAAGATGCTGATAAAGGATGTGTATTGAATGCCAGGATTCTTTGGACCTTTTCATCTGCATTCAGGATTCTGAAAAATCCAGAATATCTTAAAACAGCTGAGACATCAAAAAACTATCTTCTCAATCATTTTTTTGATACGAAATATGGCGGAGTATTCTGGCTTCTCAACCATAAGGGCAAAATGAAAGACGGCAAAAAACAGATATATGCCCAGGCATTTGCTATTTATGGATTAAGTGAATATTACCGTATTACCTACGACAAGAATTGTCTTGAAAAAGCAATTGACCTGTTCCGGTTAATTGAAAAGTATAGTTACGATAATAAGCTTGACGGGTATTTTGAAGCCTTTAACAGGGAATGGGGAGCTATTGATGATCTGAGACTCAGCGATAAAGACGCGAATGAGAAAAAGACAATGAATACACATCTTCACGTTCTGGAGGCTTATACAAACCTTTACAGGGTATGGCAGGATGATCTCCTGAAGAAGCAACTGAAAAATCTTGTAAATGTTTTTACCGATAAAATAGTTAATAGTCAAACATTTAACCTGAAAATGTTTTTTGATGAAGAATGGAATGACAAGACTGACCTGGTCTCTTATGGACATAACATTGAATCCTCCTGGCTGATTTATGAAGCTGCACTGGTTCTGGGCGACAAAAGAATTATTGAAAAGGTTAAAAATATTTGTATCAGGATCGCAAGGGCATCAAAAGAAGGATTAATGGCTGACGGCAGCATGATATATGAAAAGTTTTTCAAGACAGAACATATAGATACGGACAGACATTGGTGGGTACAGGCTGAAACCGTTGTTGGATTTCTTAATGCCTTCACATTATCAGGGAAAGAAGAATATCTGAATATAAGTCTTAAAGCCTGGAGATTTATAGCAGTTAATCTTGTTGATCCAAAAAACGGAGAATGGTATTGGAGTGTTGATAAGAACCTCCTGCCAAATCTTAAGGATGATAAGGCCGGATTCTGGAAATGCCCGTATCATGACTCAAGAATGTGCCTCGAAATAATTGAAAGGAAAAGTGTTATATAGCATTTGAAATATAAAATAACTGATAAATTTATTTGTCTATACCGGAACTATCATTTTAGAATAATTAAAACCTTCAAAACATGAAATTTACTTCATTATTCTTAATCTCGTTTCTGACCCTTGTCAGTTGCCAGACAAATTCACATTTAAAGTTGCCATCACTTATCAGCGACAACATGTTATTGCAGCAAAAAACAAACGCAAAGATCTGGGGTAAGGCAAGCCCTGGTCGCAAAATAAATGTTTCAGCAAGCTGGAATTCAAATGGTCAAGCCGTTGCCGGGAAAGACGGTAAATGGTCGGTATCTTTACCCACACCCGAGGCCGGAGGGCCCTATACAATTTCCATATCCGGAAAGGACACTACAATTCTAATTAAAAATGTTTTGATTGGTGAAGTGTGGTTCTGTTCAGGTCAGTCGAATATGGAGATGCCGGTTGCAGGCTGGCCGCCTGCCGATACAATTATGCATTCAAAGGAGACTATTGCTTCAGCTTCAATTCCGGAGATTCGTCTCTTTAACGTTCAGAAAGTAATATCCGGTCAACCGCTTGATGAGTGTACCGGCAAATGGGAAGTAAGCACACCGGAGACTGTGCCTCAGTTCAGCGCCACTGGATATTTCTTTGGAAAGAAACTCCATGCAGAACTGAATATCCCAATCGGGTTGATTGAATCAGCATGGGGAGGGACACCTTCAGAATCATGGACTTCATCAGGATCACTTGAAAAAGCCGGAGAGTTTGTCTCTGAAATTAAAGCTATAAGGGAGTCAATTCCATTGCAGGCTCAGTATCAGACATGGCTGAATACGCTGAAACAGTTAGATCTTAAACAAGCCGGAAAAGATCAGTGGAAAAATCTGAATTTTAATGATGAAAATGTCCCAACAGCAGAATACAATGACAGTAAATGGCCTGTTATGGTTCTGCCGACCCAATTTGAGAGTGTGATAGGTGAATTTGACGGGGCAGTATGGTTCCGGAAGATAGTTGATATTCCTCAGAATATGGAGGGAAAGGATCTTATTCTTTCTCTGGGGCCGATAGATGATATGGATCGCACCTATTTTAACGGAAAGCTTGTAGGGTCAAATGAAGAATCAGGTTTCTGGCAGGCTGAAAGGAACTATGAAATTTCTGCCACGCTCCTGAAGCCTGGTGCCAATCTGATTTCTGTCCGTGTACTTGATACTCAGGGTAACGGAGGAATATATGGAAGCACTGAAAAGATGAAACTTTCGTTAAAAAATGATCCTAAAACCTTCGTGCCTCTTAAGGGGGATTGGAAATACCAACCTGTTGCTGAATTAACCGGGGGTAAATTTTATATTTATGATCTTTCAAAAAACGAGTTTCTGGCTCAGAAACGACCTGTTAACCTTGGCCCTGGAACACCTTCAGTTCTGTTTAATGGAATGGTAAGCCCGGTGCTGCCTTATCAGATCAAAGGAGCAATATGGTATCAGGGTGAAGCCAATGTCGGAAGGGCGGAACAGTATTCTAAAATCTTTCCTGCTATGATTCAGGACTGGAGAGAAGCCTGGGGAATAAAGGACTTTCCTTTCTATTTTGTCCAGATTGCTCCCTTTGTTTATGCAGGTGCCGATTCAACTGAATCAGGATTTTTACGTGAGGCCCAGGAAAGCGCTCTTAAACTGGCAAAGACCGGTATGGCCGTTACTCTCGATATCGCTGTTGTAAACAATATCCATCCACCATTTAAGACAGAGGTCGGGGAGAGGCTTGCATTGCTTGCCCTTAATAATGATTATGGCAAAAAAAGTCCTTTCGTTGGCCCTGTTTATAAATCAATGTCTCTCGCCGGGAGCACAATAAAACTTGTATTTGATAATGTTGGAGACGGGTTGGTTGCAAAGAATAACAAGCTTAACGAATTTGAAATAGCAGGTAAAGACGGACATTATAAAAAGGCTGACGCAAAGATTGTGAATAATGAAGTACTCGTTTCCTCTCCTGCAGTCAAAGTACCTGTTTCGGTAAGATATTGCTGGCGCAATGGAGCTGTAGCGTCATTATTTAACAAAGAAGGGCTGCCTGCATGGCAGTTCCGGACTAAGTAGCATAATGGCGTACTTTAGCCCTAATTTATTTGATTTTCAAGTGAGGTGGTCCTGAAACTTTATTAATTTAGCAAAAACATAAAACGGCAAATAATGAAAAGAATTCTGTTATTATCAATGACACTGGCTGCATTTACACTTTTTTCCTGTAATCAGACATCAAAGAATAAGGAGATGGTAAAAAAAGATGTATTTGGTAACCACAATGGGAAAGAGGTTTATCTCTTAACCCTTACAAACAAAGCTGGAAATGTTATCAGGCTTACAAATTTTGGGGCAAAGATAAACTGGGTCGAAGTGCCTGATAAAACCGGCAAAAAGGAGAATGTTACGTTTGGTTATGATACGTTTGAAGAAACACTGAAAGGTGATATGTCTTTCGGATCGGTAGTAGGAAGATATGCCAACAGGATTGCGAAAGGGAAGTTCACCCTTGACAATGTTGTCTACAATACACCCATAAATAACGGACCGAATACATTGCACGGTGGCCCTTTGGGCTGGCATAGCGTCGTATGGAACACCGAGGTATTAAAGGATACAAAATTTCCATCCGTAAAATTTACGTATATAAGTCCCGATATGGAGGAAGGATTCCCGGGGACCGTACATGCAGCCATAACCTATAGCTGGACAGATAATAATGAGATTGTTATGGAGTATGTTTGTACAACAGATAAAAAGACTGTAGTAAATGTCACCAATCATGCTTACTTCAATCTGCACGGAGCAGGCAACGGTGACATACTTGATCATGTCCTTACTCTTAAGGCTTCCGCTATCACAGCTGTGGATTCCGTAATGATTCCGACAGGTGAGATACGTACAGTAGCTGGTACTCCTTTTGACTTCAATACTCCTCATGCAATCGGAGAACGGATAGGTGATAAAAATGACCAGCTTATTCTGGGCGGCGGGTATGACCACAATTATATTCTTGATAATAAAGAAGAAGTTGATGCAAGCGTTTATGAACCTGTCAGCGGACGCATGCTTGAAGTTATCACAGATCAGCCAGGATTGCAGCTCTATACCGGCAACTTCCTTACCGGAAAACAAATTGGTCACGGAGGGAAACCATTCAATTACAGATCAGGAGTATGTCTTGAATCGGGTCATTATCCTGATAGTCCGAATCATCATGATTTTCCGACCACTGTTCTTAACCCTGGTGATACTTTGAAAACAACTACAATTTACAGATTTTCAGCTAGATAGTTCAAAATACAAACACTTACTATAAATGACAACAAGAAGGGTATTTATAAGAAACACAGCAATGGCAACTGCTGCAATGGGATTGGCTCCTGCTCTTTCAGGTAGTTTGGCAGGCTGTGCTCCATCTGACAGAATAAAAGTTGGCCTGATAGGTTGTAACGGGATGGGCTTTGGTGATCTGACTGCATTCCTTGATCATGCTAATGTAGAATGCCTGGCATTATGCGACATCGATGAGAGCGTTCTTAACAGAAGAGCTGCCGATGTCGAAAAGATGAGAGGCAAGAAACCTGCAAATCTTTATAAGGACTGGAGGAAGCTGATTGACAACAAAGAGATTGATGTGGTAATTGTCGGAACCCCTGATCACTGGCATTGTCTTCAGATGGTTGCCGCATGCCAGGCAGGTAAGGATGTGTATTGTGAAAAGCCAATAGGGAGAACTATCGAAGAGTGCAATCTTATGATAAGTGCCGCAAAAAAGCACAAGACTGTTGTTCAGGTTGGACAATGGCAGCGTAGTGATCCCCACTGGCAGGATGCTGTTAAATTTATCCAGTCAGGCAAACTTGGGAAGATAAGATTAGTACGTGTATTTTCATACCAGGGCTGGTGTCCTACAATTCCTGTGCTTGCTGATGAACCTGTTCCTCAGGGTGTTGATTATAATATGTGGCTTGGCCCGGCTCCCAGCCGTCCATTCAACCGTAACCGTTTTCACTTTACTTTCAGATGGTTCTGGGATTATGCAGGTGGCCTGATGACCGACTGGGGCGTTCATCTCCTTGATTATGCATTATACGGTATGAATGTAACAACGCCAAAATCTGTTATGGCTATGGGCGGAAAATATGGCTATCCGACTGATGCTTGCGAAACACCTGACAGTTTGCAAACCATATATGAATTCGATGGATTCAATGTTTTGTGGGATCATGCCATTGGGGTAAATGACGGAGCATATGGCAGAAACCATGGCTTAGGTTTTGTTGGAGAAAATGGTACTCTTGTCATTGATCGCGACGGATGGGAAGTAATTCCTGAAAATGTTAACGGCAAAATCCGGATGGAAGCTGTTCCTCTTGCGAAGGGAACCGGAAAGGGACTGAATAATCATGTCACAAATTTCCTGGAATGTATTGACAGTCGTAATCCTAATACGAACGCCAGTGTTGAGATTGGTGCACATATCGCCAAATTCTCAGCTATTGGAAATATCGCTTACCGTACCGGTAAAAAACTTATCTGGAACGGAACGAAATTTACCAATGAAACTGAGGCGAATAATTATCTAATACCAAATTACAGAGAACCCTGGGCGCTACCTAAGATTTAGAGTAGAATAAAACATAGACTGCCGGATATGAAAGAATGATTTTCTTTTCATTTCCGGCATTTTTTTTATATTTTTCCGTCTATATACAAAATCCCTCCTATGAAAAAAAATGAAAGTCAGTTCACAACTAACCGGCGGAGCTTTATGAAAACAGCCGCCATGGGATCAGCAGCCGGATTTTTAGGAGTTTTAGGCAGTAAAGCAAATGCCGCTCCGTATGAGACTCCTTCCTATGCCAAAGCTATGGCTCCTGTTAAGATAAAAAGTGTCAGGGCCATTACAACCTGCCCGTCAGGTTCCAATTTAATTGTAGTAAAAGTAGAGACAACCGAACCCGGCTTATACGGACTGGGTTGTGCAACATTTACTCAGCGGGCCTTTACTGTTGTGACAGCTATTGAGAAGTATATGAATGAGTTTTGCGTTGGGAAAGATGTTGATAATATAGAGGATATGTGGCAGTCCTTTTATGTAAGTTCCTACTGGCGCAATGGTCCGGTTTTGAATAATGCCCTGAGCGGCCTGGACGAGGCTTTATGGGATATTAAAGGCAAACGTGCGAATATGCCGGTTTATCAGCTTCTTGGCGGTAAATCCCGTTTTGCTGTACCCGTTTATGCTCATGCAAGCGGATCAACAATCGAAGAAGTTACAGATAATGCAAAAAAATTCATCGAGAGAGGTTTTAAATATGTCAGGATTCAGCTGGGTGGATATGGAGGTGTAGGAACTGTGCCCACTGTCCCCGATTTCAGGGCTGCCGGATTTGGCGCGGAAAAAGACAATTACATGGATGAACATAAATATATAACAACCGTTCCAAAATTGTTTGAGGCAGTTCGCAAAGCCTGCGGTGAGGAGGTTGAACTNNGTCCCCTTCTCAATGGGAGAACTGTTTAATAATGTCAATGAATTTATTGATCCTATCGTCAATCATTATTTCGATTATATAAGGATTCATATTTCCCAGATCGGGGGAATCACTCCTGCTATGAAAGTAGCGCGTCTCAGCGAGTGGTTCAATATTAAGACGGCATGGCATGGACCAGGTGATGTATCTCCTGTTGGCCACGCAGCTAATCTTCATATTGATCTTGCTGTGTGGAATTTCGGAATTCAGGAGGGCGGTTATGCCTTTTCAGAGAAAGAACAGGCTGTTTTCCCGGGTTGCCCGACCTACAAAGATGGCTATCTGTATGTAAATGAAGCTCCAGGACTTGGTGTTGACGTAAATGAAAAAGAAGCTGCAAAATATCCGATCAATAATCTCGCACCCGGATGGACAGTGCGGAAAAAGGACGGAACGATTATAAAGCCCTGACAAACATAACTAAATACAAGATTTTGGATTCAGGATCGTTTACAAATACAATTACTTTTATCTTGTAAGCCAAACTTTTGCAAATTAATCAATTAAAATGAAGGATAACCGAAGAGATTTTATAAAGAAAAGTGCTTCTCTGGCAGCAGCCATGTCTATCACCGGAATTGGTTCAGCTATTGCTGGAACATCTGATAAAGGGAAGAAGTCAGGCTCCGTAAAACCTTATGTGAAGGATGCCGGAATAAAATTCTCATTTTTAATGGATCCGGCTTCACCAAAGGTGCCTTTTGCAAAACAGCTGGGCGTTCTTCACTCTGTTTCCGGAATTGAACAATTACCTGATACAAAACCCTGGGATCCAAAAGCTATCACTGCAACAAAAAATTCCTGGGATAAACTAGGGATAAAATGGACTGTAGTGGAAGGACCTCCTTCTCTTGGCTCTCAGACAAAGCTGGCTCTCAAAGGGCGGGATGAAGAGATCTCCAATTTCATAACCTTTATGAAAAATCTGAAGCAATACGGCGATGTGGATATTATCTGCTACAACTGGATGCCGGTCATAAGCTGGGCACGTACACAGATGGACAGGCCGGGAAGGGGCGGTGCTTTAATGACTGCTTTCGATTATAATGATATAAAAAGCAAACCGTTAACAGAATATGGTGAAATCTCAAAAGAAAGCCTTTGGAAGAATCTTGAATATTTTCTTAAAGCTGTTGTCCCTGAAGCAGAAAAAATCGGAATGCATCTTTCATTGCATCCTGATGATCCCCAGGTTGACAGTATCCAGGGAATTTCACGCATAATGAATTCTGTGGAAAATTTTGACAGGATGCTTAAAATTGTGCCGAGTAAGTATAGTGGTGTTACCATGTGTCAGGGGAACTTTTCACTGATGGGCGCTGATATTCCGGCTCTTGTCAGAAGGTGGGGAAAAGACGTAATAAGCTTTGTTCACTTCAGAAGCGTTCAGGATCTGAGCGGTGTCATACCAAGTACAAAATTCACTGAATGTTTTCATGATGAAGGTCAGATTGACATGTATGAAGCGATGCAAGCCTATTATGACATCGGCTTTACTGGTCCGCTGAGACCCGATCATGTACCGACCATGCATGGAGAGACCAATGAACGCCCGGGTTATATGACACTTGGGAATCTTTTTGCGACGGGATACATTCGCGGATTGGCTGAATCTGTGGCTAAAAATGGCAGCAAGGCATGAATTGAAAAAGAGAGGCGATAATTAGTCGTTTAACTAATTCTAAAAATTATTAAGTAAATGAATAATAAAAACAGGTTTGATATTCAGAAGTTGAAAGGGAAGTTGAGCAAACTAAGGGATTGGATGAAAGACAAACCATTCCCGCCCGGGGTTTTGTTTTTCCTGATGGGAATAATATCAACAATCTGGTTTTTGATAAGGGTTATTCCGAAACCTTCCCGGGCGACTTACCCGTGCATGCGAGTAGCAGCACCGATAATGTCAGGGTTCGTAGTGTATCTGATCTCGCTGGGAGGAATAACTCTCGCGTTGAGAAAGGCCAGGCAGAGTTTTTTCAGAGCCAGATATATAGCTGCAGGGTCTTTTATCCTTGCGGCGATTGTTGTAATGGTTTTTTCACTGACACGGGGAATTCATAACGCCGGTGCAGCCAGCCTTTTAAAGACTGGTCCCGATGATGGCCCGAATCAACCTATTGGAAGAGCTCTTGGAGTAAATCCCGGCCGAGTGGTATGGATCTGGAATCCGGATGCAACAAATATAAACTGCAATTCAAATTATGATACTAAGGATTGGTACTGGAAACCTGAAAATACAAATGAAAAAGTTGTCGGAAGTATGTTCAGTAATTCGCTGAAAAAACTTTGCAGCAAGGATAATATCACTGATTCATGGGATGTATTGTTCCGTTATCAGAATTATAAAAAGCATCATACTGACAAAGGATATACAAAGGGAGAAAAGATATTCCTCAAGATAAACCAGGGGACTTCAAGATGGCTGTTATCTGCTGAAGACAAAAAAAACGGATACTATTATCCTACAAAACTGAGGGCAGATGAACCAAGGGTAAAAACCAGTCTCGCGCCAACTGAAACCGGACCTTACATAGTTCTTGAAATTTTAAGAGAACTGGTTAATGAACTTGGCATCGATCAGACAGATATTTCGGTTGGTGATCCAATGACCGATATTTATGGACACAATTATGATATCTGGTTTGCCGAATTCCCGGGGGTGGCTTACACTGATAAGTTTTCAGATATGAACGGACGGACACTTATCCATCCGACAAAGAATGATCTTATTTTTTATTCCGATAAAAGCCAGAAGGATAAACTTTACGATGTTGTTGAAAAGGCTGATTATCTGATAAATGTTGCCAACCTGAAGCCTCATTCCATAGGAGGAATATCATTGACTGCCAAAAATCATTTTGGTTCACAGGCCAGCCCGACAGCAGAACATCTTCATTATTCGCTGATATTGCCCAGAGGCGGCGTTCCGACTAACGGAGGGTATCATAAGTACAGGGTACTGGTCGATCTGATGGCCAGCAAATACCTTGGACAAAACACTCTGCTTTATATTGTTGACGGATTATTTGGTGGGGGAGCAGTTGAGACAAAAGGTCCGGTAAAATACTTTATGGCTCCCTTTAATAATGACTGGAGCAATTCGATATTTCTGTCTCAGGACCAGGTTGCAGTTGAGTCAGTTTGTTATGATTTCCTCAGGACTGAATGGAACGGAGTAAATATTCATAATGCCCAGAATAATGTGCCTGAAAACGGACCGAGCTGGAACGGGGTGGATGACTATCTTCACCAGGCTGCTGATTCTTCTAACTGGCCACAGGGAATCACTTATGATCCTGACAATAACGGGAAACCAATATCAAGCCTTGGTGTTCATGAACATTGGAACAATTCAGCAGACAGACAGTATTCCCGTAACCTGGGTTTTCAAAAGGGAATTGAACTGGTTTCTATTCCTGATACACTGGTAAAATCGGTATCAGCTCAAAAATAAAGAGGGTACAGAATACTACTCATGATCAACTCACCCCCGTCCCCATTGCCCTCAAATTAAGCCTTGGTGTTAAATAAGATGGTGCATAAGAAAGTTTTTCCTCCTTAAAAAGGAGGGGAAATGTGTTAGACTTAATTTTAGTACTTTATATTCTGTTTTGTACTAAACTTTCTGCATATTCTACTATATTCAACTCCTTAAGTTGACGTCCATGCCTTGCCACTGCATAGCAGGAGGGAGCTTTATTTTGTTTTAAGAATTAATTTCAGCGGGCGAAAATTATTAAGTAATTTTAATATCAATGAAAATAGTTGTATTAGACGGTTATACTTTGAATCCGGGAGACCTGTCCTGGGACAATCTGAAAGTAATCGGAGAGGTCGTAATATATGACAGAACACCTACCGGGGAAATTTTAGAAAGATCAAAGAACGCAGAAATATTGTTTACAAATAAGACTCCTCTTAAAGAAGAAATTCTGAATGCCCTTCCTTCCCTTAAATATATCGGGGTTCTGGCAACTGGTTATAATGTTGTCGATATTGAAGCCGCTAAAAGAAGAGGGATCGTTGTAACTAATGTTCCGGCATATAGTACATTTTCCGTTGCTCAGCTCACATTTGCCTTGCTTTTAGAGCTTTGTCTGCATGTCCAGCGGCAAAGTGACTCTGTATTAAGCGGGAAATGGGCTTCCTCAGTTGACTTTACTTACCGGGATTTTCCGTTGATTGAACTGGCTGGAAAAACTATCGGAATAATTGGGTTTGGAAATATTGGCCAGAGTGTTGCAAATATTGCTGCTTCATTTGGGATGAATGTTATCAGTTTCAGCAGGAGACAAACAGATCAATCTCATCGCACAAATTTTAACTGGGTAACTATTGATGAATTGTTTGAGACGGCGGATGTTGTGAGTGTTCATTGTCCACTAGTTCCGGAAACTAAAGGACTTGTTAATATCGGGTATTTAAAAAAGATGAAGAAATCTGCTTTTTTATTGAATACCTCAAGGGGACCGATAGTGATCGAAGAAGATCTGGCATATGCTCTTAATAATGATCTTATCTCCGGCGCCGGTGTTGACGTCCTGTCAGTTGAACCTCCTTCTGCAGATAATCATCTTCTTAAAGCAAAAAACTGCATTATCACCCCTCATATTGCGTGGGCAACGAAGGAAGCCCGGATCAGATTATTGGATATCGCAGTTAATAATCTTGCTCATTTTTTAGGAAATACACCGGTTAATGTGGTGAGTAAGTAAAGGAGGACGCGAATTTAAATAATGAGATTTATAATTCTCACATAATTTTTTCATAATTCAATTTTCATTAATTCAGATAGTTATGAAAAGGATAGTTTACTTCCTGATGTTTTCCATAATGGCCATGAATCCTTTTATTGCTTCCGGCCAGCAGTCTCCTGATAAATTTCCTTTCAGGAATACTTCACTTTCTTTGGAAGAAAGGGTCAATGACCTTGTTTCAAGAATGACACTTCAGGAAAAAGCCGATCAGCTGCTTTATACCGCACCGGCGATTCCCAGGCTTGGCATTCCTGCCTATACCTGGTGGAACGAAGCCCTGCATGGCGTTGCAAGAGCAGGTTACGCAACCGTATTTCCTCAGTCAATTACAATTGCCAACTCCTGGGACGAATCCCTTATGTTCAATGAAGCTAATGCTATCTCAGATGAGGCGAGAGCAAAATATCATGAATTTCAAAGAAGAGGTAAGACTGGTATCTACCAGGGACTAACTTTCTGGTCACCTAATATTAATATATTCCGCGATCCCCGCTGGGGTCGCGGACATGAGACTTATGGAGAAGATCCATATCTTACCGGGAGATTGGGTTATGAATTTGTAAGGGGAATGCAGGGTGATGATCCGAAATATCTGAAGACCGTTGCTACTGCAAAACACTACGCCGTTCATTCCGGTCCTGAACCATTAAGACATTCATTCAATGCAAAGGTGAGTGAAATAGATCTTCGGGAGACATATCTGCCAGCTTTCAGGACACTGGTCGTGGATGCCGGTGTCTACTCGGTTATGGGAGCATATAATATGTTCAGGGATTATCCGTGTTGTGCAAATCCTATCTTATACGGCATACTCAGAAATGAATGGGGTTTTAAGGGTTATATTGTCTCAGACTGCTGGGCAATTTCCGATTTTTATAAGTTTACCCATTTTGCAAAAGATGCTGATGAGGCAGCTGCCCAGGCTGTCAAGGCTGGTACTGATCTTGAATGCGGAGTTGATTATAAGAATCTTGTTGAAGCCGTTAACAGGGGATTGCTGACGGAAGCTGATATAAACATAGCTGTAAAGAGAATATTTACTGCGAGACTAAAACTTGGTATGTTTGATCCTGATGAAATGGTGCCCTATGCACAAATACCTTTTTTTGTAAATTGTTCGGATTATAATAACTCCCTTGCCCGTCAGGCAGAACGCGAATCGGTTGTCCTACTGAAGAATGAAAAAAATATTCTTCCTCTTTCAAAAGATATAAAGACGATTGCTGTTATAGGCCCGAATGCGGATAATTTTGAATCGTTGATTGGTAATTATAACGGTATTCCGAAAAACCCGGTTACTGTACTGAAAGGGATTAAAGGGAAGTTAAATCCTGATACAAAGATAATATATGCAGAGGGGAGTGATCTCGCTGATGGTATTCACAATCTTACTCCGATTCCTTCCCGCTATCTCGAAACGCCCGAGGGAAAGCAAGGCGCATTTGGTGAGTACTTCAATAACAACGATATGAATGGTAAACCTGTTTTCACCAGGGTTGATGATAATATTGATTTTTACTGGGAGCTTTACTCCCCAAGGTATGATATGCCGGATGACAATTTTGGTGTCAGGTGGACAACTTACCTGATTCCTCCGGTATCGGGTACATACGCTATCGGTACATGGGGATCATCAGGGTATGACATACTGCTGGATGGTAAAAAACTGATTTCTTCAATGAATGAGGATGAGGCTGTTCATATAGAAGCACCTGCTGAACTTCAGGCCAGTATAAAATATAAGATCGAAGTTCTTTACAAAAACTACTCAGGTGATGCTGCCATTCAGCTTTTGTGGGCTCCTCCGAGGCCAAGGATTACAGAAGAGGCTGTTCAGGCAGCCAAAGAGTCAGATGTAGTAATATTAGTTCTGGGATTGTCCCAGCGTCTTGAGGGTGAAGAAATGCCCATAAAGATTGAAGGATTTACTGGCGGTGACCGTACCAATTTAAACCTCCCTGCCACTCAGGAAAAACTTCTGGATGCAGTTACAGCAACAGGGAAACCTGTTATTGTGGTATTGACAAACGGGGGTGCTTTATCAGTAAATAAAGCTCAGGAAAAAGCTTCAGCTATCCTGCTTGCCGGTTACGGCGGACAGCAGGGGGGAAATGCAGTTGCAGATATTCTGTTTGGTGATTACAATCCTGCTGGAAGGCTTCCTGTAACATATTATAAATCAATTGATCAGATTCCTTCGTTTGAAAATTATGATATGACCGGCAAGACCTATAGATTTTTTACTCAGGAGCCATTATATCCTTTTGGTTACGGACTTAGTTATACAACATTCAGTTACAGTGATTTGTCAATGCCTTTAACAGTTGTGGCCGGAGAGAAAGTCCCGGTAAAAGTAAAAGTGACAAACACAGGGAAAACAGCAGGTGATGAAGTGGTTGAACTTTATATTACAGATGAAAAGGCATCAACACCAAGACCAATTCGTCAGCTTGAAGGCTTTAGCAGGGTTACGCTTAAACCGGGAGAAAGTAAAGTAGTTGAGATCATGCTCGAACCGCGTCAGTTCTCGATGATAAATAATAAGGCAAAACGGGTAATTGAACCGGGTTATTTTACAATAACAGTTGGTGGCAAGCAACCAGGTTTCAAAGGATACCTTGATCCCAAGTTCACACAGGTATTAACCGGAAGAATTAAAATGACAGGGAAAGAAGTGCCGTTTGCGAACTGATAAGCGGGAATTCCTCTGCGCAACTCTCCCGATGAATCGGGACAAGTGGTGATTCTCTGTGTTTCTCCGTGTAAGTTCTTATTTTCACAGAGGGACACAGAGTTTACACTGAGAACCACAGAGATTTTATTATAATTTAGCAATACTACTTCTTCACAAACCTGTAAACCTTTACAGAATGCGGAAGGATATCAATATAGGTTGACGATTCTTTCAGGACAAGATCTTTATGCTCCCATAAATCTCTTACTGTGAAATTTTCAAGTTTTAAGGGTTTGCTATCCTCAGCACCTTCGGTCCTTGCCTGGGCTATAAGACCAAAGTCCACAAGAACGGTCTTCTTTTCGTCACTGCTGTTTAACAGGCATACTGCTTTTTCATCTTTGGCAAGCATTTTCATCCAGATCTGATAGTCGCCATTGTTTCTCCACAATTCCGCCTGTTTGCCAAGGATATCCTGATCGAGAGCAATGATTTCCTTATTAGTAAGAATTGATTTCGTTTCGGGAGACATATTCTGAAGATCATTTCCTGCCAGCAAAGGGGCTGCGAGCATGCACCATAAAGAAAAATGAGTCTTGTATTCTTCAGTTGTCATTCCTCCGTTACCTACTTCCAGCATATCGGGATCATTCCAGTGACCTGGTCCTGCAAATTTTGCCAGATCTTTTTGTTGGGATAAAATACTTATCATGCTATTCCAAGAATCGGATATATCACCTGTTGTACGCCACAGATGACCAATTTCGCCTGCCCATTCCCATGGTTTATTTGAACCCCATTCACATAAACTGAAAACGATGGGTCTTTTAGCTGCATAAAGAGCATCACGCATAATGGTGTATGACGACTTTGCATTCTGTGTACCGGTGTTGCACCAGTCGTATTTCAGATAATCGACACCCCACCGGGCATAGGAAAGCGCATCCTGGTACTCATGGCCGCGTCCTGCAGGACGTCCGGCACAAGTCAGGGTACCGGCACAAGAATAAATACCGAATTTCAATCCTTTAGAGTGGATATAGTCTGCCAGGTATTTAATACCATGTGGAAAACGATCCTTATCGGCTACAATTTCTTCATTCTCATCGCGTGATATCTGCCAGCAATCGTCAATAACAACATATTCATATCCGGCATCTTTCATGCCGCTGCTGACCATTGCATCAGCCATTCCCATAATCAGCGTTTCACTGACATTACAACCATACTTATTCCAGCTATTCCATCCCATAGGGGGTGTTTTGGCAAGCTGGTCATATTTCTGTGCTGATGCTCCCAGAAAGAAGAATATTACCGCTGCGATTACTATTAATTTTTTCATTTCTATAAATTTGTTTATTGGTTTGATTGGGTAGTATTTCTTGTGCAAACAAAAATAGTCGTTTTTGTTCCGGAAAAGGATATTCTCAATAGTTTAATTATTTTTGATAAGACGAATAGCAATTCAGATGCAGACTGAAAATAATTTTCTTCAGAAACGGGTAACACTTTTTGACGGAGTATCGATAGTTGCCGGGGCAATGATTGGATCCGGAATCTTTATTGTCAGTGCTGATATTGCCAGGAATGTCGGATCTCCAGGATGGCTGTTGGTTGTCTGGCTTATTACCGGGATAATGACTCTTATCGGAGCAATTAGCTATGGAGAGCTGGCTTCCATGATGCCTCATGTTGGAGGACAGTATGTTTATCTCAAAGAAGCGTACCATCCCATGATAGGATTCCTGTTCGGCTGGACAACATTTCTGGTTATTCAGTGCGGAACTATAGCCGCAGTAGCAGTTGCGTTCGCCAAATTCAGCGGAGTCCTTTTCCCATGGATCTCGGAAAAGAATATACTTTTTAGTCTGGGCCCGTTAAAAATCAAGAGCACAATGGTAATTGCCATTGCAATGATCGCTTTTCTGACCTGGGTAAACACAAGAGGAATTGTTACAGGCAAGACGGTTCAGAATATATTTTCATCGACCAAAATAATTGCCCTTTTCGGATTTATCGTAATAGGATTCTTTGCCACCAGAAGTATAAATTCCCTTGAAATAAATAAGGAGATCTTCTGGCACGCGAGCAGGATTGGTCCGGGGAACCAGGCTATACCACTTGTCGGATTTGCCCTCATCGCAGCAATTGGATCTGCATTAGTTGGCTCCCTGTTCTCTGCTGATGCGTGGTATAATGTCACTTATATTTCTGGTGAAGTTATAAACCCCAAACGAAATGTTCCATTGAGTCTTCTCTTTGGAACTTTGATAGTTTCAGCTCTTTACCTGCTTACCAACTATGTTTATATCAAAATCCTTCCCCTGGCAGGTTCTCCTGACGGTGCGGACGCGTTAAGCCGTGGAATACAATATGCAACAGATGACAGGGTCGCAACATCAGCCATGAGTGTTGTTTTCGGGGATTCAGCAGCGGTTATTATGGCAATATTTATAATGATCAGCACTTTCGGATGCAATAATGGTCTGATAATGGCCGGACCAAGAGTATATTATGCTATGGCTAAAGACGGACTGTTTTTCAGAAAAGTAGGAGATATAAATAAAAACGGTGTTCCAGGGTTTGCACTTGTCGTTCAGGGAATCTGGGCCATATTGCTTTGCCTGTCAGGGACATATGGAAATCTTCTTGATTATGTGATCTTTGCCGTGTTGATATTCTTTACCCTGACGATCCTTGCAATCTTTATTTTAAGGGTAAAACGTCCTGATATCCCACGGCCATACAAAGCTTTTGGTTATCCGGTGATACCCTCGCTCTATATTTTAACTACTGTGACTATTATGGTAATTCTTTTAATCTATAAGCCAAACTATACCTTTCCGGGTCTGGGGATTGTGATTCTTGGAATCCCCGTATTTTACATCTGGAGAAAGCGTAATAATACAACTGGTGGATGATGGAGAGAAAGGGAGAATGGGAGAATGGGAGAAAAGGAGAAGAGGAGAGATTGATTCTCTTAGTCCATTTGGCTTCCAGTCTCTTAGTAATTTTTTTTAATAAATGAAGTTCTTTATATCAAATTAGTTTATACCTTTGCGTATAATACCAAATAGTATAATACCGGTAAGTATAATGAAAACATCTCCGTTTATATATGGTAGTACTGTCAGCAACCAGTCATTTACTGATCGTGAGAACGAGATCAGAAAACTAACAGATAACCTGCTTGGAGGTATAAATACAACAATTATCTCTCCTCGCAGATGGGGAAAAACATCACTTGTTGAACATGTTACCGATTCAATAAAATCAAAGCATCCGAAAATAAAGATTGCTATGATCGATCTGTTCACGGTTAACAGTGAAGAAGAATTTATGGAGAAATTTGCCGGAGAGGTATTGAAAGCGTCCTCTTCAAAATGGCATGAATGGATAAAAAACTCAAAGAAAATATTCAAAAACATAATTCCTAAAATTCAGGTTAGTGTTGATCCTGTCAATAATTTCAGCATAAGTTTTGACTGGAAAGAGATAAAAAAACATGGTGATGAAATCTTGAATCTTGCCGAAACCGTCGCAAAACAAAAAAAGATCAAACTGATCGTTTGTCTGGATGAGTTTCAGTCAATTGCCGGATTCCCTGATTATGAAAATTTTGAAAAGAGGCTGAGGGCAATATGGCAAAGACAAAAGGAGGTGACTTATTGTATCTATGGAAGTCAACGCCACATGATGACAGAAATTTTCAACAAGCCCTCAAAACCATTCTACAGGTTCGGTGATGTGATCATGCTTGGCAGAATAGAACGCGAAAAATGGATAAGTTATATTTGTGATTCTTTTACTGCAACCGGAAAAAAAATCGGTAAGGCAGAGGCGGGTATGATAGCGGATCTTATGCAATGTCACTCATGGTATGTCCAACAGCTCTCTCATTACACCTGGAATCTTACAAAAAAACTTGCCACGGGGACTGAGATAACAAATGCATTGAATGAACTTCTGAGCTCTAATATGCCTCTCTACCAGAGGGAGACAGAGATACTCAGTACAACCCAGCTGAATCTTTTAAAAGCTGTTGCAAACGGTGAAAAGCAACTCACATCGGCAAAAGTGATGAATGAGTTCAGACTAGGAACTCCTCATAATGTCAGCAAAAATAAAATCCTTCTGATAAATAATGATGTACTGGGAGATTCCGGAGACGGCTATTTTTTCCTCGATCCGGCGTTTGAGCTGTGGTTCAGGAAAACATTTATGAATCAAACTTTCTGAACCGTATATGTACCCTCAGGATTTTATAGAAAGAATTAAAAGTCAGTATTATATTGATTCAGAGGCTCTCCTCAGATCGCTGGAATCGCCCTCTCCGGTCAGTATAAGGATAAACCCTGCCAAATGGGATCATAAACCTGCCGCTGCTCAGCCTGTTCCATGGTGCAATGCTGGATATTATCTAACGAGCCGCCCCTCTTACACACTTGACCCGCTATTCCATTCAGGCTGTTATTACCCGCAGGAAGCTTCCGGTATGTTCCTTGAACAGGTGATCCGACAAACTTCAAATCTGTCAGGAAAAATGAAGGTGCTCGATCTCTGCGCCGCGCCCGGTGGAAAAAGTACGCATCTCTCAAACCTGATTGGTTCTGAAAGTTTACTGGTTTCAAATGAAGCAATCAGGGCAAGAGCTTCGATCCTTGCAGAGACAATTGCAAAATGGGGTTGCGGGAATACGCTTGTGACACAGAACGATCCTTCAGCATTTGGAAGGCTCTCCGGGTATTTTGATATCATCGTGGTTGATGCTCCATGTTCAGGCGAAGGGATGTTCAGGACTGAAGTTGCACTGAAGGAATGGTCGGCAGCAAATACTATTCATTGCGCTGAAAGACAAAAAAGGATTCTGATGGATGTCTGGCCTGCCCTGAAAGAAAACGGGATACTGGTTTACAGCACCTGCACTTTTAATCCCGGAGAAAATGAAGAAAACATAAAATGGTTCATCGATAAGAATGAAGGTGAATGTGTCCGGATGGACCTGTCAGGTTTTAGCGGAATTACGGAAATTGATTTCAACGGAATTTTCGGATATGGATTTTATCCCGATAAA
>PMIL01000191.1 GCA_003157075.1 Bacteroidales bacterium | reverse complement strand
TTATATACCTATAGTTACCTTACATATGGAGGGTTCCCCGATAAGGTCCTCGTTTATTAATATCTGGAATGATGTGTTGAAGGGGATAAAATTATTGTTCAGAAACCGGCCTATTCGTTTCTCCTTGTTGATTGAGCTGATTGCCGCAATAGCAGGAGCCCAGATAATTGTTAATTCGGTTGGTCATGTAAAGGCTGATCTGTTATTAAGTGATAAAGAATATGGATGGATAATGGCCGCTTTTGGGATCGGAGCAAGTGTAGGAGCCTTTACTGCCAATTCGATCGACAAATCCAGGAGCAAGGCAATAATTATGATAGCGGGAGCATTAATCCTGGCCTCAGCTGTATCGCTGGCTAATATTGTTTCATACGAAGTTCTAATAATCCTCTGGGTAATTGCCGGACTTGGGCAGAGCTACGCCGACATGCCTTCACAAATACTTATTGCTGAAAATATAAACCTTGAACAACAGGGAAAAGTATATGGGAGTCATTTTGCCTGGACACATTTATGGTGGGCCATTGGCTACATTATAGCAGGTTATACGGGAACTAATTTTAAAACACATGACTTTTTAATAGGAGGGGTTTTGTCTTTAATTTTTCTGGCAGTTATCTTTCTTTATCGCCTTTTTTTATTGCGCTCCAGAAGAATTGTACCACCTGAATTCTAAGATTCGGAGGAATGTTTCTATTTTTATATGTTTTGAGGAGTGACTGAAGGAAGCCTTCAGAATAACCTAACAGTAAATCAGATGATAATCTAACAAACTTATGGATTGCTGAATGAAAAGTATAAAAGTCTGCGATCCCGGGGACTTTACCCCGTTAAAAATATGAGGAAAGAAAGTCTCCCGACTGTTTGAAAACCAGAAAGAAACAAACATTTTACTCACTATTAAGATCGCAGTGCTAAATGCCGTTTCCTCAGAAATAATATCCTTTACTATGCAACATTTACGCTGTTTTACTGTCTTTAAACCACAATAAGACAAAAGTACCAGATTTTAATTTCCCATTGAGGGAAGAAACTTCATTTAAACCCTGAGATTATAACTCAATGAAGAAACTCTTTTATATATTTTATCTTTTGCTTATAATGCTGGCTTGCATAAGTCAAAAACCAGAAAAACAGGAGATTAAGTTCATAAATGAAGCTGTTGCTAAGACGAAAAATTCAGGTAAACTAGTCATCATTGAATTCTGGGCTCCTGATTGTGGCACGTCACTCAGACTGAAAGATGAAATCTTTGAGAATGCAAAAACCAGTCAATTTTTGAATGATAATTTTTATCTTATAAAGGTGTCCGAAGATAATCCATTGTATGAACCTTTATGGAAGCACTTCAGTCTTGAACAACGGAATTCGGTAATCATACTTGATCAGAATGGTAATGAAATTGAACGAACAGCAAGTTATGACGGAAATAAAGATGCTTACATTAAGTTCCTCAGAGAAGTTTCAAACGGCAAAAACCTATTTAATCTGGTTTTGTCAGCTTATAAAAAAGATACAACAGATATCCTTAATAACTATCTGTTAGCAAATAAACTCCTCTTAAGGTACTCCCTAAAAGACGCTATTAAAAAGTATAATAAAGTTCTATTATTCGATACTCACGATCTGCTCGGACTAAACCAGGAGTGTAAACTTAAAATAGATGAATGCAGATCGATCCTGATTAAGTCTCCTGATATTCAATAATTTTTCTTTCTTTGGATAAGCAACTTCACAGAGATCACGCAATTTACACAGAGTTACTCAGAGGACTTTTAAGACAACCTGGTTATTTCACCCCAAATTATCTAATTCGCTGAACCAATTATAAACCATAATTGTTAATCAAACATTAATAAATACTTAAACAACAAAATGTTTACGGTCAGAAATGAATTACTCTATCTAAAGTTTCAACTGGACTGTTCAGTTTTCAAAATAATTCATATAAAAAATTGATAATAAATTGACTGGATCTATGAAAAATATATTCTTTGTTTTATTGATTGTTTGTATATGTCAGGTATCAATAGCACAGAATATTTTAACAGGTAAAGTTACTGACAGGAAAACAGGAGAGGCCGTAACCGGGGCGACAGTATATATTCCTGAACTTAAAACAGGAGATATTGCGGATAACAATGGTGTTTACAAAATAGTTAAGCTCCCAAAAACCACCGTGACTGTCCAGGTCAGTTTTTTAGGCTATAAATCTATAGTTGAAAAAGTTGACCTGTCATCAACAACTAACCGTAATTTTGAGCTTGATCAGGCTATTACAGAAATCAATGAGATTGTGATAACGGGGACTTCAAGGACAACGGAGATAACAAAAAGCTCGGTTCCGATTATTTCACTAAGCAACAAGGAATTACAACAAAATTTAAGCACAAATGTAATAGATGCCATATCAAAACTTCCGGGTGTAAGTGCTGTTACAACAGGTCCGAATGTTTCAAAGCCATTTATTCACGGACTGGGGTTTAACAGGGTCCTGACACTATTTGATGGAGTCAGACTTGAAGGTCAGCAATGGGGAGATGAACACGGTATTGAAATTGATGAAAATGCTGTTGATCACATTGAGATAATCAAAGGCCCGGCAAGTTTAACCTATGGTTCAGATGCTCTCGCAGGAGTGGTCAATTTGCTGCCTGCATCAGCTTTCCATCTTGATACCATACAGGGACATATTGAAACAAATTATCAGACTAATAATGGTCTGATTAACACCAGCGCTTCTCTGAACGGCAACAGGAACGGGGTAATCTGGGGTGGTGTCATTTCTCATAAGCAAGCTGAAAATTACAGGGATAAATACGATGGAAGAGTTTATGGAACTGCTTTTAACGAAACTGATTTAAGAGTTTTTGCCGGATTGAATAAACAGTGGGGCTACTCTCATCTGAGCTTTTCTATATTCAATGACCTCCAGGAAATACCTGATGGCAGCCGTGATTCAGTCACACGTAGATTTACAAAACAAATTACCGAATCAGATACATTCAGACCTGTAGTATCCAACTCAGAATTAAACTCTTATAAAATATCTGTTTTGCACCAGCATGTTCAGCATTACCTTTTATATTCCTCAAATAACTTTATAATAGGAACCAGCAAACTTGGACTGACTGTCGGATATCAGCAGAGTATAAGAAAGGAGTTCAGCCATCCTGAGTTTCCTGACATTCCAGGCACATATCTCGATCTGAGAACACTTACCTATGATATTAAATACTCTTTGCCTGAATCAAAAGGATGGGAAACAAGTGTTGGAATTAATGGTATGTATCAGAGCAATTCAAACAAGGGCACTGAGTTTATTATACCGGATTATCATCAATTGGATATAGGACCATTTGCGCTTATCACAAAAACCCTTAAAAAGATTGATTTAAGCGCCGGGGTCCGATATGATATCCGTATCTTCAATAATGATCAGATGTATATTCGTACTAATCCTGAGACAGGTTTAAACATGCAGGCTATTCCTCCGGATACCTTAATGGCAACACGTAGCTTTAATAGTTATAAACGTAATTTTTCAGGAATATCAGGTAGTGTAGGTGCAACTTATAATGTTTCTGACAAATTATTGATAAAGGCAAATATTGCCCGTGGTTTCCGGGCTCCTAATATTTTAGAAATTTCAGCTAATGGAGTTCATTCGGGGAGCCTGTTATATCAGATCGGAAATAATGGATTTAAACCTGAATTCAGCCTTCAGGAAGATATTGGAATATCTTACAGATCTGATCATATCAGCGGTAGTCTTGATATTTTCAATAATAATATTTCCAACTATATTTTTAACCAGAAATTACTAAACCGTTCAGGGCAGGATTCAGTAATAATCAGGGGAAATCAGACTTTCAAATTTCAGCAGTCAAAAGCTCAATTGTATGGAATGGAAGCAAGTCTGGATATTCATCCCTATGACTGGCTCCATTTCGAAAATTCCATCTCGTTAGTCTTTGGTTTGAACAGAGGCGGAAGCGGGATACAGCTGTCTTCCGGTTCAAAGTATCTTCCATTTATACCACCGCTTCATACAGTTACCGAAATCAGAGTCAATCTTAAGAAAAGATTCAGTTTCCTGGGTTCAGTCTATATGAAAACTGGTATCGAATATTATGCAAGGCAGAACAGGATATATTCTGCCTATGATACTGAAACTCCTACGCCTGGTTATTTTCTTTTCAACGCAGGAATAGGATCAGAAATATTTAACAAAAAGGGAAAAGTAATTGCTGATATTGATGTACTTATTAATAATATTACCAATGCAGCTTATCAGTCACATCTCAGCAGGTTAAAATATTTTGAACCGTATCCGAATAATCCATCCGGCAGGTCAGGGATCTATGATATGGGGAGAAACATCAGTTTTAAACTCACAATTCCACTTAATTTTTAATACATTAGTGCTTCAATTCTGGCATTTTCAAAAAGTTAATAAGTCTAGCTTAATAGCTTATTATTTAAACTATTAACATTTTTTATGTCATTCTCATTATAATTCATCTTTAATTTTAGTAAATTTAATGGAGTTATTGATGTGATTCCGTACTGATCTGAATTTGATGTGTACCTGGTGAAGTAAAAATTGCTTCTGGCATAAGAGGCAGTTTTCAGTTAAACATTTTTTTAAAATGTACTTTAACTGGATTAAAAAATGAGCGAGGATTCTTATCTACGACCCGATCTTGACAATCTACTGGAAGGATTTCAGATTATTGATTTCGATTGGAAATATTTGTATCTTAATAACATAGCTCAAATTCAAAGCCATCTCGAAAAGAAGGAACTTTTTGGGAAACGCTTTGATGAAGTATGGCACGGTATTGAAGAGACGGAATTGTATATGCTAATAAAAAATTGTCTGGAGAACAGAACAGCTCATCATCTTGAAAATGAGTTTATTTATCCTGATAAAACCATAGGTTGGTTTGACCTCAGTATTCAGCCCGTTCCTGAAGGAGTCTTAATTCTCTCAGTTGATATTACAGAGAGGAAACATGTGGAATTAGAGCTAAGGGATAGTGAAAGTAAATTCAGGAAAATCTATGAAGAAGGTCCGCTTGGCTTGGCAATGGTAAATAAAGAATTCAGATTTTTAGCCGCCAATAATACTTTTTGCAAGATAACTGGTTATACAGAAAGTGAACTGCAAAAACTCACTTTTAAAGAAATTACCAAAGACGAGGATATTGAAGATAACATAATGTCTATCACAAAGCTTATCAATGGAGAAATTCCTGTATATAAAACAGAAAAACGATATATCAGGAAAGATGGATTGATTATTTGGGGAGCTCTCACAGTAACTTCAAATTATAATCAGGATGGTCAACTTCTTTACAACCTCGCTATAGTAGAAGACATAACAGGTCGTAAACAGGCGGAGGAAGACCTTCGTGAGAACAGAGCATACCTGAATGCAGCACTCGCGAGTATGACAGATGCTGTTTTTATCTCCAATCTGAAAGGGGATTTTATTGAGTTCAATGATGCTTTTGCGACATTTCACAGATTTCGCAGTAAAGAGGAGTGTTCCAAAACTCTGTCTGATTATCCTGATTTCCTTAATGTTTATCTACGTGAAGGAGAAATTGCTCCGCTCGATATGTGGGCTGTTCCAAGAGCTCTGAGAGGAGAAGTTGCAACCAACGAGGAATATATATTGCAGCGTAAGGATACAGGGGAAAAATGGATTGGCAGTTATAACTTCAGCCCGATAAGGGATCAGAACGGCGCAATCTTCGGGTCCGTAGTTGTTGGTCGTGATGTTACCGAAACAAAACTTGCTGAAAAAGCTCTGCGCGAGAGTGAAGAGAAATTCCGGTTACTTCTGGAAAATTTACCTCTACCCGTTATTTATTCAAATGGGGAAGGTGTGGTGGTTTTCAGAAATGATCAATTTCTTAAGACATTCGGTTACACGGAAACCGATATTCCGACAATAAAAGAGTGGTGGGAGAAGGCATATCCCGATCCTGCTTACCGTAAAACAGTTATCGAATCCCGGGCAGCAGCGGTCTCCGGCGCTGATTCAGTGTACAGTGATTTAAAAGGGAATGAGTACAGAATTACATGTAAAAATGGAACTGTGCTGACGGTTGTTATTTCAGGGATAAGAATCAGAGGTAATCTGCTGGCAACATTTTACGATATAACTGAACGAAAAAAGCTGAAGAAGTGATCAGAGAACTCAACGCAAACCTTGAACAAAGAGTTGAAGAACGTACATCTGAACTCGAAGTTGTCAATAAGGAGTTAGGGGCCTTCTCATATTCTGTATCTCATGATCTTCGTGCACCTCTCAGGAGTATTAGCGGATTTACACAGATCCTGGTTGAGGAATATAGTTCCAAACTTGATGATGAAGGTAAAAGAATATGTTCTGTAATTCAGGAAAACTCTCTCAAAATGGGAAACCTCATTGATGATCTTCTTTCATTCTCAAGATTGAACCGCACGGAACTGAAGAAAGGCCTTATCAATATGAAAGATATAGTCAATTCAGCCTTTAGTGAACTTACTGATGAATCCTCTGTAAAAAGAATACAGTTCAAAATGGGAGACATCTGCAATTCATCCGGAGATCCGAATATGTTAAAACAAGTCTGGATAAACCTGATTTCCAATGCCATAAAATATAGTTCAAAAAAAGAAAAAGCGATTATAACAATTGGGTGCAAAAAGGAGGAAGGGTACTGTGTCTATCACATTAAGGATAACGGCGTTGGATTCGATATGGCTTATATGGATAAATTATTCGGAGTATTCCAGCGTCTGCACAGCCAGAAGGAATTTGACGGCACAGGCGTGGGGCTGGCTATAGTACAGCGGATTGTACTACGGCATGGCGGCAAGGTCTGGGCAAAAGGGGAATTGGATAAGGGTGCTGAATTTTACTTTTCAATACCAATAATTAGCGAAATATAGTTTTAACCCTGATTAACAAAAACCACCATGGTAAACAACTTTGATCCCGTACAAATCCTTATAGTTGAGGATAATCCATATGATGCGGAACTGACACTCAGGGCTCTGAGGAAACACAATCTTGTAAACGAAGTATACGTTGCTGAGGATGGTCAGGAAGCTCTGGATTTCCTGTTTTGTGAAGGAAAGTTTGCCTCACGGAATATTTCCTCGCCTCTTAAGGTAATATTTCTCGATCTGAAGCTGCCAAAAATTAGCGGACTCGAGGTTTTGAAAAGAATTAAATCAAATCCGAAAACAAAAAAATTGCCAGTGGTGATCGTTTCCTCATCCAAAGAAGATCCGGATATTAAAGCTGCATATGAATTGGGAACAAATGGTTATGTNNATAATTGTTATGGCCTGACAAATTTCTGACTAAATTTCTCCTCAGAAAACATAGATGCTGTATTAATTAAGGCTAAATGTGAATATGCCTGAGGGAAATTTCCCAAAAGCCTTTTTGTAGAGAAATGAATATCTTCACTGAAAAGTCCAAGATGATTACCATAGGCTAAAAGGTTTTCAAAGATGCTTTTTGCATCTTCCTTCGAACCTATTCGGAACAAAGCCTGAACCAGCCAGAAAGTACATATAGTAAATGATGACATCGGTTTTCCAAAATCATCAGGAGTTTTATAGCGATAAACCAGACCGTTATAAAAAAGTTCATTTTTAACAGCCATGACAGTTTTCTGATACCTTATATCATCGGCAGTAATAAAGCCATACTCTGCCATTAGTAATAAAGAGGCATCGAGCTCTGAATTACAATAGGTTTGGGTGAATGTTTGAAGCTTCTCATTCCAGCCCTTCTTCAGTATGTCTTCTTTAATATCATGTGCAATACCTTCCCATGTTTCAGCGTAGTAAGGTTTATTTAAAGCGATTGCAATTTTAGTGGCCCTGTCCATTGCAACCCAACTCATTACCTTTGAGAA
>PMIL01000050.1:12225-12789 GCA_003157075.1 Bacteroidales bacterium | reverse complement strand
TTTTTCAAATTCCACAATCTGAGTAAGAGGTTCAACCTGCAGCGGCTCAATAACCTTTACAGGTTTTGATCTGGCCATCATAATACCCCGCATAGCAGCTATCCGGGGCTCTTTAGCAATACCCTTCTGAACAATGGCAACAAATGGTACCGGCACACTTACAACCTCTTTCCCCCCATCAATTTCACGTGTAATTAATGGCTGTCCGTTTTCGAATTTAATCCCTGAGACAGCAGAAACAGATGGTACGGCAAGGAATTCGGAGATCATACCGCCAACTATTGATCCATTGTAATCACTCGACTCTATACCGCACATTATCACATCAAACTGCTCTTTTTTTATCACCTCCGCAATCTGAGCCGCAACAAACCACGCGTCGGATGAAAGAGCATTTACCCTGATTGCATCATCAGCTCCGATGGCAAGAGCTTTGCGGATTGTTGGCTCTGCTGCGGCAGGGCCGACATGGATAACGGTAACAGATTTTATACCGCTGGAAGCATCATCCTTAAGTTCAAGGGCACGCGTAAGGGACAATTCGTCCCATGGGTTAATAACCCA
>PMIL01000050.1:0-12140 GCA_003157075.1 Bacteroidales bacterium | reverse complement strand
TATCGTTAACTTGCTATAATACTTACTATTGGATAATCATTATGTTCTTCAATTATATTCCAGTCGAAAGTCTGAAACATCTGGTAAAGAAGTTTCCCTCAGATTATGCTGATTTGGGCAGATCAAACCGTTCTAATGGCCAATGTTCTGTGATTCCGATTGCTATCGGAACATATATAAAATAAACTGCTGGGGTCTATTCATGATTTTCTGGATTCTGATGACAAATTCCTGGTCAAAATTGTTAGAATTATCTCTGGAAATACCAATTTTAGATATAAATTCGCAGCGCTATAAAAATGAATAATTTCCAATTCTTTTAAATTGAACAAACAGGTTAAGACATATGGAGCTGTAATACTGGCCATGATCTTCTGGGCATTCTCGTTCATCTGGTTCAAGGAAGCAAATAAAACTTTCTATCCTCTTACAATAGTTTTTATCAGACTACTTTTTGCAGTGATTCTTATGACCACATTTCTTGTTGCTACTAAGAATTTCATGAAAATAAAGAAGAAGGATCGGAAACTTTTCCTGATGCTGGCATTATTTGAGCCTTTCTTTTATTTCATCGGAGAAAGCTTCGGGCTTACTTATGTTTCGGCGACTGTTTGTTCGGTTTTAATATCAACCATACCTGTATTTGCAACGATAGGTGCCTGGCTGATATTCAGGGAGAGGCTTAAACTGATAAATTATGCTGGTATTATTTTATCATTTATTGGTGTACTGGTCTTCATTCTTAATAGTGACGGGAGTCTGAACTTTAATATAAAAGGGCTGGCATTTCTAATGCTGGCAGTGTTAACTGCAGTAGGATACAATCTGACGCTGAGTCGTCTTGTTGGAACCTATAGTCCGGTTTACATTGTTGGCGTTCAAAACATCATAGGAGCCACACTTTTTCTTCCACTCTTTATTATCCTCGATTTCCACCATTTTTTCAGAACACCATTCACATTTAATATGTTCAAACCGATTATTGAGCTTGCTGTCTTTGCATCCTGCGGTGCTTTTATACTCTTCGCTTATTCTGTACAGAAGATGGGNNGGTGAGAAACTCACAATTCAGAATATTATTGGTATGGCAATTGTAATTGCGGGTCTCATTATGTCGCAGATGAACGGGACAAAGAAGAACCTTGAGGAAGCTCTTGCATTTACAGGCAAAACTGCATGACCTGTTTCAGATTATTACATTCAGTTCATTAATACTGTTTTACACCATCTGACCGTTTAGATAATTCATAGTATATTTGGAGCGTAACAATAGTTATGAAGAAAAAACTCCTGNNAACCTTGCTTATCATAATCCGGCTCTTCTGACCCCGGGAGACGATAAGGATCTTGTATTGAATTATGTAAATTATTTTGCAGGAATTAATTACGGACTCGCAATGTATTCAAGATCATTTCCCGGAACAGGAAATTTCGCAGCGGGAATAACCTATCTCAATTATGGTTCATTTACGGAAACAGATGTCACAGGTGCAATAACCGGGTCCTTCAGAGCCGCTGAGTATGCCCTTTCACTGATCTACTCACGTGAAATCGATTCGCTTTTTTCAATTGGGATCACCTTTAAACCGGTAATATCCCAACTCGAAAAATACAACTCGGCCGGATTCGCTTTCGATCTGGGAGCTTCATGGCATAACAGAAGCAATCAATTCTCTACTGGTTTTGTAATAAAGAATGCGGGGTACCAGGTCACCACCTATGCCGGAGAACCTCGTCAGCCATTGCCCTTTGAATTGCAGGCCGGTGTATCACAAAGACTTACACATGCTCCGTTTCGTTTTTCTTTAACTCTGAGACATCTTGAAAAATTTGACCTTACTCATGATTATATTTTACCTTCGGCAACAGAGGAAAAAAAGATTGGTTCAGGCTTTCTGGAGAATGCCATGAGGCATGCCATCCTCGGGGTTGAGCTTATCCCCCATAAAAACTTCTATATCAGTGCCGGATACAACTATCAGAGAAGAAGAGAACTGCAGGTTGAATCAAAGGTGTCGACAGTTGGATTTTCCTGGGGATTCGGGATAAATACTTCTATTCTGAATATTGAGTTTGGAAGGGCAACTTATCATCTTGCTGGTTCTTCAACAAATGTATCCCTGGTTGTTAAACCCGATCTCTTTTATAAAAGGTCGCGGAATTAAGAATCCCTTGTCTTATAAATGTTAAATTATCATCTTTGTGAAAATATTTGCGCAGAGCGCAGTGCACAGGGCACAGAGGAGCCCTGAGTTCTGAGCACTGTGCGCTGAGCTTATTAGACAATATGAATAAAAAACTGATTATAGCAATCGACGGTTACTCATCTTGCGGAAAAAGCACTTTTGCAAGATTAATTGCCAGGGATCTGAATTATATTTTTATCGACAGCGGAGCAATGTACAGAGCTGTGACTCTCTATTGCATGAGGAAAAATTATATAACCTATTCCGGCCTCAATACTAATGCTATACTGGCTGAGATCAAAGATATACATATAGATTTTGTTTTTAACCCTGATCAAAATGAATTTGAGACCTTCCTTAACTCTGAAAATGTTGAAAATGAGATAAGAAATATGGAGGTCACAACCCATGTAACTAAAATAAGTCAGATACCTGAAGTCCGGGAACGGATGGTTGANNGATATAAAGATTTTTATGACTGCTTCCGTTGATATAAGAGCAAACCGAAGATACAATGAATTGAAGGAAAAGGGAATTAACATTAATTTTGAAGAGATAAAGAGAGGTATAATTGCTCGGGATATTGCAGATGAAAACAGGGATATAAGCCCGTTAAGAAGAGCGGATGATGCCATTATTCTGGATAACAGCAGAATGACTGTGAACCAACAAATGCAATGGATTAAAAAGATTATTGCTGATAAGAGAAATGTTAGTTGAAATAGATAAACAATCTGGATTTTGTTTCGGAGTACAAAATGCTGTCGAAATAGCCGAAAAAGCACTGCTTAAAGGAGAAAGAGTTTTTTCGCTGGGTCCTATTGTGCATAATGATAAGGAGGTGGACCGTCTTTCGTCTCTTGGTCTTTTATCTATAGACCATGAACAATTCCTGAAACTGAAGAATTGCAAAGTCCTTATCCGTGCTCATGGTGAACCTCCTGAAACATATGCAATTGCTGAAGACAACAATATCGCAATTATAGAGGCTACTTGCCCTATAGTTAAAAGGCTGCAGTCTAAAATCAGGGAAACCTGGATCAGAACAAAAAAAGGTGACGGACAGGTAGTTATTTTTGGCAAACCCGGACATGCAGAAGTGGTTGGATTACAGGGCCAGATAAATAATGAAGGTATTCTTGTTTCAGGTCCGGATGATTTTGGAAAAATTGACATCACCAGGCCAGTCCATTTTTTTGCTCAGACGACAATGAGTGTCAAAGAATATAGTAATCTTACTGATATTCTTTTTGCAAAAATGGAAGAAAACGGCATTGCAGATCCCGGGAAAAATCTTACAATTAATAAAACAATCTGCAGCCAGGTCTCAAACCGCGAACCCCATCTGAAAGCTTTCGCAAAAAAACACGATATTATTATTTTTGTCAGTGGCCGTGAGAGCTCCAACGGCAAGATGCTATATTCCGTTTGTAAAAATGTTAACCCTGATACACATTTTGTATCCAGTATGGAAGAACTTGATAAATCGTGGTTTCTGGGTAAGAAATCTGTAGGGATCTGTGGGGCGACCTCGACACCTAAATGGCTCATAGAAAACATAAGAGATATCATTTCAAATATCTGACTATTGGAATGTTCCGTCATTTGTCAGGCTTAAATAATTATATTACCTTTGTGCCTTATTTTACAATAATTTTTTATGGCAAAGATTAAAAAAATTGGTGTCCTGACTTCCGGAGGAGATGCCCCCGGTATGAACGCAGCTATACGTGGTGTTGTAAGAACAGCTGTTTTTAATGGATTGGAAGTAGTGGGAATACGGCAGGGTTACCAGGGCATGATAGATGCTGATTTCGTACCTATGGTGTCCTCAAGTGTAAGTGACATCATCCAGAAGGGAGGAACTATACTGAAAACTGCAAGATGTGAGGAGTTCAGACATCCAGAAGGAAGGCTTAAAGCTTATAATAACCTCAAGGAAGCTCAGATTGATGGAGTGGTTGTGATCGGAGGAGATGGTTCATTTACCGGCGCGAGGCTTTTTAACGAGGAATTTGACATCCCCTTTGTAGGGATCCCCGGAACTATTGACAATGATATTTATGGAACTGATTATACAATTGGTTACGATACAGCTCTTAATACAGTGGTTGAAGCTGTTGACAAGATAAGAGACACAGCGAGTGCACATAACAGGATGTTTTTTGTCGAAGTTATGGGTGCAGAAGCAGGATTCATAGCTCTTTACAGCGGTATTGCTACCGGAGCCGAAGCAATTATTATCCCCGAAATCAAGGGAGCTGAACAGGATCTTAAGGCAATGATTGAAGCTGGTAACACCCGCAAGAAATCAAGTAATATTATTATTGTGGCGGAAGGTCATCAGGAAGGCGGTGCGTTTGCAATGGCTGAGAAAGTAAAAAATGATTTTAAAGAATATGATGTCAGAGTTTCTGTGCTGGGCCATCTTCAGAGAGGAGGATCTCCTTCTGCAATTGACAGGGTTAATGCCAGTCGTCTGGGTCATGCCGCTGTGGAGGCACTTATCGATGATCAGAAAAGCGTAATGGTCGGGATTATGAATGGTGATATAACACTTGTTCCTTTCCGAAGAGCTGTTAAACTTCACAAAGATGTCAATCATGAGCTTATTGATCTGGCGAAAATATTGTCCGTTTAAAATCATCCTGTAATATGTCTGTCTCAAAAGTCTATTTTACCAACCTCAGGGCAAAACCATCACAAAATCTTTTTAAAAAGCTTGAATCACTTATTGTTAAAGCAGGAATTGACAAAATTGATTTTCAGAAAAAAATAGTAGCTGTTAAACTTCACTTCGGAGAACCCGGAAATCTCGCTTACCTGAGGCCAAATTATGCAGCACAGATTGTTAAATTCTTAAAAGCAAAAGAAGCTGTCCCCTTTCTGACTGATTGCAATACCCTTTATTACGGAAGGCGTTCAAATGCTCCCATGCATCTTGAAGCAGCTTTTGAGAATGGTTATAATCCACTCACAACAAATTGCCCTGTCATTATCGGTGATGGAATTAAAGGCACAGACTATCGTGAAATTGATTTAAATCTTGAGTATTGCAAGGTGGCTAAAATAGGGAGTGCGATCGCTGATGCTGATATAATTATTTCGATGAATCATTTCAAAGGACATGAAATGACAGGATTCGGAGGTGCTCTTAAAAACCTGGGGATGGGTTGTGCATCGGTTGGCGGTAAGATGTTTCTTCATTCCGGCTCCTCCCCTGAAATATTTGAAGAGAACTGTACCGGCTGCCGGGTTTGTGAAAAATATTGTGCCCATGATGCCGTTGAAGTAGGGAAAGACAAGATCGCACATATTGATTATGTCAAATGTGTCGGCTGCGGACAGTGTGTAGCTGTTTGCCAGTATGATTCCGCCAGGGTCGTATGGCAAAACTCATCAGAGACAGTATGCAAAAGAATTGCTGAATATTCGCTGGCAGTTGTAAAGGATAAACCCGCTTTCCATATTAATTTTATCATGAATGTTTCACCCGATTGTGACTGCTGGGGCTTCAATGATTATCCTCTGGTACCAGATCTTGGAATGGCCGCATCATTTGACCCGGTAGCCCTTGACCAGGCATGCGCCGATCTGGTAAAATCAGCTCCCGCACTTCCGGGAAGCCGGATTTGCAGCGACCACGATGAAAACCACATGATCGGTGAAGATAAATTCAAAAAGGCACATCCTGATACTTTCTGGCAGGCAGGTCTCGAACATGCAGTCAAGATCGGACTTGGTCAGACTGATTATAAATTGATAACAATATGATTTCGGATCGCGGATTGTAGATTGCGGATTGAGAAAATTACAATGAACGCTAAAGTAAGTATAGCCCGGCTCTCAATAATATCAAATACTTTATTGATCTCAATGAAGCTGGTGGTAGGACTAATCAGCGGGTCTGTTAGCATATTGTCTGAAGCTATCCATTCTTCTATGGATCTGATTGCAGCAATTATAGCTTTTTTTTCTGTCAGGGTATCAGATAACCCACCGGATTCAAGACATCCATACGGACACGGAAAAATTGAAAACATTTCAGGAGTGATTGAAGCGTTTCTGATTTTTATTGCAGCACTCTGGATAATAATTGAAGCTGTCAAAAAACTACTGGGATCGAAGATCGAGCTTGATTCTATTGCACTGGGCTCAATAGTTATGTTTATTTCGGCTCTGGTTAATGTTTTTGTTTCTAGAAGATTATATAAGGTAGCCCGGGCAACTAAATCAGTTGCTCTTGAGGCAGATGCGCTTCATCTTAAGACTGACGTTTATACCTCTCTCGGAGTAGCAATTGGTCTGGGACTAATTATTGTTACAGGTATAAACTGGTTTGACCCTGTAATAGCAATTCTCGTTGCGCTTTTTATTATCAGGGAAGCATACTCCCTAATGGCAAAAGCCTTCACACCTCTTCTGGATACAGCGTGGAACATAGATGAGATAGAGGAACTTAAAACTACCTTAAACAAGCTGGACGTGAATTACCATGATCTCAGGACAAGAATTGCGGGGAACTACCGTTTTGTTGATATACACATTCAGATTCCAGAGGACGTATCAGTAGGAAAAGCCCATAAATATTGTGACAAAATAGAAAATGAGCTGACAGGTATTTACGAAAACCTGACTGTTACTATTCATGTCGAACCGAGCTAAAAATTATTTTTAATATTTTCAGTAGAGACAGGTCTGAGACCTGTCTCTACTATTTTAAATTTATATAAACCTCAAATAAGAACATGAATCAAATTTTGTTTTAAGTTTACATTGAATCGTAAACTTAACCCTATGAGATACAAGAATATGTTATTGGCTGCAGTTCTTTTAACCAGTACTTTTACCTCCGGTCTTGCATCCATAAAGCCATCAAGATCATTTTATACCCAAAAACCTGATGACCCTGCCGCAGTCTATTTTACTCCGGGCGCTTTCAATATTACTGCAGATGGCAGAACAGATGTTTCAGCACAGCTTCAAAGTGCTATCAATCAATTAAAAACTGACAGAAATTTTGGTATCCTTTTTATTCCGGAAGGCAGTTATACTATATCAAAGACAATTTATATCCCTGCCTCAATCAGGCTTATCGGATACGGAAGGACCCGGCCACAATTTATNNAGTATTGCAGAGCCTGGTAAAGAGATCAGGGATGCTTCAGCCGGGACTTTTTACAGTGCTCTTTCTAATATCGATTTGAAAATAGAAGATGGTAATCCGTCAGCCGTAGCTTTGAGGACTCATTTCGCCCAGCATAGTTTTGTTTCACACTGTGATATCCATATTGGAAATGGGAAGGCGGGTCTTTTCGATATAGGAAATATGATTGAAGATGTGAAATTCTATGGAGGAGATTATGGTATTTATACTACCAAGGCTTCTCCGGGTTGGCAGTTCATGATGCTTGATACTTTTTTTGACGGTCAGCGTAAAGCCGCGATCAAAACTCATGAAGCCGGTTTTACAATTGTCCGGATGAATGTAAAAAATGTTCCTTCGGTTATTCTTATCGATCAGAACTACTGGGATAAACTTTTCCTTGAAGAATGCCGGTTTGAGAATATATCAGGTCCGGCCATTGAAGTCAGCAATGAAGAGAATGCTCACATGCAGCTAAACATACGAAACCTTGTCTGTAAAAATGTACCGGTGTTGATCCATTACCCAAAACTCAACACAAATACAACATTCCCCTCCGCGATTTATAAGGTAAAGAGATTTATATACGGGTTGCAGATGGCAGATCTGGATTCATCAGCATTAATACGGTCTATTTTTGAACCGGAGGTTCTTAAAACCCTGCCGGATGAATTCATCTCCGATATTCCTGACATCCCGGAAATGGCAACCTGGGTAAACATTAAATCACTTGGAGCAAAAGGCGACGGGCTGACTGATGACACCAGAGCAATTCAGGCTGCAATTGATCAGTATCCGAATTTATATGTGCCACAGGGATCATACAGGATAAGTCAGACGCTTAAGCTCAAACCATCGACGGTTATGATCGGATTTCACCCGATGGCCACCAACTTGACACTGATTGAAAATTCAGCGGCTTATGGAGGATTCGGAGGGCCGGTACCATTAATTGAAACACCTGAGGGCGGAACTAATATTATCTCAGGAATTGGACTGTATACGGCTCAAAACAATTACAGGGCAGTTGCTTGTAAATGGATGGCTGGGGATAAATCGATGATTAATGATGTGAAGTTTATAGGAGGACACGGTACAATGATCCCCGGTCCAGCAGTACCATGGAAGTGGGAAGAAAATAAAATACTTCAGGGTCAGACCTCATCATCAATTTCCGAACAGTCCTGGGATACACAATACTGGAGCCTGTGGGTGACTAAAAACGGCGGCGGTATTTTTAAGAATATCTGGACCGCCAGCACCTTTGCCATATCGGGTTTCTACGCTTCGAATACAAATACGCGTGGTCGTGTTTATGCCATGTCCGTTGAACATCATGTCAGGAATGAGGTAAGGTTAAATAATGTTTCAAACTGGAATATATATGCTCTTCAGCTTGAAGAAGAGAGCCGTGAAGGCTCGGAATGTCAGCCTCTTGAACTGGAAAAATGCAGCAATATGACCTTTGCCAATCTGTACATGTTCCGTGTTATCAGAGTTAAGGTGCCTTACCCGTATTCAGTCAGAACATGGGATTGTTCAAATCTAGAAATACTAAACATTCATAATTACAGTCAGATCAAATATACTACCGATAATCCTTTATATGATATAAATACGGGAATTGAAGTCCGTCCGGTTGAGATGGCAAGGTTATTCATAAGCGGTACGTCTCCAAAAATCAGTTCGATAAAGACAGCTGAACCAGTTCAGTTACTGGCCAAAGGATTCGAATTTGCCCTGGGCTCGTGCAGGGATTCGAAAGGCAATATATATTTTGCGGAACAGCGGATGAAAAGGATTTATAAATGGTCAGTTGAAACCAATTCATTGAGTTTGTTAGCTGATTTCCAGTGGGAACCGCTTTCACTTGCATGTGATTCAAAAGACAATCTGCTTGTCGTTTTCAGATATAATCCACAATCAGGATTACTTATTAATGGACAGCCTGAGAAATATGTAAATCCTCCGGACGCATATGGCACTTCATTCAGCGGATGGGGAAATTCAGGGTTTGGCACGCTGATCTATTCAATAAATCCGGGTAATCCTGAGGAGACCATTCAAAAGCTGGAAAAAGTCTCAATGGGATCGGTTGATAATATTTACAAAGCTCTTTATCCGTCAAACCGCTGGCGTGATTATCATGATTTCAACACAATTTCTGTAGTACAGGATTCGGAATGTTTTATAGCAGCTGATGGAAAGACAATTATACCAGTTTGCTATGACCTTGCCAGATCATGCGCACTTGTCGAGGCATTTCCCGGAAAACCCCTGTATGCATCCGATGAGTATGATAAACGTACAGTGAAACTTAAAGTGGATTCAAAAGGTTATCTGTCAGATCTTCAATATTTTGCCGAGAAGGGAGAATTCAGCTCAATACCTGATAATCAGGGTAATGTATACGTTGCCGATGGTGAAATATATATTTTTGACAAAGATGGAAAACAAAAAGGCTTTATTAATATTCCTGAACGGCCATCGACAATTGTTTTTGGAGAAAAAGAAGGGAAGACTTTATTTATAACAGGAAGAAATGCGCTATATAAAATTGAAATCAGATAATTTACTTTCTTTTATTCCACTCCGAAGAGGGGAATTTATTCCCCAATGAAGCGGCACTTTGTGGTTAAAAAGTATATCACACTAATTCATTTGACCCGGAACGAGTAAAACTTTCCCTGCAGTCATATTACCGAGGTAGGTATCGACTGCTAGTTGTGCCTTTTCAAGCGGAAACCTGTTTTGAACAGTTATCCTGAGATCATTTTTAAGAAGCTGCCTGACTTTATTTAAATTTCGGATGGTTTTAAGCATACCATTGTCTCTCATCCAGTTAGCAAGATAAAACCCATGCAGCTTCTTATTTTCAAGCAGGAGAGGTCTCAATGTTGTCCCTTCACCTGTACCTGACAGATTACCATAAATAATAACTGTTGCACCATAAGGAAGAGCTTCCAGGAGCAGCTGGGTATAGCTGCCACTGACAGGATCCAAGGCAAGAGTGGCACTTAGTTCCTTTGATAATATTCGTAATTTATCTGTGAAATCTGAATCACTGTTGTTCAATACATATTCTGCCCCGTCTTTAATAAGATTTCTTGACTGCTGGTCATTTTTCACCACATTTATGACAGGTATATTGTGCTTTTTCCCAAGAATTCTGATCATATTGCCCAGGGCGCCTGCTGCGGCTGTGTTAATTACAGCTCTATGTTTTTCATGGTAAATAATATCAAAAAAGGCAAGGGCTGTCATTGGGTTCACGAGCAACATAGAACCTTGTTCATCAGAAATGGTTTTTGGAATCGGGAAACAAAAAGAAGCTGAAGTTACCATATATTCTGCCCATGTGCCACTATCAGGGTGAACTGAAGAACATGCAACCCTCTTGCCCATCCACAACCGGGGTAACAAGCCCTTGCCGGCTGCAATGACAGTCCCGCTTCCCTCTATTCCCGGAACAAATGACGAAACTTCCTGTTCCCCGCTAACACTATTAATGCGCTGAAGGTCTGAGGGATTGACAGGAGCAGCCGACATTTTTACAAGTACTTCTCCGTCTTTAGGAGCCGGAACACTTATGGTTCTGAATGTTAGAGGGCCACCTGGTTTCTCCAGGTGAACAGCCACCATTTTCTCCGGAATGTTCATATTGCTTTATATTTCATGAATTAAAACATCCAAAGGAGAACATTAGTTTTGGAATGTTAAAGTTTTGTACCGGGTATATAGAAATCCTCCTTTTTAAGTCCGCATTTTTTAGCGACTGCTTTGCTGTAATCAAGACGTCCGGCGTTTGAATTCCTGGAATCGGACCCGAATGTGAACTTCAGACCCTGTTCTTTAGCCATCAGGATGAATTTATCATGCGGAGTATGCGACATATCGTTTATTTCTATAGCTATTTTGCGGGCTTTAGCTGCAGTAATGATTTGCTGCATGCGCTTCTCAGTCCAAAGTGTATAATAGTCCCGGGCTATACAGACCGGAAGGAACAATGGCCACCCGAATATATTGATAGGTTCCTTGTTTAATACATTCAGGCAATGTTCCATATATCTTTCCATGAATTCTTCAGTATTTTCCACATAGGTATCAAAATTCCAGATCCGTAGATAATCGCCTTTGCCGTCGGGCACTGTTTGAGGATCCATAAGCACATAATCCAGTTTTGCGAGCATTTCAGGTGAGAAATTCTTATCCCAGCCGGTTGTCATAGGTTGCAGTCCGATAAAAACAGGATATTTTCTTAGTTTTTCAATATGTTTTTTCAGGTCAGCATCATTCTTAATCGCCCATACGGCAGGGTGTTCAACAATACCAAATTTTACTTTTCTTTTTTCAGCCAGATCCATTGCCTGATCTATAGTGAAAGTATTTGTAAGATGAACATGCAGATCAATCAGTGGGAAATCGTAGCTGTCGGAAGGTTGTAATTTGCCTGACAAGGGTGATATCATCATCATACCTCCAGTAATTCCTGCGTTTTTTATGAATGTTCGACGTTTCATTTCTATGCTTTTAGTGGGTTTGATATATTAAAATTAAACAATAAACTTCATCCGTCTGCAATCTTCTGCTAAATAATAACGTGATTAACTTTAGCCTGGTTATTACAAAAGATAAAATGAAGAAGCTGTATCAAAAGGCAACTAATGTCTTGTTTTTCCTTTAGGAGATCCCTCACTCATCCACATAATATCCATGGCGTTCTAATCGTATCGATGGTGGATTCGTTCGGGATGACACGTTTTTTGAGTGTATTGGGGAAGGAAGCAGCGGCGATTCAAGAAAAATTG
>PMIL01000218.1 GCA_003157075.1 Bacteroidales bacterium | reverse complement strand
AAGTCGTATCTAAAATGAAGCTGGGTATCCTGCCCTAAACTCTTCTTTAATCTATTGAACCGCCAGAATATGACCTGATTCGCATTTCGCACCGGATGTGCACAAATAAGAAACCCTTTTGCAGTTGCCTGCAAAAGGGTATCTCTATAAATGATTAATATGCTTTCTTTTCCGCCGTATTGTACGGTTTTTCAGGATTACATATTAAATCAATTTAAAAATTTGGTCCGGCTGGAGCAAACCATAAACGGGTATTGATAAGATCCGGACCTCCCAATTTTGTAGTAGCATCAGCAACAGCTGCAACACTGCCCGTTCTCTCTGCGTCGACAAAAGGCATCCTCTGAATCCATCCATCAGCAGGAATAACTCCCCAGTCAGGACTGCTGGCATTCCATGCAACGTGTGGTATTTTAGGATAACCGGTCCTTCTGAAATCGCTCCATGACTCAAGAGTATTGGTGAAATTATTGATCCATTTCTGAGTCATTATCTTTTCAAGTTTCAACTCAGGACTGTCGCTTTCATTCCAGGCAACCGTTATTGTCGAACTGGCTGTGAAATTATTCCTTACATCCTTTGGATCAACATAATCAACAGGTTTGCTTGTTGCATCTGCCAGGTAGGCATCCACACCGCCAGCACCCCAATCAGCAAAGGAAAGCTTAATGCCATCTTCATAATTGGTTTTTGCATCACCGGCTCCGGCCCAGCCCCTGAGTGCTGCTTCAGCTTTAAGAAAACTTACTTCAGCAGCAGTTATTGATCTTCTGGTTTGAACAGTTTGGAAATCATTATTTACTCTCGAATAAGGTACTCTGTCGATTTTTGCGTTTATAAAAGCTCCATTACGGATTCCTTTATAATTATAAATCGAAAGGGAAGCATCCTGACTAAGATTTGGACCCTGATAGTATTTTGCAACCCTTCCATCCTTTAAGCCAAGCAGGAAGGATTCCATCACAGCGCCCATTCTTGTATCGTCCCATTCAAAACAAATCACGGCCATATACATTTTATTTCCCAGTAATGAAATGTTAAAGTTATCTGCATTGGTAGTTATTAATCCGGCAGCATCACCAAGGGCTTTTTCGCCCTGAGTTTTTGCGAGGGCTGGAGCCACTTTAGAAATACGCATTGCTAATCTCAAGCGAAGTGAATTAACAACTTTCATCCATTGCGGTATACTACCGTTATAACTTGGATCGAATTTTGCAAAACCCACATAGTCTTTGTTTGCTGATAAATCAGTCTGAATGGAATCTAACTGTGCAAAGAACAAGTTGTATAAATCAGATTCCTTATCATAAAGGACGGTATTCCCGCTTGAACCATAATTGCTATAGATCACTGGTCCATGAATAGCAGTCAGTTTAGATACAGCAAGTATCTTTACCAATTTTGCCCATGTTGCAAAAAGTGGTAAGTTATTGTCCTTCGCCAATTTGATAACTTGCTTGGCTGGGGACATTACGCTGCCATAAATACGACCCCAGTATGCATTCCAGCGGACATAATAGGTGGTATTGTTAACACCACCAACAAAAGGAGTCGGGGTATTCAAATAGCCCATCCATGAATCCTGACACAGATCTTCTTCAACCTGATGCCCATTGATATTGAACAATAATTGTGAAAATGGCGAACCTACCAGGTTAAAATCCTGTTTAAGCATCTCATCTGAAATCTGATACGGATTCTGGTTCTCAGTTTGAAAATTCTTGGTGCACGCAGTAAGTGCAACCACGAATAGTATTGCTATAAATATATTTTTCATATTTAAAATTTTTAAGATTTTAGAAATTTATCTTTACGTTAAATCCGTAGGTCCTTGTTGCAGGCATACTGAATACCTCATTTGATTGCATATTATTAGCAGTACTCATTGCTGCTTCCGGATCGTATGGAGCGTTCTTGTAGAAGAAGAATAAATTCCTGCCAATAAATGATATTGAAGCTGCTTTAATCGGCAAACCTAATTGTTGACAAGGAATGTTGTAACCAATAACAATTTGAGCTAACCTGACATTGGTTCTTTTAAAGACATAAGGTTCCATGATCCTGTTTCTGTCACCAACAGCGTTGAAATATACTACCGGATCAATCTGAGTTACTGCAGTTGTTCCCTGGATAGCATTGATCGGCATTGTTTCGCCTGCATCACGGATATCTCCTGTTCTTTTACTTACACCGTAAGAATCAAGAAAAGCTTCCGTTTTTGAGAATGCAATTCCTCCGAACTTGCCATTGACAAGTGCACTGGCAAAAAAGTTTTTAAACGTAATGCTGTTATTCCAGCCTAATACAAAATCAGGATTAACATTTCCGACTTTTGTCTGCTTAGCAGCCTTTTCAGGAATTCCATTATCGTCAAGCAAAATCTGACCGGCATCATTTCTTGCAAATTTGTAGATGTACACATCATTAAATGAACCACCTGCTTTGATTATGGAAGCAAAACCTTCATTGTCCCCGCCAACCTGGTAATCAGGATTCGAAGCTATAAGTTCAACAATTTTGTTTTTATTCTGTGATAAGTTGAGAGATGAATTCCATCTGAAACTGGATGTTTCCACAGGAGTTACATCTAAGGTAAGTTCAAAACCCTTATTCGTTATTTTACCGGCATTTACATAATATTGGGTATACCCTGACCCGGATGGAGCGGTTAATGACAGGAACTGATTTTTGCTTATGTCACTATAATAGGTGAATTCAAATCCTGCTCTTCCTTTGAAAAATCTCATTTCTGCTCCAACCTCATTACTAGTTATCATTTCAGGTTTCAGATTGGTAAAAGGTACCTGCGTATTCCGGTTAATACCTCCGATTCCTGTTGGGGTGCCTGTTCCACCAATATTATTCCAGGGATTTACCTGATTAAAAGGCACTTCATTGGCAGTTTGAGAGGACGAAGCCCTTACTTTAGCGAAAGAGATCACTTCCGGCATGGTAAACATATTGCTGAGAATAGCTGTAAGACCCACAGCTGGATAGAAATAGGATTCATTTCCGGTCAGTGCCAGGGTTGAAGCCCAGTCGTTACGTCCCTGAAGATCCAAAAACAACATTTCTTTGTATCCTAATTGAACGCTGCCAAAGACTCCTTCTTTAATCCTTCTACTATAGTCTCCCGATCCATTGGTCGATTCATGAAACATGACGTTGTAAGGCATGTTCTCAAATGTAAAAATGTTGGGGTACATCAAACTGGTAGTACCATTATTAACAGCTATACCATCGTTTAAGATAGTATTCTGATAAGTTGCACCGGCAAGAGCATTTAAAGAGAAATTACTGAACTTAGTATTGTAGCTCAATATTGCATCGGTATAAAACGCCTTATCATTTAACTTAGAATAATCCCATTTCCCGTTTGGACTAACGCTAACTGAGTTTCCGGCAGCTGCATATCTGTAATCATGAATATTATTTGCATAATCAAGGTTTCCCCTGACATCAAATTTAAGGCCCTTGGCAATATCCACAGAAGCCTTTATACTGGCAATTACACGATATTTTTGGTCCAATTTAGGATCATTGTTGAGCTCCCACATAGGATTGTTCATCTTTTCCTCAGTGGAATACCAGTACATCTTATTTAAATTCCTGGTTGGATCAAATGTCTGATAGTTATAACTATAATCTTTAAAATCTCTTTCACGGGCAAACAGATACAATCCTGTGAGGGGGTTATTATAGTACCCTGCACCCGGACGGTTTTTACTTACCTCATCTGAGAACATAACATTTGAGCTGAGTGTAAGTTTGTCGTTAAATAACTTTGTTGACTGATTAAATGAAAAGTTATTTTTCTTATAAGTATTAGTTGGCATTACACCTTTTGCAGATGTATTGGAATATGAAAAATAAGCTGTTGTTTTGTCACTTCCACCGCTGACAGAAATTGAATTAACAGAATTAATTCCTGTCTGGAAAAAATCTTTGATAAAGGAGCTATTATAGTTTCCTGGTGTTTTTGACCAGCTGTAATCTGATCCGCCCACTGCACCATACTTATACTGAAATTCCGGCAGTCCTGATACCTGGTCAAACGAAGTAACTGAATTAATGTTCACATCTATCTTTCCTGCTTTGCCTTTCTTGGTTGTGATAACAACAACACCATTTGCACCCTGACTACCATAAAGTATGGAAGCGTTAGCGCCTTTAAGGATGTTTATACTTTCAATATCGTCGTTATTCAAAGCTGAAAGTCCGTCACCCTGGTCTGTTCCGCCATATGAATCAGGCTGGCCGCCTTTATTGTTGACTAATGGAATACCATCAATAACGTAAAGAGGCTCACTGAGTCCGATAAGTGATTTGTTCCCTCTCAACACAGCTTTTGTGGAACCACCTGCTCCTGAACTGCTTGTTTTAATGTCAAGTCCGGAAGCTTTACCAGCGAGTCCATCCATAAAGTTTGTATTACCACCTACCCTGATGTCAGCGGCTGAAACTTGCTGCGAAGCATAGGTAAGAGTTTTCTTATCACGCTGAATACCAAGAGCAGTAACAACAACTTCCTGCAGTCCTACTGCTCCGGACTTTAGCATAATATTAATTTCAGACCTGCCATTTACAGGCTCTTCGATAGTCGACATTCCTATAAATGAAAACTGTAATATTGGACTTGAGACTGATACATTGAGTGTGTATTTCCCATTAACGTCGGTGGTTGTCCCAATAGTTGTGCCTTTCAGAAGAACAGACACACCCGGAAGTGCGGCACCATCCGCATCCGTAACTGTACCGCTTACTTTGTTTTGCGCCATCACAGTGGCGACTGAAGTAAACAGAATGATTAAAAAAAGGTACATTTTTTTCTTCATAGTGATAGATGTTTTGGTTAGTAAAAGTGTTAGTTAGTTTATATCAATTAATTCATGTATTTGTTCCTGTTTTTCGACTTGTATATCCCCAGTAGCTAAAATAAGTACCTGGCAAGCACTGTTTTAAGCATCACAAATTGCAGTTGTTTTGGATTTTTTTACACGATATTTAGAGTTTTGAACAATTCTAATCAAAACTCAAGTAGTAATTAAGATTTTAAATGATGTGAATTATCAGCAATTATTTTTTACATAATTGTTAAGGTTCAAATAGTTAAGCGTTTTTATTTTTCTCTAAAAGGTTATCAGGTTGTCGGTATTGCAAAGCAATGTACTACTAATATTTTAAAATTCAAAAATATTCTTTTGATTGGATTCACTAATTTCTAGTGAAAAAATGAAGATAACATTATGGTTGTGTGTCTTAGATGCCTTTAGAATTAATGGTCAATAAAAAAAGGCGCCTTGCAGAGCGCCTTTTAATTCAGTATTCGGTTAAATTAACCTAAGTATCCTTTTAATAATCTGCTCCTGGAGGTATGTCTCAACCTTCTGATAGCTTTTTCTTTTATCTGACGCACTCTTTCACGGGTAAGTCCGAATTTTTCACCTATCTCTTCAAGAGTCATCTCCTGGCAGCCAATACCAAAAAAGAATCTGATAATATCTCTTTCTCTTTCGGTAAGTGTGGCAAGAGCCCTGTAAATCTCTCTTGAAAGTGATTCATCCATCAAGAGCTTATCAGCTACAGGAGAATCAGAATTTGTGAGTACATCAAGTAAACTGTTATCTTCACCTTCAATAAATGGTGCGTCAACAGATACATGCCGTCCCGACACTTTCAATGTGTCAGTTACCTTTTCCTTAGGCAGCTCCAGTACATCAGCAAGCTCTTCGGGAGAAGGAGTACGTTCATTCTCCTGTTCAAATTTCGAGAATGCTTTGTTGATCTTATTAAGCGATCCAACCTGGTTGAGCGGTAATCGAACAATTCTTGATTGTTCAGCCAGTGCCTGAAGGATTGACTGACGTATCCACCACACTGCATAAGAAATAAATTTGAAACCACGTGTTTCATCAAACTTCTCAGCAGCCTTTATAAGGCCCAAATTTCCTTCGTTGATAAGATCGGGGAG
>PMIL01000260.1 GCA_003157075.1 Bacteroidales bacterium | reverse complement strand
TTAGGAATAAACAGGCTGGTGATCCAGAAGAGAAAAGCTGCGGATATGCTGCGTAAAGAAACGAGGGCAAAAGGTTTAATATGCTCCGGCATAACAGCTTTGGCTATGGAATAATTAAGGCCATATATTATATTAGCTGCCAGAAGTGACAGATGCGCCCATGTTTTTACCCGGCTCTTATGCATATTAAGAATTTGAGTCCCAAAAGTATAAAAAGCATACAGACTTTCAAATAACCAATTTTCACAAATTCTTTTTCTTTTATTTTCCCGCTGATTTTGCAGATTAGCGCAGATGAAACAAGGTATACATCTGCGTTAATGAGCGTGATCTGCGGGAAACTTCTTATTTATTTCAGAAAAAAAGATACATTTGAAAAAAACAAGAATGAATAAAATATCAATTATCAGTGGAGCAACAAGCGGTCTTGGACTGGAAATTTCAGACCTCTTAGTAAGGTCCGGAAAAAATGTTCTTATTCTGGGTAGAAATATTGAAAAAATGGAAGCTGCTATGACAAGACTTAAAAAAGCTTCCAGGAATTGTCACCCAGAATCACTGATCTGTAACATCGGCAGAGAAGAAGATATAAGAAAGGTCGGTGATTTTCTTAAAGACAACTCCTATACAGTTGAATATCTATTCAATAATGCAGGTATGGGACTATTCATGAAAGCGGATAAATCAACATCAGCATCAATTGACAGGATATTTGAAGCCAATCTGAAGGGTATGATACTACTTACCTCTGAGATTCTTGGTCTTACACCTGAAAATGAAGAGCTTTCAATTGTCAATATAATGTCAACTTCAGCTTTGCTGGGAAGAGCAGAGGAGACCATCTATTGTGCAGCTAAATGGGGTGCAAGAGGTTATACAGAGGCTCTCAGAACCGAGTTTAAAGGATCAAAGAGGAATATAATTGCAGTTTATCCGGGCGGCATGAAGACTGATTTCTGGAATATACCCGGGCAAAACCGGGATATAAGTACTTTTATGGATCCGGCAGAAGTAGCCGAAAAAATTGTGAATGCAGTTATTGTAACAGAAAAACTGTTCGTTACTGACATCACAATCAACAGGAAAAAGTAGACATTTCCTAAATAATACTATCTCTGTGGTTCTCTGTGAAAGCCTCAATGGCTCTCTGTGTAATAAAAAAACAAGAATTGACACGGAGTTACACAGAGAAATAAAAGTTAGGAAAGTCTGTTCTTGTAATCTTTGTATCCAAACTCTCTGATTAATCTGAATTTCCCCTCTTTTGTCCAGATACCGATTGAAGGATGATGCACCCCGTTAAATGTTGTTGTTTTAACCATTGTATAGTGTATCATATCAAGGAAGATTATCCGGTCGCCGGGGCCAGGCTCCTTTTCAAAACTCCATTCACCCATGACATCTCCGGATAAACAGGAATTTCCGCCTATCCTGTAAGAAGGTTTGCCCTTAACAGGGTCGGCAGCACCAAGAATCTTAGGCTTATATGGCATTTCAAGACAATCAGGCATGTGAGCTGTAAAGGATATATCAGGTATTATAGTCTTTATCCCCTGGTTCTCTGTTATGTCCTCAACAGTAGCAACCAGCTCGCCTGTTTCCCAGGCAAAAGCGCTCCCGGGTTCAAGTATTATATGAAGACCTGTTCTCTTCCGGAAGTTTTTAAGGATTTTTATCAGATGTCCGGTATTATAACCTTTTCTGGTAATAAGATGTCCTCCACCCATATTGATCCACTTTATCAGGGTAAAAAATTTCCCAAACTTTTCTTCTACAACTTTAAGGACATTTTCGAGTGCATAAGAGTCTGCTTCAAAAAGTACATGGAAATGAAGGCCTTCTATACCATCCGGGAGTCCGTTTTTCAGATCATCAGCAATTATCCCCAATCTTGATCCGGGAGAACATGGATTGTACAAGCCATGACTGATTTCAGAGAACTCCGGATTTATTCGAAGCCCGGCAGAAAATACACTTTCAGATTGCTTTTTTAATTCAGGATAATATTTTTTGTATTGCGCTAATGAGTTAAAAGTAATATGTGAACTGTATTTGAGTATTGATTTGAAGTCAGCCCCTTTATAAACAGGCGAATAAGTATGAGCCGGTGATTTAATTTCCTCAAAGCAAAGCCGGGCTTCATCAACAGAACTGGCTGCAGCTCCTGAAATATATTCCCTTAAAATCGGGAAAACACCCCACATGGCAAATCCTTTAAATGCGAGTATTATTTCTGCGCCCGATTCATCAGATACATGTTTTATCAAAGAAAGATTTTTCCGGAATCTTTCTTCATCAATCACAAAACATGGAGAAGGTATTTTATTATAGTCCATTGACATTTGATACTTTTATGATAAAAGGTGTAAAGGCGTAAAGGTGTTATCAAGATATATTTTTACCATTGAGCCTTTGTGCCCTTGCGCCTTTAAGCCATTATGCTTTGAGCCTGTTTATAATTCCAGATCAACGTTATGAAGTTCATGCCATGGAAGACCAAGTTTGTTTAATTCAGCCATAAAAGGATCGGGATCAAACTCTTCAACATTGAATACACCCGGTTTTTTCCATATACCTTTAAGATACATCATAGCGCCAATTGCTGCAGGTACACCGGTCGTATAACTTACGCCCTGCGCTCCGGTTTCAGCATACGCAGCCTGGTGACTGCAATTATTATATACGTAGTATGTTGTTTCTTTTCCGTTTTTAATACCTTTTATACGGCAGCCTATAGATGTAAAGCCTGTATAGTTCTCACCAAGTTCTCCCGGATCAGGAAGTACTGCTTTAAGAAATTGAATGGGTACAATCTTATGACCTTCATACTTTATAGGCTCAATACCTGCCATGCCAATGTTTTGTATTACCCTGAGGTGTGTCAGATATTCTTGTCCGAAGGTCATCCAGAAACGTGCCCTCTTGAGAGTAGGATAATTTTTTACAAGTGATTCCAGTTCTTCATGATAGATCAAATACGACTCCTTGGGGCCAATCTCTGGATAATTAAGTGGTTTATGAATCTCATGAGGGTTAGTCATGACCCATTTGCCATTTTCCCAGTATTTGCCTTTTTGCGTCACTTCCCTGATATTGATCTCAGGATTGAAATTTGTTGCAAAAGCTTTTCCATGATCACCAGCATTACAGTCGACGATATCGAGATACTGCATTTCATCAAAATGATGTTTGGCAGCATAAGCAGTATAAATTGATGTAACACCCGGATCAAAACCACATCCGAGAATTGCAGTTATCCCTGCTTTTTTATATTTATCGATATATGCCCATTGCCAGCTGTAAGCATATTTAGCCTCTTCAAGCGGCTCATAGTTAGCAGTATCGAGATAAGCCACACCAGTCTCTAGGCATGCATCCATTATGTGCAGATCCTGATATGGCAGAGCGACATTCACAACCAGTTCAGGTTTAAATGATTTGATAAGTTTCACCAACTGCGGCACATTATCAGCATCGACCTGAGCTGTTGTGACCTGTTTTTTGCCAATTTTTTCAGCGATAGCATCGCATTTTGACTTTGTACGGCTTGCCAGCATAATCTCAGTAAATACTTGCGGAAGCGAAGCCATTTTATGGACTACAACAGTACCGACTCCACCGGCACCGATTACCAATACTTTTCCCATATATTCATTATTACTATAAAATCATTCTCAGATGAAGATGTCATCAATTACTGATCCAAATATATGATATATAAATGACCAATCAATGAACTTCCATTAATCAAAATCGCTATCATAATACTCCACTCTGGATTTAAGACGGAACAAAACTAATTCTCATTATATTTGTATCCTTAAATCTGTATTACCTACCAATGAAGCTCATCAATCCTTTGCTAATTATCAGGATATTAAGTACGATACTTCTGATTGCAACGATATCGTTCCTGTTCTGTTTACCAGTGGTTTTCATTTATAAGGAATCGTCTTCTCCTTTCCTTTTGTCAGCAGCGATAACTTTGTTTTTTTCGGCAATATGTTATTACATCTCAAAGGGAGCTGATCCTGATAAATTCAGTAACAGAGACGGATTCCTGGCGGTAACACTATCCTGGATTATTTTTTCAATATTAGGTTCTTTGCCTTATCTGTTAAGCGGGACCATCCCTACTTTTATTGATGCATTCTTTGAATCCACATCAGGACTCTCCACGACAGGATCTTCCATTCTGAAGAATGTAGAGATTTTACCTCATTCAATACTTTTCTGGAGAAGTCTCACTCACTGGATCGGCGGTCTGGGAATGATAGTTATCCTGATTATCATACTTCCGTCAATAAGGGCGACAGGCTATCAGTTATTCGCGCTGGAATCTTCAATGAAGGAGAAAATACATCCAAAAACAAAATCCATCGTTTTCAGGGTATTATTTATTTACCTGGGGATGACCCTTGCCGAAATAATACTATTAAATATAGGCGATATGAACTTGTTTGACAGTATCTGTCACTCTTTTTCCACTGTTGCTACCGGTGGTTTTTCAACAAAAAACAATAGTCTGGCATATTATTCATCTTACAGTCAATATGTCGTAATGATATTTATGTTCCTGGCAGGTACCAGTCAGGTTATTTACTATTATATCTTTAAACTGAATTTCATAAAAGTCAGACACAACGAAGAACTTTGGTTCTATATCGCTGTATCGGCTATAGCAGGCGCTATTGCCACCATTATTCTCCTGGTCAATTCCACCAGAACATTTGAGGAGGCATTCCGTGAAGGTTTTTTTCAGATTATCTCAATAATATCCTGTACCGGATTAACCTCAGCTGATTATACACTCTGGCCCGGAGCAGCCCTTCTGCTCATCTTTCTGCTGATGTTTGCCGGCGCAAGTACAGGCTCAACCGGTGGGGGAATCAGGATGGCAAGACATTTAGTGGTTCTTAAGAATATAAAGAATATTTTTGTCAAACTCAATCATCCCAAATCAATATCATTCATTAAGCTAAATGGAAAAAGCGTTCCTGAAAACACCAATATATCAATTCTCTCGTTCGTAGTTTTATACCTTTTTGTATTTGTAATTGGCACTATCATTATAGTTATTACCGGAGTAGATCCGGTTACAGCTTCAAGTTCAGCAGCTACCTGTATGGCTGGTATTGGTCCGGGACTTGGAAGTGTCGGACCCCTGAGCAATTTTTCCAATATACCTGAAACAGGTAAAGTGGTTCTCAGTCTTTTAATGATAATAGGAAGACTTGAGATTATTACCGTATTCACAATCTTTACCAGAACATTCTGGAAACTGTAAGAAGGACNNGAGAACCTACGTTCGACAGCAAAGAAAAGATCTTTTATATCTTTTTAAGAAGATTTCTGACGAGATCAAGGCTTTCGGGAGTTCCGACATCAATCCAGTACCCTTCATCGTGTTTCAATGTATAAATCCGGTGTCCTGAAGCAAGTTTCAGGTAAAGGTCAATCATTGAATAAATTCCCTCATGCATATAGTTAAAGATCTCCGGTTCAACAATATGCATGCTTGAAAAGGCTAATTCGGACAGTCCGGTATCTTCAACGCCGGCAAGTATCTGTTGTCCGGTGGAAATATTCCGCCATCCGCGCAATTGTCCTTCATTGTCAATCAAGAGAAATCTTTTCCCGGGTCTGTGTCTTACAGCCAACGTTGCCAGCCCCTTTTTTTCAAGATGCAACCTGAACAGATTATTGAGATCGAGGTCAGAGATTATATCTACATTATATAGAAGGAACGGGTTACTATCAAAGAATTCTCGCGCTTTAAATAATCCTCCTCCGTTTTCCAGCAGCATTTTTCTTTCATTGGAAACTGAGATCCTGAAACCCATTTTATTAAGTCTTTTTACCTCATCTTCAACCATATCTGCGAAATGATGGACATTAATAATAATATCATCAAAACCATAAAAAGAACATTTCTCTACAGCCCTTTGAAGGACAGTTTTCCCATTAACATCAACAAGTGCTTTCGGAAGACTCTCTGTAATACTCCCTAGTCTTTTACCTAATCCTGCAGCGAATATCATTGCTTTCATTTACTTATCTCCGGTGAATTGTTGATCTACGAAAATGTATGCGGTATGCGATATGTGTTGTGTGGTTCATTAATCGAGAGGAATATTCTTATCTAAATCTTTATAAATCTGAACTTCAGGAATTAACCTGAGAGTCTGAAATAACTCCAAAAGGGAAACAGGAAGCTGTTCCGAATTGATCAGCTGAATTAAAAGATTTACAGCAGGAACTATGCTGCCAGTGAATGTCGGCTTCTTCTCATAAAGTCCCCTGAATCCAAAAGCCCCGAGAGCCTGCATAAGCCTTATAATACTGAAGCCTGTATAATAACCCCTGAATTCATTAATGCTTTCACCGGATTGTGAACAGAATTTATTAATGTAATAATCAAGAAGTTTATGGCGATTATCTTCCGGGATATGTGCTTTGGCATCATAAAGCAGAGATGCAACGTCATACTGGGGAGCTCCCTTCCTGCCACCCTGGTAATCAATAAACCATGGATCTCCGCTAACTATCATGACATTTGCTGATTGGAAATCCCTGTAAAGAAAAAAATCCTGGTTTGTTTCCAGAAGAAAATCAGCAAGCAGATTAAAATCATGCTCCAATCTGCGTTCATTAAAAGAAACTGCAACAAGCTTAAGAAACATGTATTTAAAATAA
>PMIL01000145.1 GCA_003157075.1 Bacteroidales bacterium | reverse complement strand
GAATTTGTAAGGATAAAAAACGAAAAGACAAGAAATATTTCTGGAAGCGGACTCGGTCTGTCGATAGTTAAGAAAGTTGTGGAATTATATCACGGTACAATTAAAGTGGACAGTACTCCTGATGTTGGAACAGTATTTACAATCAGATTACCTAAAAAACAAATTACAATTACCTAGAAGTGATAAATGGAGTCTCCATGATTCTGATAAGGCTCCTTTATCATTAAAATCTATAATTTTATGATGAAATTACCGGGAAAAACAGTAGAAAGGCTTAGCGAATACAGGAGGACACTTCTGGAGTGCCTTAATGAGAAAAGGAACTTCATCTTCTCTCATGATCTGGCTGCACGGCTTCATATTACAGCGGTCCAGGTCAGACGCGACCTGATGCTGATAGGTTATTCAAGTGTCCTAAGAAAAGGATATGATGTCAGAGAATTAATCGATACTATTGGCACGATCGTTGATTCTGATGAAAGTATGAATGTAGCAGTAATTGGGATTGGAAACCTTGGAAGGGCAGTTGCGGGTTATTTTAAAGGAAAACGTTCAAAACTCAACCTGGTAGCTTCATTTGACAATGATCCCCAGAAAATTAATAAAGTTATATCAGGAGTAAAATGCTATCCTTATAATGATATTGAAAGACTTGTAAAAGAGCTTGATATAAAAATAGGTATTCTGACAGTTCCGCCCGACTCCGCAAGAGAGATAACAGAAGAAGTAGTTCGCTTTGGATTAAAGGGTATTCTGAATTTTACAACAATTCCTTTAAACGTACCTTCGGAAGTCTACCTTGAGGAGTACGATATGATAACTTCAATAGAAAAAGTAGCATATTTTGTGAAAGAGAATAAAATTTAGGGTACCTGTCTGACATGAAGATATTCAGAGGCTTCGACGAGGCAAAAAATATTATAAACCCGGTCGTTACAACCGGGTCTTTCGACGGAGTTCATATCGGACATAAAACAATACTTAACCGGGTGAGAATGCTCGCTGATAAGTATAATGGCGAATCGGTTCTTATTACTTTTGATCCGCATCCCAGAAAAGTTCTGTACCCCGACACTGCGGGCAAGGACCTTAAACTTATTAATTCACAGGAAGAAAAACTTGATCTACTTGAAAAAGCCGGGCTCGATAATGTTATCATTGTAGAGTTTACCAGGGAATTCTCAAAAATAACAAGTGAGCAATTTGTCAGGGATATTCTCCATGATATTCTTCATTCAAGAGTAGTAGTAGTTGGATTTAACCATCATTTTGGGTTCAATAAGGAGGGAGGTTATAAACAACTATGGGACTGGCAGGAAAAATATCATTTTGAGGCTGAGGAGATCCCCGAACAAGAGGTATATCATGAGACTGTCAGTTCCACACGAATCCGGGAAGCAATAAGTGAGGGCTATATACAGAGAGCAAATGCCTACCTCGATCATTATTATATCATAAAAGGCAAACCTGAGATTTATCCGGTTGAAAATCATAAACTGCCGGCTCTGGTAAAAATTCCTCTTACCGAAGAATGTAAAATTCTTCCTTCACCCGGAATATATGCAGTTTCAGTTAAATCAGGTTCATATACTTTTAAAGGAATGACAATAATCTATAAGAGTCAAAATAGTATATCTGAGGTGCTGCTTAGTGTTTTTGATGAATTTAGTATTGACACAGGCAATAAGATCACCATTTCATTCCATAAAAAAATCCACGGTGCCGTGGACTTTTCTGATGTCAGAGCCATATCAAAAATAAATCTTGCAAAAGAGGAGATATCTGATCTGATCTACTAAAAATAAATGTCCCGCTCTCCCTCTTGTATTGAAACCAGGTTTCCGGATATTTTTGTCTGAAGTGTATTATTTTCCACTTCTCCCACTAGTTTTTTTATCAGCTTAAACCCTTTTGCTTTTGTTTCAGGAGTGGCAAAATCCTCAAGATATTCCTTGAAAGTGAAAAGGGCATTTGGCATGCAGTATTGTTTTATCAGACCTGGTTTTGCCAGATCCATAAAATCCTGCCCGACTCTTCCCTTGCGGTAGCATCCAGTGCAGAACGAGGGTATATAACCGCCGTCGGCCAGTGATGAGATTACCTGATCGAGTGTTCTGTGATCACCTAATGTAAACTGACTGCCTGACTGTTCCTCTTCATGAGAATAAGATCCTGGATTAGTACGCGATCCTGCTGAAACCTGGCTGATTCCATAATCGCATAATTCATTTCTCATCACGTCGTTTTCTCTTGTACTAAGTATAATTCCTGTGTAGGGAAGAGCAATACGAATGATAGCCACCAGTTTTTTAAAATCATTGTCGCTAACCTTCGACGGGATGTTTTCAGAATGAGGTGCGCCAACTGCATATTCGATACGAGGAACACTTACTGTATGAGGGCCGCAGCCAAAGGTACTTTCCAGATGATGAGCATGTTCCATCATTGCCAGAACTTCGAAACGATAATCAATCAGGCCTAGCAGTGCACCTATGCCGATATCATTGATTCCGCCTTCCATTGCCCTGTCCATAACAGTAAGGCGATATTCATAGTCTCCCTTTTTAGTATCAGCGGGATGAAACTTCCCATATAATAACGGGTCATAAGTCTCCTGGAAACAAACATATGTCCCGATATTTTCAGCTTTCAGTTTTGCAAAGTCTTCAACTTCCATCGGCGCAAGTTCCACATTGATACGGCGTACATAATCACGTCCTTCGTGTTCCCTGACCCTGTAAGTTGTCCGTATGGCTTCTACCATATAGTCGGTATCGTTACGCTTGCTTTCTCCGCATATCAGAAGTACCCTTTTATGACCTTCCTGAAGAAGAGAACGTGTTTCCTCCGCAATCTCTTCCATGGTAAGCACTTTCCTTTTTATAAGTTTATTATCAGATCTGAAGGAACAGTAGGTACAATTATTTATACAGGCATTGCCGGTGTATATTGGTGCAAAAATTACCAGCCGTCTTCCGTAAATTTCTTCCTTAACCGTGTGAGCTGTATTCATAATATTATGAATTACAGACGGATCCTGAACATGCAGAAGTGAAGCAACATCTTCAAGGTTTAAGCCTTTAAGCTTCAGTGCCTTGTTAAGAATTGTATTTGTTTCGCTCTCTGTGGGAGTCTTCCCCTCAATAAGTGAATATAATTTGTCCCTGTCAATGAATACCTTGTTCCGTTCGCTCTTGTTCATTAATTTGCTCCTCCTTGAATTTAGTTAGAATAGACTTTACTTCAACATCTTTTAAGCGTCCAATCTTTCCGGTAAGAGCACTGATTGTCTCGATAGTACCTTCGATAACAAGAGAAATTACATTGATATTGCGATTATGCAGAGGCAACCCCTGGCGGGCTAGAATTATACTGCTGTATTCCGATAACAAATCATTTACAGCAGGTACTGAAGTTTTGCCTTTTATTAAGATTGTAATTGTGCCAATTCTCTTTTCCATCAGATTTTCTTTTGGATTGGATATGCGTTTAAAGTGATTTCTACAGACTTTGAAATTGTATTTACAATTTCTCGGAAATGTAGTGTTACAAAAATAACAATAATATCAATATTCTGAGTAATGCTGGTTAAATATTAATTTGTGCGATCTATTTAAAGAATGACTCAGGTTCCCAGAGGTCCGCTGAGAATCCGTATAGGATCGCAAAGAACAGCTTATCAAAGCATTACTCTGCAGCACTCTGCGCCATCTCTGCGGTACTCTGTGTTAAAACTTACTTTTTCAACACCTCCGACTCTTGGAACTCATCGCTTTTTCTACAGACTATCTCCGAAGTCAGCTCTGAATTTTGCAACAAGTTTTTCGGGCCAGTTGCCAATAGGTTTGCACCGGCCTGTAAAGAAGCGAAGTACAGGTGGTTCTTCATAAAACCTTATCCCACCAACCAGTTCTCTGTTGAGGTAAAGCCAGTTTAATCTGTCTATAAGATATTCGACCTGTGACAGAGTAAATACACGGCGCGGGAAAGCGAGCCTCATCAGTTCAAGGTCTGCGAGAATGTCATTACCCTGTTCATCACGAATGCTGCTCATTGTTCCGCGTTCCATGCCCCTGACTCCAGACACTATGTAAAAGGCGGCTACCAGAGCACCTGCAGGGTAGTCAGCCTGTGGAACATGTGAAAGAAACTGCTTTGCATCAACATGACAACCGAGTGCGCCTCCGGGCATAATAACCGGTATTCCAAGTTTATCAAGTTCTATTGCCGCATAGTTTATAAATGATGGAGATTGTCCGACAACATCCTCATCAAGAGTTTCGTACAACCCGACAGTCATGGCTTCAATTTCCCTTATTGAGATCCCTCCATAGGTAAGGAATCCTTCATAAAGAGGAACAAGGTCTTTCATTTTATTGTATAAATCAATATTATTGGTACAAATTGCACCTCCGCGGGAGGAGCTGACTTTTCTTCCTGAAAAATAAACCAGGTCTGATAAGTCACACATCTCCTTCAGAATGAAACCTATAGACTTCTCTTTGTAACTCTCTTCACGTTTATTGATGAAATATGCATTTTCTCCTATAAGACTTGCATCCAGAACTATAATTAATTTATACTTGTCAGCAATTCTTCTAACGTCCTTCAGATTCTCCATTGAGAACGGCTGTCCGCCAATAAGGTTTGTGGAAGCTTCCATCCGGATAAAGGGAATGTTTTCACGACCAGTTGTATTTATCAGCTCCTCGAGACGTTTTATATCAATGTTGCCTTTAAACGGATGGGTGCTTTTAATTTTCATAGCCTCCGGAGTAAACAATTCCACTACTTTACCGCCGTTAAGCTGTATGTGTGCAAGAGTCGTAGTAAAATGATAATTCATAGGGATTACCGATCCTTTTTTAACGAAGGTCTGCGATATTATATTCTCTGCAGCCCGTCCCTGGTGTACCGGTAAGATCATATTTTTCCCGAAAACATCTGAAACGCTCTTAGCAAATTTTACAAAGCTCTGTGAACCTGCATAGGCATCATCGGCAACAAACATTTTTGAGAGCTGCTCATCGCTCATTGCATTCGTGCCACTATCAGTCAGCATATCAAGAAAAATGTCCTTTGTGCCAAGAAGGAATGAGTTATATCCTGCCTCTGTAATGGCTGCAAGACGACGTTCAACAGGGACAAGTTTCAACGATTGTACAATGCGTACCTTATGCATTTCAAGCGGGATCTGTTTTCCATTGAAGAATTTTACAGTACCTTTTTTCTCATTTTTTTCCATGATTATAATAAATTGATTAAAATAGTTATAAAAAAAAGCTTACCATTTTTCTGGTAAGCCTTATGTTTTCAAAAGTGTGTCTACGACACTTATTTCTTACGGGCTTACTTATGTTTGCATGCAATAATAATAATAATAAATGCTAATATTTAATGTAATAATGCCCATGGCTTAATATCTTAATTCAAACCTAGTTTAATTTGTTATAAAATCAAAGAAAAGATCATTAAAAATTTATAATTTATTGATCTGATACAGTTTTAGTGATCATTTGCCAATTCTTTCCCTGAAGTGTTTCGAATCTCCCCATTCACCATATACTACTACAGCATCGGCAAGGCTGATCCGGGCTTCAAGACAACTCTGGCAGTCTTCGGCTGAATCGTCAGTACATGGTTTATTATCATAGAGTTTGTAGCTGTCACGATATTTTCCCGGNNATATCTTTCATCATTATTCTGATTATGGCAATCATTTTAAGAGTGAGATCAAATCTCGCCGGCAGAGGCATAAGTTGTCCTGAAAATTCGATGAGCGGGGTATCTGCATGTTCAATATACGGTCCCATTCCGCACATATCTATATTAAAATCTTTCATAAACAGGAGATCTCCGGCAAGGTCATCCAATGTTTGAAAAGGAAGGCCTATCATCACGCCTGTGCCCGTTTGGTAACCTATATCCTGAAGGCTCTTAAGACAGTTCAGCCTGCGATTAAAATCATGTTTTGAGTCATCAGGATGGATTTTATTATAAAGTTTCTGGTTTGTTGCTTCAACCCGCAGCAGGTACCGGTGAGCACCGGCGTCATACCATTTCTTGTATACCTCAGGCACCTGTTCCCCGACTGATAATGTCACTCCGAGTGCTCCATCGGAAAATTCCTTGATTTTATAAAGAAGATTTTCAATTCTGTCAGCCACATAAGGACTTTCAAGTTCTCCTGATTGAAGAGCTATAGAACCATATCTGTTAACAAAAGCAAATTTGGCTGCAGCGATGATCTCTACATCAGAGAGATTATATCTGGTGAGATTCTTGTTTCCTTTTCGTATTCCGCAGTACAGACAGTCTTTACCGCATATGTTTGAAAATTCTATCAATCCCCTGAACCATACTTTATTGCCTATATATTTTTCTTTTATTTCTGCAGATTTTTTAAAGAGGAGAGTCCTTTCTTCGGCAGTTGATTCAAGCAGCTTGATAATGTTCTCTCTTGTGAATGATTCCTTATCCAGTATCTCTTTTATTGTCAATCCCATTCGCTTAATTTTCAGAGTGCAAATATATAAAAACCCTCTTCAACTACCAATGCCTTTACCCCAACTCCGCAAAGTCTCGGCTTTTTTACCCCTCCCACCTTATCTGCGACTTTTACCCCCAGCACCACCTAATCTGCGACTTTTTACCCCCCAACCCCCCTAAAGGGGGCCTTGTTCTGGAACCTCCCGAAACATTATTAAAAAACGAGAACGAACCCCCCTTCAGGGGGGCAGGGGGGCGAACTATCCCACGGATTATAAAATATCTTAGAACCCTCTTCCAAACATTCCCCATAGTGTAACCTTCAGTTCTTCCCATTTGCTCATTGC
>PMIL01000256.1:1355-3127 GCA_003157075.1 Bacteroidales bacterium | reverse complement strand
CCCGCGCAGCGGGAGGGGTTCAGACACCGAAACTTAAATTCCTAATTGCTTCAAAAATAACACTTGCAAACCCTGTAACCACTATGCCTGCAACGCAGATCCCAAGTGCGAAGCGGGTTGGAAAGTCACTCTTGAAAGAAGAAATAGGTGACTCGTTTTTGTTGATAAACATTGCTTTCACAACAAGGAGATAATAAAACAATGAAATTATTGTATTCAGAACAGCAATCAGCACAAGCAGATAGAATCCTTTCTGCGCAGCCGCCGTAAATAAAAAGAACTTCCCGAAAAACCCGGCAACAGGCGGAATTCCGGCAAGCGAGAATAAAGCCAGAGTCATTATAAGACTCAGATTTGGATTTGTATGATACAGGCCGTTATAATCATCAATATTTTCTTTACCTGTTGCATTTGAGATAGCAGCGACAACACCAAAGGCGCCGAGATTAGAAAAAATGTATACCAGGATATAATACATAACAGATGCCATTCCAAGCTGATTTCCACCTATTAAACCTAAAAGTATATACCCTGCCTGTGATATTGACGAAAATGCCAGAAAACGCTTTAAATTCTGCTGACGTATAGCAAACAGGTTACCAATTGTCATTGTAAGTATGGAAGTGACAAAAAGTGTTTTCTGCCAGGTAGAAGCGATAACAGGAAAAACTTTGAACAGTATTATCATCAGAATAAAAACAGCTGCTCCTTTTGAGATGACCGAGAGATAAGAGGTAATGTTTACAGGTGAGCCTTCATAAACATCTGCGGTCCAAAGATGGAAAGGAACTATTGATATTTTAAAAGCCATTCCTGCAAAAAAGAAGATAAATCCCAGGATCTGAAGACTTGCATTACCAAAGAGAGTTGCCACTTCATTGAAATAAAGTGTACCGGTGGTTCCGTAGATCATTGATAACCCATAAAGCAATACACCTGATGATAAGGCTGATGACAAAATAAGTTTAATACCTGCTTCAGCAGATTTGTTGTTATAACGATCGAAGGCTGCAAGAGCCGCTATTGGAATAGTGGCAAGTTCAATGCCAATGTAGAATATAAGAAAGTGACCGGCCGAAATCATAAAATCCATCCCGATAAGTGTTGAAATAAGGAGGAGAAAATACTCACTTATTTTTTCTGAATTTTCTTCTTTATTGAGCCAGGTGACAGACTGAATAAAGACGAGCAAGGCTCCTATGTTCAGGATATTCTTCATAAGAAGACGAGTACCCGATGAAACATACATACCTCCAAAAATCGGTCCTTCCTGAGAGGGAATGAAGCCGACTATAGTTATAACCCCGAAGATGATTATCGAAAAAAGACTTATACTGCCTTTTTTATTGGGATTCCAGAAGATCTCAGCAATCAGGACCGTGAGTGCTGCTGCAATAAGCAACAGTTCGTGACGCATTATTAAAAAAGTACCTAGGCTCATATCTTAATATTATCCAAAATATTTATAAATAGACAGATCAAAACGGATTAAGTGCAATAATCTTCTGAATGATAGGATGAAGGCTTGTTCCAATCATGGTAGAAAGCCAGAAAGGAGCCAACCCGATCGCAGCAACAGATCCGATGAGAGTCACCACAGAGATCTTTTCAAACCATTTTGCATCGGTAAGATGTTCAAAATGCTCATTGGTAGTAGGACCAAGTAATAAGATTGCAACAACACGAAGGATATAAACAGCTGTAATAACAATTGAAGAAACAACGAGAATAGTAACTATCCTGTAAAAGAGTTCAGGATGCTGGAAAGCTCC
>PMIL01000256.1:0-1247 GCA_003157075.1 Bacteroidales bacterium | reverse complement strand
CACTGCAAAAAGAACAAGACCACAATGACTGACTGAAGAATAAGCGTTAATATATTTAAGGTCTTTTTGTGCAATTGCCCCAAAGGCGCCATAAACGACACTTATTGAGGTAAGAATAATAAATATCCAGGAAAGTTCATGTGCTGCTTCCGGCATCAGAAAAATAGCAACCCTGAAAGCGCCATACCCTCCAAGTTTCATAAGGACACCTGCATGCAACATAGAAACCGCANNCTACAAATGTCAGAGGAAAGAATAATCTCTGTGCAGACAATGGAATTACGACTTTTGAAATCTCCAGGATATTAAATGTAAGCTGGTTTTTGTCGGGTGAGGAATTGAAATATATCCCCAGCAAGCCCACCAGCAGAAGAGCTGAACCACCCATAAGCATGAGTGTGAGTTTCATTGCTGAATATTCTTTCGGACCAGTTCCCCAGATTCCTATTAAGAGATACATCGGTATAACGGCAAGCTCATAAAACAAGAACATTGTGAAGAGATCGATAGAGATAAAAAAGCCGAAAACACCTGTAGCAAGGAGAATCAGGGAAACAAAGAACTCTTTAGTTAAAATCTCAACTTCCCATGATGCAAATATTCCTGCGAACACCACCAGCGATGTCAGGCATATCATTGCAACCGATATTCCATCTACACCTACGCAGTAATGAATATTCAGACTTTTAAACCACAGGTAGTCTTTAACAAATAACATTTCATCGAGATTTCCTGCATGCCGGGCAGAAAGATACAGGAAAACAAGAACTGCAGCCATTAATAACTGGAGCCCCATTCCGAATGCCGCTACGAGCCGAACCTGTCGTGTATCCTTTAGAAGAAGGATGGCAGTTATTGTTAAGACCGGAATTATTACAAACAGTGATAAAATATCCATAATTAAAAGTCTTTTCTGATTTAACCGTTATTTCCAGAGGTAAATAAATAATATTGCAAGCATTACGGCCCCTGTTATAAACACAAACGCATATTTCTGTAACTGGCCTGACTGATATCCTCTTATCCTGTAAGAAACACCCTGAGTGACAGATGCAATTGCATTCATTGTTGCATCAACCACATGACGATCAAACCAGGCAACCGGCGATGAAATGTATCTGAAGATTACTTTTTTTGTTACAAAAAGCCAGAGTTCATCCATATAAAATTTATTGTATGCCCATTTATAGCCGTACTTGAATGTTGCTGCCAGCCTGTCGGGTATCGCAGTTTCCTTCTTATACATC
>PMIL01000265.1:14775-29865 GCA_003157075.1 Bacteroidales bacterium | reverse complement strand
GGATAATGTCTGGTTGTCTTACCAGTTAAACCGTCCGGCGCAAAGTGATGGGATCATTATTGCTTTCAGACGTAAAGATTGTGATGAAGAATCCCTGGTGGTAAAATTGAGAGGATTAGATCCAAAAGTCAATTATGAGTTGATAGATGAAGATTCTAACCTTGCAGTTACAAAAACAGGAGAGGAGCTTATTAAAGGATTGACACTTATAGCGAAGGATAAACCAGGATCTCTATTGATTATTTATAAAATGGTACCCTCTCATTAATTTTAACATCCAGAAAGCACAAAGTAGTCGCAAAGAATGTGAAGTTAAACTCAAGTTATTAAGTTCTTTGCGGGCTTTGCGAAAAAGCCAGCGTAATATAAACTAATATAATTCCGGAACATGAAAAAAATTCTATTGATTGGAGCGAGCGGATTTGTTGGCACAGCGATACTTAACGAAGCTTTGGATCGTGGTCAACAAGTAACGGCGGTTGTCCGCCACCCTGAAAAGATAAAAACAGTACATAAAAACCTGGAAGTAAAACAAGGTGATGTTTCTTCAGCAAAAACCGTAGCAGATTTATGCAACGGAATGGATGCCGTGATAAGTGCTTATAATCCGGGCTGGACTAATCCGGATATTGCGGCGGAAACTACCAGGGTATACGGGGCCATACTCGAAGGGGTCAGAAAGGCAGGTGGAAAACGGTTACTGGTAGTTGGCGGGGCAGGGTCTCTTTTTGTTTCTCCCGGGAAAAGGTTGATGGATGCCGGATTAATTCCTGAATCATACCTTCCTGCCATTAGAGCTCTGGCAAATGTTTATCTGATAGACCTGGCGGCTGAAAAAAGCATCGACTGGGTATTTTTCTCCCCTGCCGGCGATATACACCCGGGAAAACGGACCGCACATTTTCGCCTGGGGAAAGATGATCTTATCGTTGATGAAAAAGGAGAGAGTAAGATATCTGTACAGGATTATGCAGTGGCGATGATCGATGAGCTTGAAAAACCGGCTCATCACAGGGAAAGATTTACAATTGGGTATTAAGGAGCCCGGATTCTCCCGGGAATACCATCTTGATTTAACAGAAGTATTATTTAATGAGTGAAGTACATGAAAAGAATTCTTATTTTCCTTCTTACGATCTGGGCTTTCAGCTCAAACAGGGCCGCAATAGTCGATACAATCAAGGTCCACAGTGTGTCAATGCAGAAAGATATTAAAGCAGTAATAGTAATACCCGATAATTATTCATCTGCAAAAGAACTGCCGGTAGTTTATTTACTTCACGGTTATAGCGGGAATCATCTCGACTGGATCAGTAAAGCCAAAGGTTTTGAAAAAGCTGCCGATCAATATAACCTGATTATTGTTTGTCCTGATGGCGGTTATAGCAGCTGGTATTGGAATAGTCCTGTTGACCCTAAATCACAATACGAAACATTTGTGTCAGACGAACTGGTAAAAGCAATTGATGCAAAATATAAGACGATCAAAGACCGTTCAGGACGGGCAATAACCGGTCTGAGCATGGGTGGTCACGGTGCGTTGTATCTGGCTATCAGGCATCAGGATATATTTGGCGCTACCGGAAGTATGAGCGGAGGTGTTGATATCCGGCCATTTCCAAATAATTGGGATATGGCTAAACAGCTTGGGACATATGCAGAACAACAGGAACGGTGGGAAAAGAACACCGTAATAAACATGCTTAATTTACTGACGCCAAATTCATTGGCTATTATTATTGATTGCGGGACNNTCATACCTGGCCTTACTGGACCAATGCAGTGAAGTATCAGTTTCTGTTTATGAAGAACTATTTTGACAGTGCAAAAAATTAAACAGGATTTGCAGGAGCCATTCGTTAAATCATAGGATGGCTCCATAAAATCATCCCACTTCATTTAAGTAACTCGCCAATCTCAGTTTGGATAGAGTATTCAAAGCTTGTCTTTTCCTGAAAGATTTTAAGAGGTTCGATAATTTCTGTATACCTTTCAGAAATTGAATTTTAAATAAGCGAATCAAATGAAAAGAATTTTCATAGCCTTCATCCTGATTACATTATTGAATTTTTCCTTCACACCTGATAAAGAGAAGACATTCTGTAATCCAATGAACCTTAATTACCGTTTCCAGCCATCAAGCCTCGATTCTTACAGAGAAGCAGCAGATCCTGTAATTACAATATATAAGGGAAAATACTTTCTTTTTGCATCGCACAGCGGAGGTTATTGGAATTCCGATGATATGAAGGATTGGAAATTCTTACCGGTTAAAAGTCTTCCAATCGAAGATTATGCTCCGGATGTAATAACCATTAATGATACAACTTTTTACATGGCGTCAGCTACGGTTAAAAAGAATATTTACTATACCTCCAATCCTTTTGAAGACAACTGGAAACCAATGGAAAATACATTGCCATTTCCGGTATGGGATCCGAATTTTTTCAGAGATGATAACGGGAGAATATACTTGTATTGGGGTTGTTCAGATGCAGTGCCAATCAAAGTAGTGGAACTGAGCAGGAAAATGCAGCCAATTACTGAGCCAAAAGTAGTGATTACACATAATCCCGCGGAACACGGGTGGGAAAATCCTGGTGAGTTGAACGAGATAGTAAAGAATGGATACAATGAAGGTTCTTGGATGACAAAGTTTAATAACAAATACTACCTTCAGTATGCGTCACCCGGCACGGAATTCAAAACTTATGCTGACGGTGTTTATATTTCAGACTCACCAACAGGTCCTTTTGAATATGAAACCTACAGTCCATTTTCTTATAAGCCAGGAGGCTTCATAGCCGGTGCCGGACATAGTGGAACCTTTCTTGACAAGTACGGTAATTACTGGCATGTTTCCAGTATGAGTATCAGTATACGTCATATTTTTGAACGGCGCCTCGGGCTGTTTCCGGCCTGTTTCGATAAAGATGGAGTATTAAGGACATTCTCAGCCTTTGGAGATTACCCGACTTTAATGCCCTCAAGGAAGATTGACTTTGACAAAGAAAGTCTGTTCAGGGGCTGGATGCTGCTGTCATATAACAAGAAAGCCACTGCATCTTCTTCGAACGAAAAATACCCGGTTAAAAATGCATTCGATGAAAATATAAGAACCTGGTGGTCGGCAAATACAGGAAATGCCGGTGAATGGCTCAGCGTAGAATTGGATAATAATGTAACAATAAATGCAATTCAGGTGAATTTCGCTGATAATGCGGCTAACTTAAAACCTGACAGCAAAAATCTGCAGTATTGTTACCGGATTTTTGCCTCAGACGATCAGAAAGTATGGAAGTTAATAATAGATAAAAGCAATAACATCAAAGATGCATGTCACGATTATATTGAACTTGATAAACCGGTGAAGGCCAAATTTATTAAGATTGAAAATGTAAAGATTCCAGACGGAAAGTTTTCTGTTTATGATTTGAGAATTTTTGGAAAGAGAAAGGGTAAAACACCCGTTGAAGTGACCGGATTTTCAGTTGACCGCAAAGTATCTGATACAAGAAGGGCAAGCCTGAAATGGGTAAAAGACAACTCAGCTACAGGCTATGTTGTAAACTTTGGTACAGAAATAAATAAACTATATTCTTCGGTAATGGTATATAACAGTGATTCCATTAATCTGACCGGTTTGAATAAAGATGTAACCTATTATTTCAGTATCGATGCTTTTAATGAATCAGGTATCACCAGGGGAACAAAGAAAATAAGAGAATAATTTATTGTAGTCCAGTGTCCGGGAATTAAAGAATTTATTTAGGCATCCCCGGGTCGGGCTTATTCCACCATCCTGGAATATAGGGATACTTTTCCTCCAGACCTTCAATAAGTTCCACTCCCAGCCCTGGTTTGTCAGGGATGTCGAGGTATCCGTTTTTTACAATAAGTTTTTCCTTGAACAATCCCTCCTTCAACGGATTAGCAGTCATATTCGTCTCAAGCAAAAACCTGTTCGGAATAGAAGCAAGTAAATGGGCATTTGCTATAGTAACGAGGCCATCCTGCCAGTTATGGCCGGTAAAAAGTCTTCCTCTGCTGGCAGCCATTCGGGCTATATACCAATTTTCTGTCATCCCTGCGTCATCACAACCCGACTGGATTATATCATATGCGCCACTATCCATCCATTCTGCCAGTTGGTACCTGTTATTGCGCGTCTCACCACCTGATATTTTCACTGTCGGAAGCGCCTGTTTAATCTTAAGGTAATCGGCTATAACTCTTTTTGTTGGTTCCTCGAACCACAGGAATTTGAGTTCTTCGAGCACAGGACATATTTCCAGACATTGTTCCACAGACCACCTGGTATTTGCTTCCTGGATCAGATCAAAATCTGGTCCGACTGCTTTCCTTAGCTTATACAAATGCGGGATGTAATCCTTCATTGTAATTCCAAGTTTCGAAAACCCGCCTCCCATTCTAAACTTAAAAGCAGTGTACCCATCTTCTTTATGTTTAAGTGCCTGTCTTATATGGCTTTCAGGTCCGATATCGTTAAACCCGGAATCTTTTCTCCATGTGAATTCACCTCCGCTTGCATACACCCTAAGATGCGTTTGCGGTTCAGTATCCGGACTCAGGATTTTATAAAGAGGCAATCCCTTCACTTTGCCGATAATATCCCAGAGTGCAATATCAACGCCGGCCCATGCTCCCCTGGCTTCTCCACCGGCTATCCCCCCCGTTAAAATTTCCACATCAAAAGGATTTTTACCTATAAGAAGTGGTTTAATAACTTTTTCGGTGTAGATCTTCATTTCCTCAGGCCCGTTATATCGGCTTGCTCCGACAATCCCAGTAATACCGGCATCTGTAAATACTTCAATAATTACAGATGAAGTTTGCCAGATGATGCCGTTATCGTCTCCATCTGTCCAAAGCTCCTGAGGTTTCAAAAGGTAGGAGAGTAGCATTACCTTTATATCGGTTATTTTAATATTCTCCCTTTTAATGTCATTAAGAGGACGTATTATGTTATCTGCTGCACCTGAATTTTTCACCACTCCGGGTAAACAGCCTGTTATGCTGGCCAGAGTTGATGATCCGGCAATAACAGCAGCAGATTTCAGGAATTTTCTTCTGGTTGTGTTGGCCATTATGTATCTTGGTTTTAAGTTATCGGAGAGGTGTATTTTTCTAAAAGTTAATTTACGACGATTGTTTGTAATGTAACCATTAAGTTTAATTTTTGTCGCAAAATCATCTGGTTTCAAAATGTCTCAATAATATCACCTGTGTATGATAAAGTTTACCGATATTTAAATTCAAGAATCTTAGTTATTGATTTATTCCCAATAAGTAATCTGTCATAGTTTTATATGAGTAATTAAAATCAAAAAACAAATGAAAAAGAAGGTTATTGTACTCTCAGTTTTAATGTCAATAGGATTATCAAATTTTGGCGCGTTAGGACAGCCCTCTTCTGAAAGTGTATTTCAGGTAAAAGGTTTTAGCTGTACATCGCCAAGGCATAGGGAGGTGGACCGTTTTGTGAAGTTCATAGATGAAGAACTGGCTCCCCGTGGCATCAATACATTAATATTATTTGTCTGTGATAAGGATTACAACTATCAATTTGAGAGCTATCCGCAACTTGGTGATTCTGCAGCACTCTCTAAAGCAGATGTAAAGAAGATGGTGGCGTGCTGTAAGAAACACAACATAAGGATTATTCCTCAGATTAACCTTTTGGGCCATCAGTCGTGGAAAGAGCACCCGAATAAGCTATTGGAAAAGTTTCCCGAGTTCGATGAAACGCCTTATATTAAAATGCCCGAAAAATATATCTGGCCGAATAGTGATAACTTGTATTGTAAAAGTTATTGCCCTCTCCATCCCGATTTGCATAAGGTAATATTTGCGCTTATTGATGAGATATGCGATGTATTCGAATCAGACGCGTTTCATGCCGGAATGGATGAAATATTTTATCTGGGCGATGAAAAATGTCCGCGTTGTTCGGGTGTTGACAAGGCTGAACTATATGCCGGAGAGGTAACCAAAATCAGAAACCATCTCGCAGAGAAGAACAGGGAATTATGGATTTGGGGTGACCGTTTGATTGATGGAAAATCAACCGGTATTGGGTTGTGGGAAGCAAGTTATAACTATACCTGGCGTGCTATAGATATTATACCCAAAGACGTTGTGATCTGTGACTGGCATTATGAGAGATCCGATCAGACTCCTGTCTATTTTGCTATGAAAGGTTTCCGCGTTATAACCTGTACCGGTCGAAAACCAGAAACAAGTGTTATGCAGGCTGAAGATATGGCAAGATTCAGGAAGAATGCAACAAAGGAAATGAAGCCAAGGTATTACGGCATGATGCAGACTATCTGGTCCGGGACTGATCAGTTTATAGACGCATTCTATGAGAAACAGCAAGCAACTGCAAGCGGAAGGACAAATCCGGCTGATGCCTTCAAGGCATTGTTCAGGAGAGTGGATGAACTTGAAAAGGAAAATTAACATCATTCCTATATAAAAGAAGCAACCTCGTTTTGAGATTGCTTCTTTAAAAGTTTTTCCATACACCCGCTTATTTTTTGACAGATGGTTTTAATTCTGTCAAAACCAACTTAACGGTATTAGACCCGACATTTTTTGCCTGGTGAGTTACTGCCGGCATAAACAAAGCTTCACCTGCTTTAAAAGTCAACATGGTTGCCGGTTTACCTTTTTCAGTACTCTCAAGTTTTCCATCTGTAAGAGCATACAAAATATAATCAGGGTGGGAATGCCATGGTGTTACCTGGCCTGGTGCTGATTCAATCTGTACTACTCTTACCTGGTCATTTTCAAGTAGTACTTTGGTAGTGCCTTGTGCTGCTGCCTTCACAAAATCTTGTGCATAAATGCCTGAAGTTAGTGTCATTAATATTCCAATGAACAAGGAGGCGGAAAAAATTTTATTAGTCTTCACAATGTTAAATTTTTAATTTTCTTACTCTTATGGCTTTTCAGTTTCGCCCCGTTTTTTTGTGGTTTCTGGTCTCCACATTCTTTAAGTTAAAAATTTATTTTGATGTAAATCAATTGTAAAACAGATATTTGTATATATTGTTCAACATATTATCAAAAGCAACTTATCAATATTTTTCATGGGTCTGAATATATCCTTAAGGTTCTTACTCAAAAACAAGCTGCTGAGCCTGCTGAGCGTATTAGTGCTTACGGTTGGAATGTCTTCATTTATTCTGATTTACTTCTATATACAATACGAGAGAACTTACGATACATCATGGCTTGAACCTGAAAGAATTTTCAGGGTCATACTTGAGAAATCGATGCCAAATGGAAACATAACAACTACCGCAACAAATTATAACGGCTTATGCAGGGTGATTGCTGATGAAATACCGGGTGTGGCTTATGCAACTGGCTTCCAGAGAGATATTGTAACAGCTTACACTGCTGAGAATTATCTTAAAGATGCAAACTTTTTTTGGTGTGACACCTTATTTTTCAAAGTGTTTGACCAACCGTTTGTTGCTGGGGATATGGATAATCCATTTCCCACAATTCAATCCGCTGTGATTTCAAAGAGAGCAGCGTTACAGTTGTTTGGGAAACAAGATCCTCTTAACCAGCATTTTAAGGTAAATGAAGGATGGGAATTTATTGTATCAGGTGTTTTTAATAATATACCCGAAAACAGCCATTTAAAAATTGATATCCTTATTACGCGTAAAACTCTTCATTATTTTATTAACAACTTTGACAACAGCACTTCCAAATTGAGAAGGGGGTCTAAATCCGGATCGCTGGAGCCAGCTCCTTCTATGCGATGGCTTTGGGAGAATCCCAATGTATATACCTATATTCGATTAAAAAAAAACGTTGATAAAGTGTTGGTTGCGCAAGGCTTTCCTCCGATCTATAAAAAATATACCGGACCTTTAATTGCCACGGGTCAAAAGTCGAGATTCATGTTACAACCAGTTCAATCAATTCATCTTAATTCACACTTTGCGGATGAGATCTCTCCAAACTCCGACAAGAGGAGCATTATAATTCTTTATGTTATAGCAATACTTTCACTGGCTATGAGTTGGGTTATCTTCATAAATTTCCAGATCACCCAGAGTATGGAGAGGGCAAAAGAATTCGGGCTTAAAAAAATAGTTGGTGCTGGTGCATCAGACCTCTTGGGACAAATAGTGCTGCAATCAGTAATCATCAACGCTGCTGCCATATTGCTGTCTTTCGTCATTTTCTTTTTGCTTGGAAGGAATTTTTACAATTACCTGCAAATTCACAACCAAATAACCATGAAAGGATGGAATCTGCTGCTGTTCATTGCCGTTTTTATTTCGGGTTCAATTTTAAGCTGTATCTATCCTGCATATATCCTGATTTCGAAAAGCGCTCAAAAACTCCTTTCTGAAAATTTTATTCATGTCAATGATGGATTCAAACTTCGGCGCTCGCTCATTGTGTTTCAGTATTCCGCTTCCATTGGACTGATGATAACCACTTTTGTCATAATAAAACAGGTATGGTTTATGAAAAACATGGATGTCGGACTCAACCTCGCGCAGACAACTTTTTCATATACTCCGATGAGTATGATCAAAAAGGAAGGCGCAACTCAAAAGCTTATCACGTTTCTGGAAGAAACCTGCAAAATCCCGGGAGTTGTTTCAGCTACGGTCAGCTCATGGGTACCGGGTCAGGAGATCACCTTCCACAGTAATACTATTTACCCTTCAGATGCACCCGACAAGAGTGGTGTAAATTTCGGAATCCTGACCATTGATCATCATTTTCAGGATGTTTTTGAGCCAAAGATTCTTGCAGGGCAAATGTTCACAAATGAGGACAAGCCCGGTGCGCCTAAGGTTATCATCAACCGGGAAGCATGCAAAAAGCTGGGATTCGATTCCCCTGAGGAAGCAATAGGGAAGTTCGTTCAGCTTAAGGTTAATGATTATTTAAGCATACCTGAGGCTCCATATCTGGTTAATGGGGTAATTGAGGATTTTCACCAGGAGGCAGCCAGGAAAAAGATCGAATCGTGTCTGCTGATCAGGAATTACCAGTGGAAATATGAAGTTGGCTTCATATCGTTTAGGTTCAGAGATTCAGGAAGAGAACAGGAGATCATTAGACAGATCAGGGAGAAATGGGAAAACTTTTATCCTGGCGATCCTTTCTCACTCCAGTATACAAACGAAACTTATCAGTTTCGGATTACGAATGATAAAAAACTAGCTATTTTATCAATGATAGGTACTTGTTTATCAATCGTGTTGGCAGCATTCGGATTGTACGGTCTGGCTACCAATTCTGCCAGGAAGAGAGTAAAAGAAATAGGCATACGGAAAATAAACGGAGCTAAAGTATACGATATAATGTCACTGCTTAACAAGGATTTTGTAAAATGGATAGCGATATCATTTCTGATTGCCTCACCCATAGCCTGGTATGTAATGAAAAGATGGCTCGGTAATTTCGCCTATAAAACTGAATTAAGCTGGTGGCTCTTTTTAATTGCCGGATTGCTTGCAATGTTGGTTGCCATGGTCACCGTAAGCTGGCAGAGCTGGAAGGCAGCTTTAATGAATCCGGTTGAAGCTTTGAGATATGAATAGCATTTTTGAAGAGAATGCGTTATATTAGACATCAAAAACCAGATCATGATAAACCGGAGACAATTTGTGACAAGAATGTCACTTGCAACAGCAGCCACGGTTGTGCTGCCAAAATCCCTATTTTCAACTTTGTATCAGAATGTCGAAGAATATGTGACTGTTGAAATAAGTCACGGAAAAATCCGTGGTATCAGAAACAAAGGTGTAAACATATTCAAGGGTATTCCATATGCGGGAAAAATTTCCGGCGACAGACGATTTCGCCGTCCGGCTCCGCTCGAATCATGGAAAGGAATAAGAGATGCTTTCATGCTTGGCACTCCTGCAATGCAGAGTCCAAATACTGTTTATGGAATTAATGAACCGCAACCCGGGGAGGACTGTCTTTTCCTGAATGTCTGGACACCAGCAAATGATAATAAAAAGCGTCCGGTGATGTTTTATAATCATGGAGGAGGATTCAGCACAGGCTCCGGAGGAAGTACTGGTCAGGATGGTGCCAACCTGGCAAGATTTTTTGATGTTGTGGTTGTCGAGACAAATCACAGGCTGAACATTTTTGGATATCTCTATCTTGGCAGTGTGGCAGGAGAGGATTACAAAACCTCTGGCAATAATGGAATGCTGGATATAGTTGACGGGCTGAAATGGGTAAATCAGAACATTGCAGAGTTTGGAGGCGATCCGGATAATGTAATGATTTTTGGTGAGTCGGGCGGAGGAGCGAAGACTTCCTGTCTGTATGCAATGCCGTCGGCTGCAAAATATTTTAACAAAGCTTCTATCGAAAGCGGCCCGGGAGTCATGATGACTCCGGTTGAAACAGCCATTGAGACGACGAGCCTGCTTTTAAAGGAATTAAATATATCACCAAAAGACTGGCATAAACTTTTGGAGTTGCCAGCTGATAAGCTATTTGCCATACAACCTCAACTTATGGTATTAGCTGCAGCTTCAGCGAAGAACAGTTCATTCAGGACCAGGGGAATAGGGGCATCAGGACCAGGAGGCTTCTCTCCTGTGGTGGATGGGATTGTTCTGCAAGGACATCCTTTCAGTCCATCGGCTCCAGCTATATCCATAAACAAACCCCTGATAATAGGATGGAATGAGGATGAATATACATTCTTTGCCACCTCTTCCGGTGATGTGTCCGGATGCAAGCTGCAAAATTTCGATGCTTTGTACTCAAAATTAGAGCCTCAATTCGGAGAAAATACAAAGAAAATAATGGACACATATCGTAGCTCAAGGCCTGATGCATCTCCATCATCGATTTTCGTTGAAATAATGTCAGTGACTATAATGGGGTTGGGTTCAATAGAAATTGCAGAGAAAAAGACAAGACAAAACAGCGCTCCGGTCTATTTATATAATTTTGGTTACAAGTCGGGTCTGAAGGTGCCTGATACTGATTTTCCGATGGGAACAGCTCATGCCATGGATATTGGATTTAAGTTCAATAACGTGAGGTCTGAGATGCCAGGCCAGTATCTGGCAGGTGACAAAACTGAACGCTTTAAAGCTTCATTGAATTTTGCCGGTTTGTGGACCTCTTTTGCACGGACAGGGAAACCAGGGGTCAAGGATCAGCCTGATTGGCCGGCTTATGATCTTGTAAAAAGAGCGACCTATAAAATAGATACGGAATGTGAAGTGATATATGATCGTAATAAATCTGAACGCGAATTATGGACTTCTCTGGGTTATATAGGTAATAAGGATTAACCTAAGAGGAAAACCATTTGATTTGCTGACAGGGTTGAAACATTATTCTACCGGAATTGTTTCAAGGGAATGGCAAGAATATTCATTACCGGTTCATCCGATGGGCTGGGTAGTATGGCTGCAAAGCTCCTGACAGATCAGGGTCATAATGTTGTCCTTCATGCTCGCAATGCCGATCGGGCAAGGCAGGCGCTGGTTAAGGTACCGGGTGCTGAGAAAGTTCTGATCGGGGATCTTTCGAGCATTGAAGAAACCAAAAAGTTGGCCGGAGATGTTAATGCTATGGGGCGCTTTGAAGCAATTATTCATAATGCGGGTGTTTATCAGGTACCAAACGAGCTGATTTTTGTGGTAAACACACTTGCGCCATATATTCTGACATGTTTGATACAAAGACCAGATCGACTGATTTACCTCAGCTCAGGCATGCATTTGCAGGGTGATCCGGGCTTGAGAGAATTTTCACAAGACATGGGAAGATATAATTACTCTGATTCAAAACTGCATGATGTAATCTTGTCTGCGGCTGTTGCCCGCAAATGGCCGAACGTTTATTCCAATGCTGTCAATCCAGGCTGGGTACCGACAAAGATGGGAGGACGGAGTGCACCTGATGACCTTGAGAAAGGTGCAGAAACCCAGGCGTGGCTAGCCGTTAGCGACGATAAAGAAGCTAAAGTGAGCGGACGATATTTTCACCATATGCGGGAAAAATATTTTAGGCCAGAGGCCGAAAACACTGCTTTACAGGAGAAATTTATTACTTTGTGTGAACAGATCAGTGGTGTCGCTTTTCCGACTGATTAAATCAATTTTCAGGAATACTAAAAAGAGCATCATCCCGAGCAATATTTTAGGTTGCAACATTACATCTCCCATGAATACGGTATAAAAATACCATGTTCAGGTGATTTCCATCGTACTTTCCGTAGTGTACTTTTGTCCCGAAGGCATATATTACCTGCCCCGGAAAAATATTCATATAAATTAAAAAATAAAATTGTGAGTTTGAAAACATATGCAGTATGCCCCGTTTCAGATAAAAAAGTGGATGAGCATGTAGCGCGTGTCAATGGAATTTTTACAGTATTGTTGCTGATTATTTTAGTTTTGACTCAAAGCATAATCCCTGTAGTTTTTCTTGCCATTGACTTTTTCTTTAGATCATCTGATTATTCAAAATACAGCCTGATTGTTAATTCATCAAAAGAAATTGTCAGCTATTTTGAATTGAAACAAAATTTCATAAATGCCGGACCAAAAATTTTTGCAGCTCGTATAGGTTTAATCTTCAACTGCCTCATCATAATTTCCTTTGTCCTTAATTCTTTTTTGCCAGCTTACTCTCTTACAGGGATGCTGCTTCTCTTTTCTTTTCTTGAAGCAGCCTATGGTATATGTGTTGCATGTGAAATATACCCATTCGTGTACAGAATACTTTACAAGGTGAAATTTCAATGATCTTATTGGAATCACCTGGTATTATCCAACCTGTAGTCATTCATTTATGAATCAATGCCGAAGAGCATACTGGAATGCTAGAAATGAGCTTTCATATTTTTGTTGTAAATATCCTGGATCAGCAATCCTGCAATTGTAAATCCAAATATAGCAGTGATATGAGCAACAGTTCCATTAATGACAGCTTTCTGACTGCACCATTCATGATCAGCAAGTTCCGGATCACCAACCACCTTTTTATTTTTTGGACAGAAGCACTGATCAGTACCACACGATGAACCTGATCCTCTTGATTCGAGCATCTCTTCACTATATACGCATAGGAATTTTTTTGCAGGCAGGTCACCTTTCCTTATCATTTTTCTGACTTTCGCCCCCAGTCCACACCCTTTGACGTCCCAGAATTCAGCAATCTTCACCTTGGACGGATCTATTTTCAAGGATGCTCCCATCGATGAATAAAAAGTAGCATTTGTTCGTGTCGCTTCACGGATAAGGTGGATTTTATTTCCCAGGCTGTCGATCGCATCGATAATATAATCAAACTGATCGAGATGAAATATATCGTGGTTTTGCTTGCTGTATATTTTTTGAATGTCGGTGATTTCAGCAGAAGGATTTATATCAAGCAGGCGTTTTTTTAGTGCATCTGTTTTAACTTCACCAACAGTCTGGGTTGTTGCATGTAACTGACGGTTTATATTGGTCACGCAAATCCGGTCAGAATCAACTATGGTAAGATGACGTATTCCAGATCTTATAAGGCTTTCGGCACACCAGCTACCCACTCCTCCTATACCAAAGATTATTACTCTCTTACTGGAGATTTCTGACATAATTTCTGATCCCAGCAATAATTCAGTACGCTGAAATAATCCCTTTTCAGATAACATTGATAATCTCTTTTATTGATCCGTATTTTTATTCCGACGTGCAAATATACAGCTTTATTTGTATCTCAGAGCACGGTGCACAGGGCTAGGGCGAAGGGCACAGAGCACAGAGCTTCATATGTCTCAAAATCTTGTTGAAGTTTCATATAAAGACATAATAACTTTTATATGAAAATATTTATATTTTATATGAAGAATTAATTATCTTTGAACTTACCGTAATTAACCTTTAAGATGATTTTCAATATTCAGCGATATTCAACTCACGATGGTAAGGGGATAAGGACAATGATCTTCTATAAAGGATGCCCTCTTCGTTGTATGTGGTGTTCAAATCCGGAAAGCCAGTCATATAGTTACAGCCTCAAGTACAACCGCCATTTGTGCAAAGGGTTTGAAGAGTGTCTTAAAATTGGTAACGAAGCTGTCAGGGCGGGAGAAAATGGAATTGAGATCGATTTCACTTCAAAAGGTGATGTTGAGATTTTCAGGGACATATGCCCCACCAAAGCAGTTACAGTCTCAGGTGAAGAAAAGAGTACCATTGATATCTTAGCTGAAATTGAAAAGGATTTACCCTTTTACAAACGGAGTGAAGGTGGTGTTACATTTTCCGGAGGAGAGCCTCTGTCGCAGGGACCTGAATTGGTTGAATTATTACAGGAGCTTAAAAAGAGAGAAATTAATGTTTCGATCGAGACATCACTTCATGTTCCATGGGAGATGATTGAAAGATGCATAATCTTTACCGACACCATTCTTTCAGACCTGAAACATACAAATGCTGAAAAATTCAAAAGATATACAGGTGGAGATGCTACTCTGGTAATGAAAAACCTCATAAAACTTTCAGCATTGCATAATAATATTGTCATACGGGTTCCGGTAGTACCGGACTTCAATCATTCGATGTCTGAAATGAAGGGTATTATTGACTTTACAATTTCATTAAAAAAAATACAGGAGATCCATTTTCTGCCTTATCACACCCTTGGCAATGAAAAATACAAAATGCTGGGAAGACGGTATGAGCTGGACGAAACAAAAAAAGTCGACGAACACGAATTAGCTGACTATATAGAATATGCTGAATCAAAGGGACTAAAAGCGAAAATCGGAGGTTAGAATATGTTACAAGAAGAAAAATCAGTTGAAGTATCGTATCGAATGTCCGCATTACGGGAAAAAGTAATCAATATGAAGCCGTCAGTATGCACTGAAAGGGCAATGTTCTACACTCAGGCTTATTTTGAAAACGAAGACAAGCCTGTCATTATTAAAAGGGCTCTGGCACTTGAAAAGACACTGAAGTGTATGACCATTTTTATTGATGAAGGAGAATTGATTGTAGGTAACCAATCTTCACAGCACAGAGCGGCTCCAATATTTCCTGAATATGC
>PMIL01000265.1:0-14745 GCA_003157075.1 Bacteroidales bacterium | reverse complement strand
GATGCACATATTGCTGTCGACTTCTATAAAATCTTGTCAACTGGTTTGGGGGGATATCTGGATGAAATAAGCTCTTATCATAGTCAGATTAAACTTTATGAACAGGACGGGATAAGGAAGGATCATTTTTATACTGCGCTGAATATCAGTGTAAAAGCATTTCAGTCATTTATTCTGAGGTTTCATTCGCTTGCACTCGATATGAGTTCCAGGGAAAAAGATCCGGCCAGAAGTTTTGAGCTTGCAGTCATTGCCGGAAATTGCAAAGTTATTTCGGAAAGGCCACCTGAAAACTTCTACCAGGCCCTTCAGCTTGTTTATTTTGTTCAGCTTGTCCTGCAGATAGAGAGCAACGGACATTCAGTATCGCTTGGCCGCATGGACCAATATCTCTTTCCATTTTACAGGAATGACCTTATTACTAATAAAGTATCAGAGCAATTTGCATCAGAACTGCTTGAAAATACCTGGATTAAACTTCTTTCAATAAACAAGATACGTCCCTGGTCGCACACGAAATTCTCTGCCGGTGGTCCGCTTTACCAAAATGTCACTATCGGCGGACAAAAAACAGATGGAAGTGATGCGGTAAATGAACTGAGTTTCCTCATTTTACATTCTGTTGGCCAGATGAGACTCACACAACCTAACCTATCAGTGAGGTTTCATACTAATATGAGTGAAATCTTCATGTTTGAATGCATCAAATTGATAGAAAAAGGATTCGGAATGCCTGCTTTCAACAATGATGAAGTTGTTATTCCGGGTCTCCTTGCTCTTGGTGTTGAGAAAGATGACGCTTATAATTACTCTGCTATCGGATGTATTGAGATTGCTGTTCCCGGGAAATGGGGCTACCGCTGCACGGGAATGAGTTTCCTCAACTTAATGCGGGTACTTCTGGCCGTCATGAACGATGGTCTCGACAAACGATCGGGGAAAACGTTTCACAAAGGCCTCGGTAAATTTACAGAATTTAGTTCATATGATGATCTCTTCAAAGCGTGGCAGCAGCAGATTAAATACTATACCCGTAAAACTGTTGAAATAGACTCTGCCGTTGATACAGCCATTGAAGAAAATGTTCCGGATATCCTTTGTTCGGCTTTTGTTGACAGCTGTATTAGCCGCGGAAAGACGATCAAGGAAGGAGGCTCAAAGTACGACTTTATATCAGGCTTGCAAGTAGGCATTGCCAACCTGGGGAATGCTCTGGCAGCTATTAAAAAACTTGTGTTCGAGGAGAAGAGGATTTCCAGACAAGAATTAATGGATGCGATGGAATCAGATTTTGAAGGAAAGGAAGGGGAGAAGATCCGTCTTATGTTGCTTAATTTTGCACCAAAATATGGAAACGACGATGATTATGTGGATCTTCTTTTAAAAGATGCCTACATGGAATTTATCAATGAACTCGAAAATTATCATACAACACGTTATGGGAGAGGGCCTATAGGCTGCAGGTATTATGCAGGGACATCCAGCATTTCGGCCAATGTACCAAGCGGGGCAGTGGTTCCTGCAACTCCAGATGGACGAAAAGCTTGGACTCCTGTTGCAGAAGGAAGCTCACCATCGTCAGGAACAGATTTATTAGGGCCAACAGCTGTATTCAAATCGGTTTCAAAACTACCTGTCAACAAAATAATGGGAGGAGTACTTCTAAACCAAAAACTTTCTCCTTCAGCAATCAAAACGGATTCTGACAAGCTAAAGCTTATTGCAATGCTGAAAACCTTCTTTGCCGATCTTAAAGGATGGCACGTTCAGTATAATATAGTTTCAAGGGAAACACTCCTCGCTGCCAAAAAGAATCCTGAAAATTACCGCGACCTGATTGTAAGGGTAGCTGGATATTGTGCATTTTTTACTAATTTGTCACCTGATACGCAGGATGATATTATAGCACGTACTGAACAGACCTTATAATAAATACTTATGGGAAACATTTTATGTGGTGTCGATATAGGTGGAACAAAACTTTCCATAGCACTTCTTACAGCTGAAGGTCGCATTATTGACAGATGTTTTGATTGCGATCATGTTACCAAGTCAGAGTGCGGCCTCACCGATCAGATAAAATACAATATAAGACTGATGCTCAAAAGGAACAACCTTACTGAATCTGATCTTTCCGGTATCGGTATTGGCTGTGCAGGACACATACGTTTCAGCGACGGGACTATAATCACAACTTCAAATCTAAAAGGATTTAAAGGATATCCTTTGCGGGCCGATGTCCAGAAAGATTTCAGCGTGCCTGTGACTCTTGATAATGATGCCAATGCAATGGCATTCGGTGAACTGAAGTTTGGAGCAGGCCGCGGTTTTAACAACATGGTGTTTCTCACAGTAAGTTCAGGTATTGGTGCCGGAATTATTATTGATAATAAGCTTTACAGAGGGATAACAGGTACGGCAGGGGAATTCGGACATACAATCATTGAGCCCGGAAGTGAGCTTGTTTGTACATGCGGGAACAAAGGGTGCCTAATGGCAGTTGCCTGCGGAATGGCTCTTCCTTATCTTTTTCAGAAAAAGCTGAAAGAAGGAAAAATCACAAAACTTAATTTACCATCTGACTTTGACTATTCTAAGTTTGATGGTAAGCTTATTAAACAGGGTCTTGAAATCGGTGATCCTATTTCAAGAGAGATTATGTTGGAGACGGGACGATATGTGGGAATAGGCATCTATAACATTTTCCAGGCGCTTAATCCGCAGCTGATAGTTCTCGGAGGAGGTCTTCTGAGTTGGGGAGACGATTTCCTAGAAAAGATAAAAAGTACATTTTATGATCTGGCCCGCGACATGATGTTCGATCATGTTGATATAAAAGTCTCTGAGATAGGCCCCGATTCAGGTGTTATCGGAGCAGCCTCTTTATCGCTTGAAATATGTTGAACAACAGGCAGGTAAATATATTAAAGCTTCTGGAGGTAAACAATCTTACATCAGTTAATGAGCTTTCTGTCCGGTTAAGTGTTTCTTCAGCTACAATACGTCAGGATCTAAGTTTCCTTGAATCGGAGGGGCTGATAAAACGTGTGCATGGTGGAGCAGTTCTGGAAGATGCCGAGGATCTCTCAAACAGGCTCGGTTTCAATTATGATAAAAAACTTAGAATTGCACGCATGGCAGCTGGTCTGGTTAATGATGGAGAAACTATTCTTATTGAATCGGGTTCTACAAATGCGCTTCTTGCAAGAGAACTGGCAAAGAAGAAAAATATAACCATCATTACCACAAATGTTTACATAGCCCGTCAACTGCGAAAAAGCGAGAAAACCGGCGTTATACTTCTTGGAGGGATTTATCAGCCGGCAAGTGAAAGCCTGGTCGGAAAGATTACACGTGCATCCCTTGATCAGATCAACTTTGATAAAGCATTTATCGGTATTGACGGATATACAGCTGAAACAGGCTTTACCCTTCGCGACCTGTTCAGAGCTGAGATCTCCAGCTATATAATAAAAAAAGCCTCCGACGCTATTATAATTTCTGATTCGACCAAATTCGGAAAAACAGAGCTTACAAATATTTGTTATCTGCCTGACATTAATCGCATTGCTACAGACAATGAACTCGATGCTTCCTATCTGACAGAGTTCAGGAAGGCTGGAATTGATTTAATGCTTGCCTGATACTTGTATTTAATTACTGTTTAATGTTTCCCAAGGGCAGAATCTGCCAGAACTTAATATGAGGATAGTTGCAAAATTTTGAACCTTTGCACACAAAACTGGAGCCGCAATTCGGAGAAAATACAAAGAAAATAGCGGAGACATACCAAAGCTCAAGGCGGAATTCATCGACAGTAATAAATCTAAGCTGGAACTGTGGACTTCCCAGGGCTATATTAGTGATGGAGAGTAAAGCGTAATGAGAGGGAGATTGGTTCTTTATTTCTGAATACTCAGGAAATGAAGAACCTCTTCGGTATCCTTTTCCGCGTCGACAGCTTCATTTTTATAGATGATCTTCCCGTCTTTTCCTGCAATAAAAGTCCATCTTTTTATAGTTAAATCACGCACCAGTTCATGCTCGACTGCGCCGACTGTACGTTTTATTGATGCACCCTCACCTGCAGGAACTCCAAAGCTATTAGCGATGTTGCCTTTAGCATCGGATAAAAGAGGAAAGTTCAGGCTCTCTGCCCGTTTGAATAGTTTAAGATTCTCAGGTTTATCACCACTGATACCAACGACTATAGCATCGGCTGATGTCAGATCGCCCTGGTGATCACGGTATGAACATGCCTGTTTGGTGCATCCACTGGTCATTGCAGCGGGGAAAAAGTAAACAATAATATAATCTTTGCCAATATATTTACTTATGTCCCATGTTGAACCGTCATCAGCAGTGGCTTTGAAAAGGGGAATCTTGTCCCCTAGGGAAAGGTTTTTTTGAACACTCATATTATTTTAAGTTATAAGCAACCACACAATTCTGCGACATTTCAGGAATATATATGGTTTTAGTTTTTGGATCATAACCAAGATCCGCAGAATTAATTTTTTTATCTCTTGTATCAGATAGTACTTGTTTAGTGCCGTCATCTTTCACATAATATATAACCCCAGCCCATCCAGTCACGATGAATTCATGATCGTTTATCATTTCAATCCCGTCCGCTCCGCCCTCAATGCCATCGGTAATTTTTGTTAATTTTTTATTCTCGTCAGCTTTCTGCAAGCTTGTGCCTGTTAAAATATATAAGGTATTGCCTTTTGCCAGGAGCCCGTTCGCGCTGTTCATATTCTCCAGATATACAGAAGCTTTTCCGTTACCTTGCTCTTCTTAGGATGAAAAGAATTGCTTTTACAGATGTACTTTTCATAAGAATTCTCCTCATGTTTAGTTATTATTTCTGAGTAAATATTCTAAATAAGACATTTTAGCACTCCATTTTGTTCATTATTTGCAATACAAAACTCATCTCGCTCTCACACTCACTCTTTTTTGCCTAAAGGCGTGTAAATAGTTATATTTGGGCTAGAGATATAAAATATTTAAACTATGTATATCCCCGGGTTATTTAAACTTACTGATTCAGAGACCATCCGTCAATTTATTAATGATAATGGATTTGGCATTCTTATAAACTCAGTCAAAGGTAAAATCTGGGCCACTCACATTCCGATGTTACTGGAAAAGGATAAAGACCAAAAAGATATTCTGACTGGTCATCTTTCAAAAGCTAACATTCAATGGAAAGAATTTGAAAAATCACAGGAAGTACTGGTAGTGTTCCCCGCTAATCATTCCTATATATCTTCTTCGTGGTATGACCATGAAAATGTGTCGACATGGAATTATCTGGCAGTTCATGTATACGGAACAATTCATATTATCGAAGGAGCTGAATTAAAAGAAGAATTAGCCAAAATAGTGAATAAATATGAGTTTGACATGCCAAATCCGGTTTCAGTGGATAGGATGACTGAGAGTTTCGTTCAAAGTGAAATGAAAGGTATTGTAGGATTTAAGATTTCAATTTCAGAAATTCAGGCAGCCCAAAAGTTGTCCCAGAACCGGGATGATAAAAACTACCTGAGAATAATTGAAGGGTTGGAAAATAAGGGTGATCCGGATTCTCTCGAAATGGCAAAAATAATGAGGGAGAAAAAACAAATTAAATAACCCTTATAATTCAGAAAAAATCAGAATTTAATCTTTTTACTGGTCACTTCGGTGTCATAATTAAATTGAAACGAAAGAGGATGGATAAAATAAATATACGAAAGGTGAATAATGGAGACATTAACCAGTTGCAAAAAATTGGCAGGCAAACATTCTTCGAAACATTTTCAGATGGGAACACCGGGGAAAATATGAGGAAATATCTGGAGCAAGGATTTTCGATAGAAAAATTGACTTCCGAATTTAATAATCATGACTCTCAGTTCTATTTTGCGGAACTTAATAATAATGTAATCGGCTATTTGAAACTGAACTTTGGATCATCACAAACGGAATCGAATGACAACAAAGCACTGGAAATTGAACGGATTTATGTATTAAAAGAATTTCATGGAAAGAAGGCAGGTCAATTGCTTTACGAAAAGGCGATCGAGGTTGCAAGACTTGCAAATTTGGGTTATGTCTGGTTAGCTGTATGGGAAGAAAATCCAAGAGCAATAAGTTTTTACAAAAAAAATGGTTTCATTGAGTTTGACAAGCATATTTTCAAACTGGGTGATGACGAACAAACAGATTTAATGATGAAACTGGAATTGACTTGAATATGCAAAACAACTATTTATTGGAAGAGGCCGCTCCCGCACTCGCCCTGTTTTCAATATCCCTAACGAACATAAGTTGCAACCGTGGAAAGGGTTTTTGCAACATTTGATAGCATTAGATCTTCTCAACATGGGCTCAATTCTCCTCCCTTGAAAGGTTCATCTGAATACTTCACTGCTTGTACTAATTAAGGCAGAATTATTTTTTGTAATAAGATCTCGCTGTAAATTATTTTTTAGTAGTTGATTTCTGATTCATCTCCATATAGTCAAACACCAGATTACAAAAAGCTTTTACCCCTATTTTAAATGCACTTTCATCAATAAAAAAATTTGCTGTGTGATGAGGAGCAGATGTTTTCGGGTCTTTACCTTTTGGAAGTCCCCCAAGATGAAAATACAATCCGGGGACTTTTTGAGCAAAGAAGGAAAAGTCTTCTGACCCCGTCTTAGGGGGATTAAGAAGTACATTTTCAGCCCCTGCAGATTTTCGCAAAGAATGAAGCATGGATTCTGTGAGCGCAACATTGTTAAAAGTTAACGGGTAATGAATGGAGTAGGGTAACTCCAACACTGCGGAAGCTCCTGCAGCTTCGGCAGTTTTTTCCGCTATTTGCTTCACACGTCTATAAACCAGCTCTTCATCTGAATCGCTGAAAGTTCGAATAGTTCCAAGCATTTCTACATTGTCAGAAATAATATTGTAGCGATTGCCCCCGTGGATTGCTCCAATGGTCACAACTGAAGGATTTTCTGTAAGGTTTACATTGCGGCTTACGATAGTTTGAAGGCTATTAATAATTTGTGCCGATACCACAATTGGATCAACCGAATACCATGGTGAAGCGCCATGTGATGGTTTACCATTTACCGTTATTTTAAAATCTGCGGAACTTGCCATTGCACTACCAGGGTGGTAGGATATTTTACCAACCTCCAGCTGTGCATCCATATGCAAGCCAAAAATCACATCTGCTTTTGGGTTATCCAATACACCTTCCTTTACCATCAGTTTCGCACCACCCTCTTCACCTTTTGGGGCCCCTTCTTCAGCAGGTTGAAAAATAAAAACCACGGTTCCTTTCAATTCCTTTCTCATGCCGGACAATATTTCGGCTACGCCCATCAATATAGCCACATGCGCATCGTGACCGCATGCATGCATCACTCCTGTTTCCATCCCGTTGTAAGTAGTTATCACTTTTGATGCAAAAGGGACATCGGTTTTTTCTGTTACCGGCAGTGCATCCATATCAGCTCTTAAGGCGATCACAGGACCAGTTTGATTACCCCTTAATATACCCACCACACCAGTTACAGCAATTCCTGTTTTTACTTCAAGGCCTAATGATTTCAGATGCTTTGCTATGATAGCCGATGTTCTGGTTTCCCTGTTCCCTAACTCAGGGTTTTGATGAAAGTCATGCCGCCAGTCAATTACCTTTTGTTCAATTTTATCCGCACTAGTACTGATAATGGCTTGATAATTTTGTTTTTGTGCTGTCGCTGTTTGATAACAAAATAGCATAGCTATAATAAAGAAGGTGTTTTTCATTTATTTTATTTTTTATTGGGTACTCTGGACGATTTTCGGCTTACCACGTTTTTATTTGACAATAAAGTGTTTTGACTTTGGCTCAGGTTCTTCGTGAGAAATAAAGTAATGTAGATCAATAAAATTGTATAATTCGGATAAAACATTATAAATGATGTATTTGTTCAAAAAGTTGATTAAAGGTTATTGGAAAGAGTTGTTTGGGAATTATAAAGCGTACTTCCTGGAATTTATTATATTTTAGCAGACACTTAAATTTAATTATCCCTGATAAGAACATAAGCTAAGTATTAAAATGAGGACAATTAAAATAATGGCGATAATAACATGGATTATTATCAGTCTCACTACATTTTCATGCAAACAATCTGTTATTTATGTTTCGGTTAATGGCAACAATAACAGTTCAGGGATCAAAACTTCGCCAGTGGCAACCATTCAGGCAGCAATTGAGCTGAGCCGTAAATCAGGTATAAAAAAAATACAAATTCAGAAAGGTGATTACTTTGATGTGTCGGTGGTTCTTAATCAACAAGATTCAGGATTAAGCATTGCCGGTGAGGCTGGCAACAAAGTCAGGCTTTTCGGAGGCAAAGTTTTGAATGGTCTGAAACAAACCGGCACCTTTCTGGAAGCCCCGGTTCCCGAATCTGTTTTAAAAGATTTGGATTTCAGGATATTAATTGTGAACAATTCATTATGTGAACGAGCACGGTTGCCCCAAACGGGTGCTTTTAACCACATGAGTGAATGGCCTTATCAATGGCAAAGCTCTCAGGGTGGTTGGGCAAAAAAAACCAGTGAAACCGACCTTAGAACTTTGTATTACAATCCAAGGGATATTGGCCCCTGGCTGGATGTACACAATGCCGAACTTACTGTATTTCATGCCTGGGACGATTCATATGTTGTTTTATCAGGAATAGATACGGTGAATCGAAAGTTAACTTTTTCAAATTCAGCAACTCATCCGGCGGGCGCATTCGCTTCGTGGGCTGGTCCAAAAACTCACCAGTACATTATCTGGAATATCAGGGAAGGGATGACCCATCCCGGACAATGGTATGTCGATCGTACCAACCGGAAAATTGTTTACTGGCCCAAAACAGGTGAAAGACCGGAGAATATTCAGGTGTTGGTCCCAATACAAACCCACATCTTTGAAATAGAAAAAAATACATCAGGCATAATGCTGGAGAATCTTCAACTTTCCTGCTCCGGAGGGCCAATTGTCAATTCCGGGTATGGAACCGAAAATGTTACAGGTGCCATTGTCGCGGATAAGGTGAGAAATTTTTCATTGAAAAAGATAATTATAAAAAATGTTGCCGGATGGGCAGTAAAGCTTAATGGTTCAAATATTTCCATTACCGATTGCGAATTCTCGTTTACCGGAGCGGGAGGATTAAATTATAACGGAAGACATATTAGTGTTGAGCGATGTGGTATTCATGATACCGGAAAACTTTATTTTGGTGCTGTAGGAATTATGGGAGGAGGCAATTACAACCAGGTGTCACACTGCGAATTGTATAATATCCCATATTTTGCTATAAACGGTCTCGGAAACCAGTCGGTTGCTGAATACAATCTCATTTACAGTTTCAAACAATCCATGGTTGATGGTGGCGCGATTTATAAAGTACTCACTTTGCTCTGACCTTACTTTTTCCGGAAATGTTTTTGTTGCCGGCGAGATACTGTTTTCAGGACCAACCGGAGAAAAGGGACCAATTAAAAAGGAAAGCCTCAACTCCGTTTTTCAACGTTATTTCGATTGTAATGGTATAGTTAAGTTCGAAGGAAACAAGTTATTAGCTGACACAGTCATTTATGAAATACTCCATATTTATAGTCCAATTCGAAGAGAAGGATTTAGGTTGGGTAATACACAGTGGTCGAAAAATTCAGAATCCAGAAAAATATGGTATACCAGAATTCCTGAAGGTTTTAATGAGACAGGCTATAGAAATAATTTCAGGCACATTTATACCCAGATGACAGGGGTAGGAGATTAAAACCGAGAGTGGACAATAAAGTATAAGCATTAAAATAAAACACACCTCAAAAATGAGTCAACGAATTGCTTTAACTTCAATAATTTTATTCCTGATACTTCATTCCGTTAAGCCTCAGAACTATAGCGATAGCAGACCTGTGGCGAAGCTTAGGATGGATGCGAAAGATATAGGCATTGTCATGCGGTACGGTGATGGGCCAGATAGCTGCGATATTTTTGGGGCACGGGATGTTTGGGTGTTTAAAGCCAATGATTCAACCCTTTGTATGCATTATGATGCGGCAGGACCCAAAGGATGGCTGGCATCACTGGCCACTAGTAAAGACCTCATTCATTGGGAAAAGAAGGGACCCATACTTCAATTAGGGAACCAAAACGAACCTGATTCGAAAAGTGCCAGTTATGGAACCACTTATTATGATGGTAAAAAATGGCACATGTTTTACCTGGGAACATCTAATGTTACTCCTGCACCCGATTTTATTCCTTCATTTCCTTACCTGAATATGAAGGCTGAATCAAATTATCCCTTTGGTCCCTGGACTAAAAGACCAGACATTATTCCATTCAGGCCCAAGGAGAATACATTTTATAGTTCTACATCATCTCCTGGTTTTATTGTAAAAAGCAAAAATAAATATCTGATGTTCTTCTCAGCAGCAGATTATACCATAAAAAGGACAATTTGTGTTGCGCGGACAAAAGACCTTGATGGCTCATGGAAAATTGATCCATTGCCAATATTTCCACCAGAAGAACAAGTTGAAAACTCTTCCATGTATTATGAAACAGCTAATAAGACCTGGTTTCTGTTTACCAATCATATTGGTCTGGATAAGGATGGCGAATACACTGATGCTGTTTGGGTTTACTGGTCAAAACATCTGAACAAATGGAATCCGCAGCACAAAGCAATTGTTATTGACGGTCAAAATTGCAAATGGTCACGTCGATGCATTGGATTACCCTCAGTAGTAAGTTATAAAAACCGACTGGCAGTGTTTTACGACGCACCGGGAGGAGACAGTGTCAGCCACATGCGGCGAAGTATTGGCCTCGCATGGCTTAAATTGCCATTGGTACCTCCAAAATAAATATTTGGAACCTTTTATTTCAAAATGCGTTAACTGTCCAAAGCCAAAGGCTTCAAAAGCAGTGATTGTTTAGCACATTTAACAGCCAGACATAGCTGACATTGCTGGTATGAACGAGTTGTTTTTGGGTCAGAAAAATTTTCTTAAATACAAAATAAATATCTTATGGAAGCAAGATGCAAATAGAAAAACTTATTAAGAAATTCTATTTGTGTTTAAGAAACTATTGAATTCATTACTTAGATTTGTATTAAATGATTGTGCGGCATAAACTCTGATACTTTAATTGCAATCAGGGCGGGAGATTCATTTTAATCACTTAAACTATGGAATCAAACCCTCTTTTGACCCGGCGTGAAATGCTCGGTATAACCGGGATGGCCGGTTTGGCTGCTTTGACCGGCATCGCAGCCGGTACTGTTACGCAGACTGCGCAAAAAAGNNTACATCCATCAGTTTGATACAAGCGAACTGGGTCAGAAAATATGCAAATCGAAAGGCATTCCGATCTTTAAGACTGTTGATGAAGCCGTCACTCTTGGGGGTAAGGAGCTTGCTGTGGATGGTGTTGTCATAGTCGGAGAACATGGAAATTATCCAACCGATCTCAAGGGGCACTGGCTTCTGCCACGGTGGTGGATCTACCAGCAGGTTATCCGCGTTTTCGAACAAAGCAAGCGCTCGGTGCCTGTCTTTAACGACAAGCACTTATCCTACAACTGGGATGACGCCAAGTGGATGTTTGACAAGTCCCGTGAGCTTGGCTTCCCCTTAACCGGGGGTTCCTCCATACCTTACTACTTCCGCAAGCCCGAGATAGAACTCGCTATCGACACGCCAATAAAGAACTCGATCGTGGTTGGAGGNNGAAACAGGCGTGAAGTCGGTACAGTCCATCCGTGGATCTGAAACATCAAAGTGGGTCGAAAACAATTCATGGGCAGGCAGACTGATTGATTCAGTGGCGAAAAGTTTTGACCTGAAGAAGGGAATCTTTCAGGAGAACCCACAGGCAAACGTCTGTATCGTGGAGTATAATGATGGAACGAAAGCGGCTGTAATTTCGGGCGGTGATGTGGGATGGACCTATGCCGGCGAAATTGAAGGTCAAAAAGAGCCGACGATCATCTCCATGCTTGGCTGGCCCGGCCCTTACTCACAGTACCACGCCTCAAACGGTCAACCACACTGGATTATCGAGATGATGGTGACCAGGAAGGAACCATACAATGCGGAGCGACTGCTTCTGTCTACCGGGATTGTNNCCCGTTCATGAACATGACCTACCGCTCGACACACGGACCGATGTTTGAAAAAGGGGATCGTCCTCCTAATGTTCCATATCTACGAGGTTTTGAAAAATAGACATTGCACAGGTTTGTAGGGAACGGATTAACATGTGAACAAATGCCCTTTAGTGACCAGATAAACTATTAAACCAATGAAACGTCGAGATGTTATTAAAAGCTTAACTCTTCTGCCGCTAGCCGGAAGTGTTCTCCCAATACAATCCCTGCTATCGCCTGTCGCTGATTACAATCTTACTTTGACTCTTCAAGGTAAGACGATGCCTGATCTGCATCGCAACGCATTTGTGATGGACGGACATGTGCATGTAATGACCCGTGAGCTGTTGAAGAAAACCGATATAGGCCAGCGTTATACGGATGGGACCGTTGATCTGCCAAGGGCTAAAGAAGGTGGCTTGGACGCATTGTTTTTCTCGGTGTATACTCCTGAAAACTATTATCCCGGAAGGTTCGAGACAAAAAATACATTTCGTGTGGTGAACCTTGCATTAGACCAAATCAAAAAGAATAATTCGATGATCGAACTGGCGCTCACAGCCTCTGATATTGAACGCATAAATAAGAAAGGCAAAATGGCGGCTTTTCTGGATCTGGAAGGCGGTTATGACCTTGACGGCGATCTAAACCTGCTTCGGGCGCTTTATCGATTAGGACTTAGATCGATGATGCTTTCCGCGCATAATACCTCTACTGCTTTTATTGATTCCTGCTGTGATGTCAGCCATTGGGGTGGCATTAACGATCTCGGAAAAAAGATCATCGCCGAAATGAATAGTCTTGGAATGGTCATTAACATTGCCCATGCATCTAATGACGCCATAATGCAGACTGCCGAGGCGAGCAAACATCCTGTAATATACAGTCATGGAGGGTTTTACAACATCGTAGATCATCCCCGTTGTATTACTGACCAGGCAGCAAAAGCTGTTGCATCAAAAGGCGGTGTGATTGGCATTCAATTCGGAAGCCTTTTTAACAATCCAAAATACCGGGCATGGAAGAAAACACAACCTTCTGCTAAGACGACAGTACCAAACGGGACCACAATTGAAGACGTAGACAAGCAACTGGCGCTAGAGGTACCACTAAACTTCAGAGGAACCATCCCTGACGAGTATTGGATGCATGTAGATCAGCTGGCTAAAGTGATCGACTATGGCGTAAAATTAGTTGGTGAGGATCACATTGCTTTAGGATCCGATTTTGATGGTGGTCCTGAACTTCCACGCGAAATTAAAGACATTAGCGATTATCCGCAGATGACCGTGGCAATGCAAAAGCTAGGTTACAGCGATTATCGAATTGAAAAAATCCTTGGCTTAAACTGGCTCCGTGTGATTCGCAAGGTAACAGAGGGAAAATAAGAGAATTACACATGGTTTTGACCATCAGACTGCATGATCGCAAGACCGCAAGACCGTAAGATCGCAAGACAGAACGCCTCTAAATTTATGAGAATTAATTATTATTTGTCATCGTACGGCAAGAGAATCTGTCCATGTGCCTGATGAAGGTCCTTTAGTCGATAAGACACTAAATACACCTGACCCTTTTAAATTATTTCCGGAGATTTTAACTGAACCATTAATTGTAAGGGTATATAATGTACTTCCAAACTTAATATCTAAATCATAGGGAATATAAGTAAAGGTGTTGCCACTTACATTTGCTGTTTCTGAATATCCGGAACTTTTAACTGAAATATTGGTTGAATTGCCGTCAGCTATTGTAATTGTAAGTGTATCAGCAACAGTTTTATTCAAAGTTGGATACTGCGTAAAGGTAAATGACTTGGTACCAATCCATTTACCCACAAATTGAGTTCTTGGATCTGTTGTTTTGTCGCTGTTCTTTGAGCAAGATGTTATAAGAGACATTAGTACAATCAGGCTTGTAAATAAAATTAGCAGTTTCTTTTTCATATTTCAATCATTTAAATTTTTTGAAATTATTTTTACTCCAATTTACTCATTTTCAAGGCATGGAATAGAAATTTTACACAACCATAAGATTTTTAAGGACGACCTCTGTTTAATTCTTGATGTTCAAAATACGATCAGAGATAAATTGGAGTAAATTGCATTAAGTAAAAAGTCAGTTTTATGAAAAGGGATATAATCAGCAAGATTGGAATAAATCTGTTGTTATGGATAATTCTGACTTTCTTCTTATTATACCAATACTATGATGAGAAATCGCCCTTTTTACAGCAATTTATGGCAACATTGCTTGTAACCGGTTTTGCATCTCTTCCAGCTTACTATACCAGAAAAGTGCTTGTTCCTGAAATTCTTTATCAAAGAAGAATTCGAAGGTTCATTGTATCAATATTATTGGTTGCTTTTGCTAATACGGTACTTACATACCTAGTTGCAGGAGAATTTTATAATCTGTTAAGCGGGAAACCTGTATTTACAGACGCAAAGTATATTCTTTATGTTTCTTCTTTCCTGTTTATTATTAATTGTATTGTTATAGGTATTAGCAGCGCCATTCAAATTATTACGGATCGTTTTGGTAT
>PMIL01000251.1 GCA_003157075.1 Bacteroidales bacterium | reverse complement strand
AAATGATCAGATAATAATCATTTCCTCCATATTCGATTTTACCACCAGTTCATAAATTGTCCTGTTACTGAATAGTTTAATTAGTTCTTTTCTTGATTTTTCGTAGTCTTCATGGAGAGTGCAACGAACTTTATCTTTTGTCACTCCTTCACATGACCCATTATGTATGATACAATTTGTGAATGTGTCCTGGCCGTCAATAGTATTTACGATATCAAGAAGGGTTATTTTCCGCGGATCTTTTAATAAAGAAAACCCCCCATGCGGGCCTTTGGAAGAACTGAGGATTTTTTGTTTTGCAAGTTGCTGAAGGATTTTTGCCAGAAATGGCGATGGAAGGTTAAGGTCCTTGCTGATTTTTTTTATCCCTGTTTTCCCCACAGAAGCCGGCTGACTTGCGAGATAGATGACAGCCCTGATACCGTATCTGCAGGAATTTGAAAGCATACTAGTACATTTTTAATGATATCTTCTCCACTCTTCTTTTATGCCGCCCTCCTTCAAAAGATGTGGTAAGGAAAGTCTTTGCAATAAGATACGCTTCAGATTCGGAAATAAACCATCCCGGCAAAGCAAGAATGTTGGCATCATTATGTGACCTTGACAGCCGGCAAATCTCTTCATTCCAACAAAGAGCAGATCTTATTCCCGGATGTTTATTTACTACCATGTTAATCCCGTTTCCTGTTCCGCAGATTGAGATTCCCATCTCAAACTCACCTGCAGCCACAGCATTTGCCAGCGGATGACCAAAATCAGGATAATCAACTGACGCATCGGAATAAGATCCAAAATCCTTTACTTCATACTTCTCTCTGATAAGATATGCCAACAGTTTCTCCTTAAGGTAATAACCAGCATGATCCGATGCTATTCCAATTTTATTATTTTTCAACTTGCCTGCTTTTAATTTGAATTTTATATTCTTTAAAGAGTCTGCAAATTAACACAATTGCTCAATTAAAAGAAAAAAGTATTCCAATATCTTTATTCCGATCTCCTTCCCTTGAAGAGTAACAAAGGTACAGGGTTAATGTTTACTGCGAGATGATATCCATCCCCCTTGTAAATCTACTCGAATACGATCGAAGATGTGTATAAAAAATAGCTCAAACATCCTGCAAAAACCATGAATTAAGAATAAAGAACAATCGAACAGTGAAGTAAGAACAAAATACTTCTTCATTCTACATTCAATTGTTCTAATATTCGTACTTCAAGCATTAAATAAACCCCATTTCTCACCTATAGGTTGGCAAGGGTGCCAAATATGTTGTTAATAACCTGTAGATAATTGAAGATAAATAATTAAAATTTCATATTTTATTAACCATATTAAAGCTTCGCCCTCGCCTTTGAACAGGTTGAATAAAGTTTTAAGAAAAGAAACTCAAAATATCAACTTTAAATAAACCTTAAAATCTATAATTTTATCATTTTTCCATTATCAATAACCGTATATTAACAATTGTTAATTAAATTACTAATATGCTGATATTCAAAAACGGTATGTTTTTTGAACTGTTGAAAAGATGTTGGTACACCGGTAATGATGAGAAATANNTTAAATTAATATATAAGAATATTATACTGTTAATTAAAGTTGAAAAGCATTAGCGTTAGAAATTCTATATTACAATATTGAGTAATTTTACAGAATGAAAGAACAATCACAAGAACAAAAAATAATTGAAATAAAAAAGCTGAAAGAAGAGAAGAATGCTATAATTCTTGCTCATTATTATCAGACCGGAGATATTCAGGATATAGCTGATTTTGTTGGCGACAGCCTTGCTCTTTCACAAAAAGCTGCCAAAAATTCAGCTGATATCATTCTTTTTGCCGGTGTTAAATTTATGGCAGAAACAGCAAAAATACTTGCTCCTGAAAAAAAAGTATTGCTTCCGGATATGCTTGCAGGCTGCTCGCTTGCAGATTCATGCAAAGCCGTTGACTTTAAGAAATTTATAATAGAAAATCCGGGGAGAACTGTTATTTCTTATGTGAATACAACCGCAGAGATAAAAGCATTATCAGATATAATATGTACCTCTTCAAACGCTGTTCAGATAGTAGAATCGCTTCCTCCGGAAGAAAAGATAATCTTTGCACCTGACCGTAATTTAGGAAACTATGTTCTGAATAAAACAGGAAGGGATATGGTCATTTGGAATGGTACCTGTCATGTTCATGAAGAATTTTCCCTTGAAGCAATTATAAGATTGAAAAAAGAGAATCCTGATGCAAAAATTATTGTTCACCCGGAATGCGAACTTCCTGTGAGATTAGTCGCCGATTTTATAGGTTCTACTTCATCACTGCTGGAATACACAAAGAAAGACAATGGAAATTGCTATATTGTAGCAACTGAAGCCGGGATAATTCATCAAATGAAAAGGGAAAACCCCGATAAGGTATATATACCTGCTCCGCCAATAGATTCTACTTGCGGATGCAGTGAATGCAGTTTTATGAAACTGATTACTATTGAAAAAATACTAAATTGCCTTAAATACGAGAAACCCGAAATTTTTGTTGAGAAGGAAACTCTGCTAAGAGCTCAAAAGCCCATTTTAAGAATGATGGAAATATCTGAAAAACTTGGTCTTTAAAACATGAAAAAAATTATCATTTTTATACTTTTTGTCTTCCTGCGGACGACAGGCTATGCCCAGGACAAGGAAGCGTTAAAGGATGGTTATCAGATATTTAAATATCCGAATGGAACTGTCTCAAGCGAAGGACTTATTAAAAACGGAAAGCCTGAGGGGTTTTGGAAGAGCTATTATGTTACAGGTGTAAAAAAATCTGAGGGTAAAAGGACAAACTTTATGCTTGATAGCATTTGGTTATTTTATGATCAGGCAGGCGATACTACAGAAAAAATAAATTATCTCTACGGTAAAAAAAACGGATGGTATTATAAATATAAAAAAGACCCTTCAAGAGGAGTATATATCTGGTCAAAAGAGCTTTATGCGGCCGATAGAAAAGAAGGAACTGCTTTTATCTATTTTCCGGAAGGAAAAACACAGGAAACATATTCTTATAACGCAGGTAAAAAAGAAGGTTTATCAAAAGAGTATGATAAAGAAGGAAATATTATAACGTTACTGGAATATAATAATGATTTTCTTGTAAGCAGGGAAAAAATAAACAGAAGCGACAATAAAGGGCTGAAACAGGGTGACTGGAAAGAATTCTATCCAAACGGAGGGATAAAATCAGAAAAAACTTTTAAAGATGACCTGATTCATGGATATTATAAAGAATATGATACCAGGGGAAGACTGGTAATTACAATGCTATATGAAAATGGTGCAATTGTGAAGTCAAGAGTCGAAGACGAGCCTGATATTGAAGTAGTTACTAAACATGATCAGGATGGTAAATTAATATACAGCGGCCCATACCGGAATAAAATCCCTGTAGGTGTTCACAGGGAATTCGGTAAAGATGGAAAGGTTACAAATTCTTTTATCTACAATGATAATGGATTGCTTCTTTCGGAAGGCATAGTTGATGAAGCCGGAAACAGAAATGGTAAATGGAAGGACCTTTATTCTAACGGGAAGGTACAGTCTGAAGGTCAGTATACCGAGAACCGGCGTTCAGGACAATGGAAATTCTACAACACCTTTGAAAAAATCGAACAAACCGGATCCTACAACAATGGTCGTCCCGACGGATTATGGAATTGGTATTATGAGGACGGATCCAAACTGAAAGAGGAAGAATACTTCCAGGGACAACGTGATGGATTATCAACAGAATATTCAATCACCGGTGAGATCATAGCCCAGGGTCAGTACTCTGACGGAGAAAGAAACGGGGCCTGGAAATTTAAATCGGGTGACATGACTGAAGAAGGTAAATATATTACCGGATTAAAAGATGGCGTCTGGAAAACTTATTACAGCAACGGGAAATTAAAATTCAAGGGAAACTTCATTCAGGGCAACCCTGAAGGCCCGCAGATATTTTATTATGAGAATGGTAAAACTAAAGAAGAACAGTACTTTGAGAGTGGTATCAGGCAAAAAACATGGAAAAAATTTACTGAGGAAGGAACCCCTTTTCTTGTAATTGCCTATAAAGATGATTCAGAGGTTAGTATAAATGGTGTTAGAATTAAGCTTCCTGAAGGCGAAACAAAGCTGATTAAATAGTTACTTTGCTTTATGGAAGAAAATATTAATATCAGAAAGGATATTATCACTCCAAATGATAAAGAATTTGAGAAACAGCTACGGCCATTAAGTTTTAGCGATTTCAAGGGTCAGAAACAAGTTATTGAAAATCTGGTTGTTTTTGTGACTGCCGCGAAACAACGCGGAGAATCTCTTGATCATGTCCTTTTGCACGGACCTCCAGGGTTAGGCAAAACTACGCTTGCGACAATCATTGCCAATGAGTTACAAGTTAACCTTCGGGTAACATCCGGTCCGGTTCTTGACAAACCCGGCGATCTGGCAGGGCTGCTTACAAATCTGCAGGAGGGAGATGTCCTTTTTATAGATGAAATTCACAGATTAAGTCCGGTCGTTGAAGAATACCTCTATTCAGCCATGGAGGATTTTCAAATCGATATAATGATCGACAAAGGACCAAGTGCAAGAAGTGTACAACTGACACTAAATAACTTTACACTGATTGGTGCTACGACCCGATCGGGACTTCTTACAAGTCCGTTGAGAGCGAGATTCGGAATTAAATTTCATCTTGAATACTATGATCATGAAATACTTACAGGTATTGTTAAGAGATCTGCAGGCATTTTGAATGTTAAAATTGATGAAGAGGCAGCAATAGAAATTGCCAGACGGAGCAGGGGAACCCCGAGAATAGCCAATGCATTACTGAGAAGAGTAAGGGATTTTGCTCAGGTGAAAGGCTCGGGAGAAATTGATATTGAAATTACCAGGTATGGTCTTAAAGCACTGAATATTGATCAGCATGGCCTTGATGAAATGGATAACAGAATACTCTCTGTAATTATTGATAAATTCAGCGGCGGACCAGTAGGGTTAAATACAATCTCCACTGCGGTTGGAGAAGAAAGCGGAACCATCGAGGAGGTTTATGAACCTTTTTTAATTAAAGAGGGATATCTTAAAAGAACTCCAAGAGGACGTGAAGCAACCGAACATGCCTATAAGCATCTGGGAAAGCAATTCGGACAGAATATGCCCGGGACGTTATTTTAGTTGAAAACATTACTGATCTTTTCCAAACCCCTGGTATTGAGTATTTTGATCTTTCTTCCGTTTAGTTCTACAAGTTTATCCGATTTAAATTCTGATAATAACCTGATAACAGATTCAGTTGCTGTGCCAACTATATTAGCGAGCTCTTCCCTGGTAAGAGAGATATTAAGAAAATTCTCATTATCAATTCCAAAGTCATTTACGAGAAAAAGAAGAACCTCTGCAAGACGCTCCCTTACAGTTTTCTGAGCAATGTCAGTAATGAATGAATTTGCTTCACCCAGCTCATGGCAGGCAAGCTTCAGCAGCTCGAGTGCATAGGCGGGATTGGTTTTGATGAACGATATAAGTATCTCAGATGGAATGAAACATACCTGGCAGTCCTCAATTACCTTTGCAGAGGTGCAGGCCAGCTCATTGCTAAGAACACTGCGGTATGCAATAATATCCCCCTTTTTAGCAAACCTTATTATCTGTTCTTTCCCGTCAAATCCTGTTTTAAAAACTTTAATTATCCCGCTGTTTATACAAAAGAAACCACTAATCCGGTTACCCTCCTGATAAAGTATGTCACCACGTTTATACTGTCTGAAATCTTTTTGAAAATTTAGAGTCTCAGCTTCTTCGGGAGTCAGGTGTTTAAATATAGAACCCGATTCGAATGCGCAGGTTTGACATAGCGGGACATGAATTTCTTGTTGTTTCATATCATCTCCTTAAATTATGGTGCAATCATTAACACTCTCATTATTATAAAGTTCAATTATGGTTAAAATGCGGTTTTAAACTGATCAAGAAACCGAAGGTCATTTTCAAAATACAACCGCAAATCATTAACTCCGTATTTAAGCATAGCGGCTCTCTCAATTCCCATGCCAAAAGCGAAACCGGTATATTTTTTACTGTCAATATTGCAGGCTTCCAAAACATTAGGATGAACCATACCGCAGCCTAATATTTCAAGCCAGCCGGTATGCTTACAGACGTTACATCCTTTTCCACCGCATATTTTACAGCTAACATCCATTTCTGCCGATGGTTCGGTAAAAGGAAAATATGATGGCCTGAGCCTTATTTCGGTATCTTTTCCAAACATTTCTCTTGCAAAAAATAAAAGAGTCTGCCGGAGATCGGCAAAGGATACATTTTCGTCGATATACAGGCCTTCCACCTGATGAAATATACAGTGTGCCCTGGCGGAAATTGCCTCATTACGGAATACTCTACCCGGAGAAATTGTACGGATAGGTGGCTTTTGGTTCTGCATAACCCTTACCTGAACAGATGATGTATGAGTGCGAAGTAATATATCTTCAGGGCTCGAATCTTCTGCAGATAACCTGGAAATATAAAAAGTGTCCTGCATATCTCTGGCAGGATGTTCGGGTGCGAAATTAAGTTTTGTAAACACATGATCATCATCCTCAATTTCCGGTCCCTCTGAAACTGTGAACCCTATACGTGTGAATATATCGATCAGCTCATTTCTTACAATGGAGATAGGATGGCGTGATCCAGTTGAAAAAGGAAAAGAAGGTCGGGTGAGATCAGGAACATCAGAAATGTCTTCCTGATTAAGAAGATTGTTTTTCAGAGAATTGTATTTATCCAGTGCATTTTGCTTTAAAAGATTCAACTTCTGGCCTATTTCCTTTTTTTCTGATATTGGAACATTCTTGAAATCTTCAAATAGTTCAGACAACAATCCCTTTTTGCTAAGATATTTCAACCTGAAATGTTCAAGTTGTTCGGAATTATTTACAATAATTGAGGAGACCTCATTAAACAGATCATTAATTTTTTGAAGCATCAAACTATTATTTTAGACAATTATTAATCAATTCTTTATAATTTTTACTTTAATTATTTTAATATCATTGAGTGGTCTATCACCACTATCGGTAGGAACTGCTGAAATTTTATCAACTATATCCAAACCTTCTGTTACTTCTCCAAAAACTGTGTAGGTACCGTCAAGCCTGGGCGTTCCACCTATAGTTTTATAGATATTTCGTTGCTCTTCTGACATTTTATATTCTTTAAATTCAGTAAGATATTGAAACATTTTTATAGATGCAATCTCCTGTATTTCAGCATCGGTCATAGTTTTACCTGAAAGCCGGAGACTATCAGCGGTTTCCTTTATAAGGGTATTAAAATGTGATTGTTTAATATTACTATTGATTTTTTGTTCTACTGTATTCAGTTCGTCATCGCTGAATTTTACACCCTGGACAATGTAAAACTGAGTTCCCGATGATCTCATCAGGGGATTTACATCGTTACATTGACGCGCTGCTGCCAGAGCTCCCCGTTTATGAAAATACATATTATTGAATTCTGCAGGAATAGTAAATGTTTTCAGCGAGTCAGGAAAATTAGGAGATTTGGTGTTCCTGCTTTCAGGATCCCCGGCCTGAATCATGAAGTCTTTTATAATACGGTGAAAGGAAATTCCATTATAAAAACCAGAATTAACTAAATGAATGAAATTTTCTCTGTGAATAGGAGTTCCATCATAAAGCTTGATTTTAATGTCCCCAAGAGTGGTTTTAATTGAAACAATCGTATTCTCATTTCCTCCGGGAGCTTTGCACGAGATGATGAATATAAGACTGAAGAAAGTGATAAAAGTTCTAAAATAACGGTTCATGAAACTTGGAAATTGGTTTATAAAGTTCTGCAAAAGTGACTGCAAAGATATTTAACTTTGGACGATACAAGAAAATATTGGTTTTCAAATTGCATATTTTTTATCAAAACGGAAAGGGAATTATAATGGTAGAGCATTAGCATTATATTTGTCTTTTGGATTCTCAACGATATTTGTATGATTGAAAAATGAAAATTAAAGCAGTAAAAAAATTAAAACATCAGTTACCACAATACGATACTAAAGCTTTTGAAGGCGTAGATCTGAGAGGAAATTTTGATAGTGATGTTTTATTAAAACCGAAGAAGAGATCACTCGTCCCAGCAGGAATATTTCTGGAAAGTGCAATCGGTTATGAAGCTCAGATACGACAAAGAAGCTGCCTCGCAGTAAATAGCGGAATTGCAATTGTAATTCACCTGACTCTATTGATGCTGAATACAGAGGCGAGGTTTGTATCATTACGATGAACTTATAATCAGAAAATTTCGTTATTAGGGATGGGAATCGAATATCTCAGATGGTTATTGCAAAGCATGAAAAGGCAGAATGGATTAAAGTTGATAATCTTTTAGTTAATGAAAAAGAAATCGGTGGGTTTTGACATACGGGTAATAGATAATTATGAAATCATTTAGATATTGGTATATTTTTCTGTTTTTTTCAGTTTTGAGTTTTTCTTCCTGTAATAAAAGGTTATTTGTTTCAGGGTTGAGTGATAAAACCAATGAGAAATATGATTCTGCCGCTTTTAATTATGTATATGTAGAAGCATTAAAGCAGAAACTAATGGGAAATGGAGGTGATGCACTAAAATATCTCGAACAAAGTATTAAAATAAATCCCTTAAGCGACGCAGCATATTATGAAATGGCTCAGATTGTTATTGCCAACAACGATATAAAAAACGGGAAACGTTTTATTACGAATGCTTTATCAATTGACAGTAATAATATCTGGTATCTGACCATGTTAGCCGGATTGTATTACCAGGAGAAAAACCTGGATAGCGCAATTATTTTTTATGAAAGAGCTGTTAAGAATTACCCTGAGAAAGTAAACCTGCAATTGGCACTCGGCAACCTTTATTCAGAAAATAAAAGTTATGAAAAGGCTGGTGCAATTTTCGATTTATTTGATAAAAAATATGGAGTTAATGAGACATCTACTGTTTCTTCCATTAAAAATCTTATCGCAGCCGGAAAGTTTGATGATGCATTAGAGAAAGCTCTTACTTTATTAAAAGAAAATCCTGATGAAATTCAATACAATGGACTTTTAGCAGAGATTTACAGGGGAAAGGGTGACAATCAAAAGGCAATGGATGTATATAATAAACTGCTCGAAAGGAATCCGGATAATGCACAGATTCAGCTTTCATTGTGCGATTTCCTGATCTCAGAAAAAAGCTACGATGATTTGTTCACATTGCTGAATAGTGTTATTTTGAACAATAAGGTTGAAAGGGAAGCCAAAATATCTCTAATGGCGAAACTTATTGAAATCCCTGAATTGAATCAGCAATTCGGTGATAAAATGATGATAACTTTGATGGTTCTGGAAGCAAATTACAATGATGACAATATTGTTCCTTTGTTACGTCCTGAATTATTAATAAAGCAGAATAAACTAATTGATGCGTCGGAAAGACTGGAAGAAATTATAAAAGCAAACCCAGATGATTATTATGCCTGGGAGAAATTGCTTATAGTTTATCTGCAACTGAAAGATTATAATAAGCTTTTATCAAAGGGAGAAGAATGTGCGACAAAGTTTAACAGATCATTTCCGGCAAAACTTTTATATGCAAATGGAGCACTTGAATTAGGAAAATATGAAATTGCACTTGAAGAATTGAAAAAAGCTGAAATACTGGCTGAGGATAATAAAGATTTTATTATTCAGGTTCTTACTATGAGAGCCGATGTCTATTACAGGATGAAGGATTATCTGAAAGCATTTGAAACATTTAGGCTCGCTTTGAAATCAGATAATCAGGATCTTACAGTTATAAATAACTACGCATATTATCTGGCGGAACAAAATACTAATCTGACAGAAGCGGAGGAAATGGCCCGGAAGGTTATTGAAAAGGAGAAGGGAAATAGTACTTTTCTAGATACTTACGGATGGGTTCTTTATAAAAGAGGAAAATTAAAGGAAGCTGCCAGGGTAATGGAATCAATAATTAGCAGCGGACAAAAGCCTGATGCTGTATGGTATGAGCATTATGGATATATTCTTAAAAAGCAAAGAAAATGTAATGAAGCAATTACTAACTGGAATATAGCTCTTAAACTCGACGGCTCAAAAACGGAATTGATTAAGGAAATAGAAAATTGCAAAAAGTAGCTATAATATTGTTTTTTGGGATATTATCTGTGGGTTGCTCTGTTACCAGAAAGACGGAGAAGACGAAATATCCTGAGTCTAATGAGACTGATTCGGGAAGTGTTTTAGAAAGAGTAGTTAAGCAGAATTTTACATCTGCAAGTTTCTTTATTCAAAAGGCTGAAATTGAATTTATTACTGCATCGGATAAGAAAAGATTTCTTGGAAGTATTAAATTTGAATATCCCGATAAATTTCTTATTAGCCTTAAAAGCAGATCAGGAATTGAAGGAGCGCGAATTTTTATAAATAGAGATTCAATACTCGTTAATGACAGAATAAACAAAAGAATGTATTTTGGAACAGCATTGAACGTAAAGAAAAAATTAGGAATGAATCAAAGTGTTCTTCCATTGATCTTTGGTGACATGGTTGTTGATAAGAAATTTGGTACGGAAACAGACAAATGTGAAAATAACAAACTTAGAGTTCATTGCAACGTCAGAGGAATTACAATAAATTATATCATTGATTGCAAAAGGAATAAAATTGAGCGGATAAGTTTGGGAAATAGTAATTTGAAAGACAATATTATCATTGATTGCAGCAGTTTTATATTTTTGAATAATAAATTATTACCGAGGATAATCGAAATTGCTGATATGGAATATAATACCAGAGTCAGAATAAAAATAATTAAGATCGATTATCCCTGGAATGGAAATGTTACGTTTATGCCGGGGAAGGGATATGAATTAATTGAAATTTTATGAAATATCAGGTACCGATATTTTTTTTCTTATTGATATTGTGCAATTGTTTATATGGTCAGACAAAGGCTGAACTTGAAGCGAAAAGAAAAGCTACACTTGAAGAAATAACCTACGTTGACAATATGCTGAAATCTACTGCAAAACAAAAGGAAGAAAGCTTAAATGCCATAAAAATAATAGGAAACAAATTAAACCTTAGAGAATCAGTTATAAAAGGAATGCGTGACGAAATAAGTTTAATGACTGAAAGAATTAATCTGAATACTATAGCAATTAATATGATGGAAAACGATCTTGTAGGTTTAAAAAGTGATTATGCAAGAGCTGTTTTGAATTCATATAAATCTCAAAAAGAAAATCCGGAACTTGTTTATATCCTTTCAGCTAAAGACTTCAATCAGGGATACAAACGAGTGAAATATTTGCAGCAAATAACAAAATTCAGACGAAGGGAATCTGAAACAATAATAGAGTTAAAAGAACAGATTCAGAGTACAAAAGATAGATTGCAAAATGATTTAAACAGAATATCAGATTTAAAGTCTAAAGAAGAACAGCAGAAGAACTTGCTGCAATCTGAACAATCAAAAAAACAGATAATGGTTCAGACGCTGAGCAAAAAAGAGCGTCAATTACAAAGAGAACTTGAAGAGAAAAAGAGAATTGCAGATAAGATTGAAAAAGAAATTGCCCGGATGATGGAAGAAGAAAGAAAGCGGGCCTTAAAATCCGTCAATACACCTGAACAACGATTAATTGGAGATAATTTTTCAGAAAATAAAGGCAGGCTTCCGTGGCCTGTTGAGAAAGGAATAATTACAAGCCAGTTTGGCATACAAAAAAATTCCGTTCTTAAATATGTTACTGAGAACAATATTGGTATTGAGATTACCAGCCTGGGGAAAACTGCTGTTAGAAGCATTTTTAAGGGGGAGGTTGCAAGAGTTTTTTCTGTACAGGGTGCAAATATGATTGTAATAATAAGACATGGAAAATATCTTTCGGTTTATCAGAATATAGTAGATTTGAAAGTTAAAGCAGGAGATAAGGTTGATACTAAACAGGAAATTGGGAATGTATTTTGTGAAAAGGAGAATGGTAACAAATCTATCCTGAAATTTATGATATTTGAAGAGAAAGAGAAACTAGATCCTGAAGCATGGATTTTAAAAAATTAGTCTTTTATTGAAACAAATAATCAAAAAAAAAGTATAACGGGTGGTATTAAATGAGTTATGTATAAAAAGATCAGGATAGAATCTCAAGTAGCGAACTTAAGAATTGTAGAAAATGCAATTGATGAGACTACATCAGTAATCGGAATTTCACAGGATAACTATGGTAAAATTCTGGTATCTGCGATGGAAGCAGTGAATAATGCAATTTTACACGGTAATAAATCAAATCCGGAAAAAAATGTAGATATCGAAATTTCTTTTGAGAGTGATGTACTGAATATTAAAGTTACCGATGAAGGACCGGGCTTCAGACCCGATAAGGTTCCTGATCCAACGACTCCCGAAAATATTGAAGAGCTGAACGGAAGAGGGATTTATCTGATGTCACATCTGGCGGATAAAATCGTATACAATAAAAAGGGAAATTCGGTTACAATGACATTTAAGAACATTTCATCTTGAGCATCAGAATATATTACGACGAAACTAACTTCAGGTTTAGGGGATGGAAAAAAACCGTGAAGATTATACAGGAGGTCATCGCGAAAGAAGAAAAAATTTCAGGTGACCTTAACTTTATAATAACAAATGATAAGAATTTGAGAGAAATAAATGTAGAGTTTCTTGAACATGATTATAATACTGATGTTATTTCTTTTAATTATAACAACGGAAATTCAATAAACGGGGAAGTTTATGTTAGTCTGGACAGAGTTAAGGAAAACAGCTTGAACTATAATGTTAGTTTAAAAAATGAACTTTTTAGAGTTATAATTCATGGTGTACTGCATCTGCTAGGTTATAATGATTCATCTGAAGAGGAGAGAAGTGAAATGAGGAAATTGGAAGATTATTGGATGAAGTCCGCTAAGCTAAATACTTATTGATGGATTTTAAATACGATATAATTGTTGTCGGAGGAGGACACGCGGGTTGTGAAGCTGCACATGCTGCAGCTGTAATGGGTGCAAAAACTCTTCTTATAACTATGGATATGACTAAACTGGCTCAGATGTCATGTAATCCTGCTATGGGAGGAATTGCAAAGGGGCAAATAGTAAGGGAAATTGATGCGATGGGAGGAATGAGTGGAATCGTTACTGACAGAAGTATGATTCAGTTCAGGATGCTCAATAAATCAAAAGGTCCTGCCATGTGGAGTCCGAGAGCACAATGTGACAGGCAAAAGTTCACTGCGGAATGGAGAAAGGTGCTGGAAAGAACTGATAATCTTTCAATTTGGCAGGAACAAGCGACATCATTACTTCTGGAGGATAGAAAGGTTGCAGGAGTAGAAACAGCTTTTGGAACTAGATTCTATTCTGAAGCTGTTATCCTTACTAATGGAACATTTTTAAATGGGTTAATGCATATAGGATTTTCAAAGATTAAGGGAGGTAGGTCGGGAGATCAGAATTCTACTGGATTAAGTGAACAACTCGAGGAGTTAGGCTTTACCGTCGAGAGAATGAAAACTGGAACGAGTGCCAGAATAGACGGAAGAACAATCGATTTCAGGAAAATGACTGAGCAAAAAGGAGATGAAGAAGGAGAATCATTTTCTTACCTTAAAGAGGATATTTTAAGACTGAAACAGAAGAGTTGTTTTATAACTCATACTAATGAAGAGGTTCATGAAGAGCTGAGAAAGGGATTTGAATTTAGTCCGTTGTTTACAGGAAGAATTAAAGGCAGGGGACCAAGATACTGCCCAAGTATTGAAGATAAAGTTGTTACTTTTAAAGAAAGGGATTCTCATCAATTATTTATTGAGCCTGAAGGAGAGGATACAACTGAATATTATATAAATGGTTTTTCAAGCAGTCTACCTCTCGGGATCCAGTTAAAAGCTTTAAGGAAAGTGAAAGGGTTGGAATGCGTCCAGATGTTCAGGCCAGGTTATGCCATAGAATATGATTTCTTTCAACCCACACAGTTGAAACATTCTTTGGAAACTAAGAAAATCAGGAATCTGTTCTTTGCGGGACAAATTAACGGAACAACAGGATATGAAGAAGCCGCAGCGCAGGGATTTATGGCTGGGATTAATTCTGTTATGAAAATTAGAAACAAAGACCCTTTTATACTTGGAAGAGATGAATCATATATTGGAGTTTTGATTGATGATCTTGTTACCAAAGGAGTAGATGAGCCATACAGAATGTTTACGTCAAGGGCTGAATACAGAATATTATTAAGACAAGACAATGCTGATGAAAGATTGACAAGGAAAGCATTTGAAATTGGAACAGCTAAAATGGAAAGAGTTCAATATCTTGAAGAAAAGGAAAGATTGGTAAAGGAGGTTGTAGATTTTCTGACTGTAAGTAGTGTCAATCCGGAGGATGTGAATCAATTTCTTGAAAAGGCGGGTACAAATAAAATAAATCAAAAAGTTAAAGCTATTACAATTGCTTCCAGACCACAGGTTGAGATTCGAGCTCTGTTAAATGAAATAAATGGAGGAAAGAATCTTTTAGCTGCTAAATCACCAAGATTCAGGGAAATCAGTGAATCAGCAGAGATTAAAATAAAGTATGAGGGTTATATCCAGCGTGAAAAAATTGTTGCAGACAAGATTAAACGATTGGATAGCCTTAAGATTCCTTTAGATTTGGATTTCAGTGAGCTGGTTTCTATCTCTACTGAGGGAAGGCAGAAGTTAAATAGAATTAAGCCTGAAAATATAGGACAGGCTGGGCGGATTAGCGGTGTTTCACCTTCAGATATTAATATACTTTTAATGTATCTGGGAAGATAAATGTTCCACGTGGAACATTTATTAAATAAATAAAAAGATATTTTATGAAAGTTTCTGGTCAACTGGTGGATATTCATAACAGGGATATTTATCCGGCCGTTATTGAAATTAAAGAAGGGCATATTACAACTATTGAGAGAGTAGATTCTGCGTCGGAATTTTTCATTCTTCCCGGTCTTATTGATGCACATATTCACATTGAAAGTTCAATGATCACTCCGGGTGCTTTCGCCCTTACAGCGGTAAAACACGGCACTTGCGGAGTTGTGTCAGACCCGCACGAAATTGCCAATGTGCTGGGAATTGAAGGTGTGGAATTCATGATAGATGATGCAAAAAAAGTTCCTCTCAATTTCTTCTTTGGCGCACCCTCATGCGTACCCGCCACAAGTTTTGAAACCAATGGAGCGAGCCTGAATGTTATTGAAATAGAAAAGCTTTTACTAAAAAATGATATAAAATACTTATCTGAGATGATGAATTTCCCTGGTGTGATATTCGGAAACAGAGAGGTAATGGAAAAAATTGAGTGTGCAAAGAAATTTAATAAACCTGTGGATGGGCATGCTCCGGGATTAACGGGAGAGGCTCTTAAAAAATATGTGGCAGCAGGTATAACAACGGACCATGAATGCAGCAATATTAAAGAAGCTGAAGAAAAGATTTCCCTTGGTATGAAAATCCTTATAAGAGAAGGCAGCGCTGCAAGGAATCTTGATTCCCTTAAGAATTTGTATAAGGATTATCCTGAAATGGTTATGCTTTGCAGTGACGATCTGCACCCGGATACTCTTAAGAAAAGACATATTAACAAGCTGATTGGGAAACTTATTGAAGAAGGATATAATATGTTTGAAGTAATACGTAGTGCCACGATTAACCCGAATGAACATTACGGACTTAATATGGGATTGCTTCGTAAAGGAGACAGTGCTGATTTTATTCTCGTGGATAGCCTGGAGAAAATGAATGTCCATGAGACCTGGATAAAAGGTAATAAAGTGTTTTCAGAAGGGAAGGTCCTGTTTGAATACGAAATAGGGAGTTCGGTTAATAAATTCAATTGTCAGCCTTTGGAAGAAAAGGATATAAAAGTACGAAATGAATTCTCGGATATAAGAGTAATTGCTGCCGTCGAAGGGGAGCTTCTGACCGGTGAGCTACATCGTTCCTCAGGAAAAGCGGAGATTATTGAGGCAGATATTCATAATGACACCCTCAAAATAGTTGTAAAAGACAGATATAAAAATTCCCCTCCGGCAATCGGATTTATTACTGGTTTCAGATTAAAAAAGGGGGCTTTTGCCAGTTCTATAGCTCACGACAGCCATAATATAATTGCTGTTGGAACAAATGATTCCGACATTATAGCAGCCATAAACGATATAATTAATTTGAAAGGGGGATTGGCAGTCTCAAGTGACGGAACCGTAAATTCAGTTCAGCTGAATATAGGTGGTATAATGACCACACGTTCCTGTGATGAGATTGCTAAGGATTATGAGCATCTGAACCAGCTGGTAGAATCACTTGGATGCACAATGAAATCACCATTCATGACCCTGTCGTTTATGGCGCTGCTTGTCATTCCTGATCTGAAAATAGGGGACAGGGGATTATTTGACGTTAGGAAATTTGAACCGGTATCGCTTTTTGTTGAGTAGTCCTTCAGCTTATACCCGGACTGTTTCTGTTCCACGTGAAACATTTATNNATATATGTCGGCAAGGCGAAAAACCTTAAGAAAAGGGTAACATCATATTTCTCCAAAAACCAATCAGGCAAGACAACAGTTCTTCTGAAGAAAACAACAGATATACGGCACATAGTAGTCGATAATGAATCAGATGCTCTGTTACTTGAAAATAATCTTATCAAGAAACACCAACCCAGATATAATATTTTATTAAAGGATGATAAAACGTTCCCATGGATCTGTATAAAAAATGAACCTTTTCCACGGGTCTTCAGTACAAGAAATCCGGTAAAAGACGGATCTCTTTATTTTGGACCGTACACATCTGCACTAATGGTTAAGACTTTGATAAGTTTTATCCGTCAGATCTTTAAGTTAAGAACATGTTATCTAAACCTTACTAAATCAAATATTGAGGCCGGTAAATTCAAAGTTTGTCTGGAATATCATCTGGGTAACTGTAAAGCTCCATGTGTTGGTAAACAATCAGATAATGAATACTTTGAAAATATTAACCAGATAAAGGATATCCTCAAAGGGAATATATCAGGTGTTATTGATCACCTGAAGAAGACAATGACAAAGTATTCTGAAGAACTCCGTTTTGAGGAGGCCCAGGCAGTAAAGGATAAAATTGAGATTCTCTCCAAATTCAGGAGCAAGTCAACTGTGGTAAGTAACACAATTAAAAATGTGGATGTTTTTGCAATGACTCAAGAGTCTGATAATGTATATGTTAACTATCTCAAGGTTGTTCAGGGAGCAGTTACTCAGGCACTTACTGTTGAGCTTAAGATACGTGCCGATGAAGATAAAGAATCTATACTGGGATTTGTTATTACTGAAATAAGACAGAGGCTTTTAAGTGATTCACCTGAAATAATTCTTCCATTCAGACCGGATATTCTTCTTGACAGAATTAAATATACTGTTCCAAAAGCAGGAGAAAAGCAGAAACTTCTTGAGCTTGCCGAAAGGAATGCTATATATTATAAACTGGAGCAAAAGAAGAAACGGATGGAACATTCGCCACAGGTAAGAACAGGTAAAAACCTTGAAAAGTTAAAGAATGATCTTCATATGCCTGATCTGCCTGTACATATAGAATGTTTCGATAACTCAAATATTATGGGCACAAATCCGGTAGCAGCCTGTGTCGTATTCAGGAATGCCCGTCCCAGTAAAAGTGATTATCGCCATTTTAATATTAAAACAGTTGTGGGACCGGACGATTTCTCTTCAATGGAAGAGATAGTTTACAGACGCTACAAAAGGATGATTGAGGAAAATCAAAAGCTTCCTCAACTGGTTATAATAGATGGAGGAAAAGGGCAGTTATCTTCAGCAATGAAAAGCATTGATAAATTAGGATTACGTGAAAAGGTTACTGTGATCGGAATCGCGAAAAAACTTGAAGAAATATATTTTCCGGGAGACAGTGTACCGATTTATCTTGATAAAAATTCAATAAGTCTGAAGATTATTCAACAACTGAGAAATGAAGCTCACAGATTCGGAATAAATTTTCACAGGGACAAACGTTCTTCCAATATGATAAAATCTGACTTGGATCAGATAAGGGGAATAGGACCAAAGACAAAAGAGATCTTACTCAAACATTTTGATTCTGTTGATAAAATCAAAGATGCTTCTTCTGAGGAACTGGAAAATCTTGTTGGTACAGCAAAATCCTCTATTTTATCCGGATATTTCAAAAAATAGTTCCAGATTCCACGTGGAACATATTGATATAAAAATATTATAAATAGCATATAACTAACCATTTAAGGAGAGTAAAGTGAACTCTTAACTCAGTGAGAATTGAATATTTTTGTTTACTCCGGGGATAGTAAGTGAATTTTGAACGGAGAGTACCCGTTGGGCAAAGAGAGTTTATGATGCTTACGGATTTCCCAAAGCTTTTTCAATTTCTTTTGATATTTCCAGAGACCCATTGGTGGCAATCCCTTTCATACCTAAAGATTCTGCTGTCTTAACATTTTTTTCAATATCATCAATGAAGAGACACTCATTTGCAATAAGTGAATATTTCTCCATGATGCTTTTATATATTCCGACATCAGGTTTGGAAGATTTGGCAACAGCTGAGATCAGACCTCCGTCAAAATATTTGAAAAAATAATATCCCGATCTGATCTCATCAAAAATATCACTCGGGAAGTTAGATAGAAAATATAGCCTGAAACCACGTTTCTTTAACTCAGGTAGCAGTCTGACATTCGTATCGAGGGGAAACATCAGATCGGTGCGCAAATTGAAAATATGGGCTATTTCATTCTTATTAAGGGATGATCTTCTAGAAATAGCTTCTATAGCGTCGGAAGTACTTATTTCACCATTATCAAGCAAAAGCCACTCGTTACTTTCGAAAATATCTGAAAGTATTGTGTTTTTGATATTCTCCGGATATTTATTCTTTTCAAAATATTCGGCAGGTTTGAAACTGATCAGCACATTACCAAGGTCAAAAAGGATATTCTTTATCATATCAGGGATTTTTCATGCTGATTGGTTGTCCGGTTGCCTCGAGAACGTTCCACCATAATTCACCTTCAACATCTATTTTTTTACGTTTGGCTACCACCATTTCAATCGGCATAAGCGTGAACTGATTGTTCCAGAAACCAGTAACAAAATCGGTTTTTCCTGCAAGAGCTGCATGTACTGCATTCTGAGCCAAAAGGTTACAGAATTTGCTGTCGTTGGCATTAGCAGGAGCACTTCTTATAATATAGCTGGGATCTATGTATTTAATTGAATGCGTAAAGCCCTTATTTTTAAACTCTTCTGAAATTTTATCTTTCAGGTATATGCCAATGTCATTGTATTTAACATTACCTGAAACGTCTTTATTGCTGCCGGAACAGTCGAAAAAGTCCTGACCTGCACCTTCAGCAACTACAATAACCGCATGATGCCTTTCCTCCAGACGCTTTTTAAGGACACGGAGAAACCCGCGTGGACCATAAAGATCAAAAGTAAATTCAGGGATAAGTACAAAATTTACCTCCTGAATAGCAAGCGCCGCATTGGCTGCTATAAAGCCCGAATCACGGCCCATAAGTTTTACGAGTGCAATACCGTTGAAGGCTCCGTATGCCTCGTTATGCGCATTTCTGATTATATCGTTAGCAATGGAAAAGGCTGTCTCAAAACCAAAAGATTTTTGAATCAGATCAATATCATTATCAATGGTTTTGGGAATGCCGCCGACTGAAATTTTTAATTTCCGTTTTTCAATTTCTTTATGTATGGCATGGGCTCCGCGAAGTGTTCCGTCACCTCCTATACAGAACAGAACATTGATATTCAGGATTTCAAGTGTATCCACCATTTTTGCTACATCCTGGTCTCCTCTTGAAGAACCGAGAAATGTTCCGCCAATCAGGTGAATCGAACTGACCATTGGTGGCGTAAGTTCAATAACTGAATGATTATAAGATGAAATTAAACCTTCATATCCATATTGAATGCCGAGTACACGGCTAATGCCATACCTGTAAAAGAGCTCATTTACGAGACTACGGATAACATTATTCAATCCCGGGCATAATCCTCCGCAGGTAACAATTCCGACTTTCGTCTTAGCAGGTTCAAAATAGATATTTTCCCGTGGTCCTGCCTTTTCAAAAGAGATAGGCAGGTCCCCTGTTTCATGGCATTTTTTAAAATTCTCGAGGGAAACATCATAAATAATTCGTTCATTTTCATCTACGAATTTATAAACAGGATTATCCGCACGACGCGTATGTCTTAGCGGTGAAACCACTCCTCCTTTTCCTAAGGAGCTGACAAGAAAGTCCTCGTATTTCATGTTATTCTGGTTGGTACTTATATAAATAACAAATGCTTAAAAACCACAATGTTTTCAAGGAGGATAAATTTAGATAAAAATTTTGATTGCTGCCAGGTAAGAAGATTCAGATTATCTGCTTTATTCTTCCAACAAGGCCATTCTCAAGCATGACTTTAATTCCATGAGGATGATTTGGTGATGATGTCAGGACTTCTTTCACTTTTCCTTCTGTAAGACGGCCAGTGCGTTTATGTTCAGTTAATTCAACCATCACCTCAATACCAGGCGTAATATCAGCCCTGCGGGTTCCTTCCGCAAAATCCAGTTTCTTTGACATAAATTCGAAAAATCAGGTTAAGATAATTTTAAATCAGAATGCAATAATAAAAAAATAAATTGCACGAAAATGTTAAAATGATAAATGTTTTGACAAGAGTCTTAAATCCGGGGATCAATAGGCTCCTTTTATATTTGTTCTAATTTTGTAAAGGCCAGTGCTGGCGGTAATAAATAAATTTTTCATATCATTTCCACCAAAACAAACATTGGCGGTCCAGCTTTCAGGAATGGATATATTTCCAATGAAAATACCATTTTTGTCATAGATACTTACTCCTTTACCTGTCAGATAGAGGTTTCCCTGAACATCGATAGTCATACCATCAGATCCCAATTCACAAAACAGTTTTTTATTTGCAAGAGTTCCATCTTTGCCGATTGTATATGACCAGGTTTTATTACCGGCTATATCTGCAATAAAAATTGTTTTTCCGTCAGGTGTTCCCACAATGCCATTAGGCTGAATAAGATCATCAATAACCCGAATAATTGTTTTATGGTCAGGCTTTAAATAATAAACGGCCTGAAGGTCCTGTGGCATGGTATTATGATCCCACCAGCTTCTTTTATAATAAGGGTCAGTAAAATATACTCCTCCGTCGGGGTCAATCCACAGATCATTTGGGCCATTAAGGTTCTTTCCAAGATATTTAGAAGGAATGATTGTAACTTTCTTATCAGGGGCAATGCACCACAGCTCGTTTTTTTCATCCGCACAGGTCCATAAATTTCCCTCTTTATCGAATGCCATTCCATTTGAACGGCCACTTGGCTTCATAAAAGTGGTAAGCTTCCCGGAAAGTTCCCATATCATTATCCTGTCATTAGGCTGATCGGTAAAGTATACATTTCCTTTAGCATCAGCGACAGGTCCTTCTGTGAAAAGAAATCCGTCAGCCAGTTTTTCAACTTTTGTCCCTGGGGTAATAATTACATCGAAGCTTTTATTCTGGATAAACCCCATTGCAATACATGCTAATGGTAAAATAATCAGGAATTTATTGAGTTTCATTTTGTATAAGGTATAATATAAGGATGAATACACTATAACTGCACTTTCCTGATTCTTCCTATATAATTGTCAATCTGTTCCGGTAATTCAAAACCTATTATAATCATATTGATGGTACCCAGGCCTAAAACATATTTAAGGGATGCGTCTATTTTTTCCGAATCATTTTTGAAATTTCCGTTTCCAATGAGTTTCATGCCTATGACACCTTTACCTGCTTTGTGAAGCTTCTCAATAACAGGTATCACCTTAGCCGGATCACTTTTATCCATTGCATCTCCGTATGGGTTAACCCTGACATGGACAACATCCACCCAGGGGTTATCAACACACGCTTCCATTGCTTCCAGTGAATGTACCGATACGCCATGGCCTCTTATAATTTGTTTAACCTTCAGGTTTTCAAGAATATCCATCTGTTTCTTCTGCTTGTCAGTCCATTTTGAATCTGTCATACAATGAATCTGTATGAGATCAAGATAGTCTGTCTTCAATTCTTTTCGAAACCGGTCTATGACCACATCAGCATCAGGGCGTTCAGATTCGGGAATACCTCCCGGACCGACCCACATCTTAGAGCCCAGAGTATAAGAATCCCTGGGAATTCCTTTAAGTGCTGCTGCAGTAAATGGATGTGTGCCATAACTGTCAGCACAATCAAAAAAGCGAATACCTTTTTCGTAAGCCTGGCGTATAAGTGTTTCAGCAACACCTGCCCTGGTAATATTTGATGACCGGTTATATCCGCTAAATCCGGTGCCCATACCCAGAAGGGTCGATTTTATTCCGGTTTTACCCAGGGTTATAATGCGGAAAGGATCTTCAGCCATTCCCCCTGATTTCATGGGAAAAGACAGAGCAGTTTTCCCCAGCAGGATCGAACCTGTTCCAACTGCAACGGTAGTAGTCACGAACTGTCTACGGGTCAGATTTCTTTTTGCCATGGTTGATTCAATAATTAAACAACAAGATACGCTTTCAGTATAAAAAATAACAACTCAGGAGAAACTATGTTAAATATAAAACCTGATCTCATTATGGGTTATAGTAACAATAATGACAATAATAGTCAGAATATCAATTAATTAATAGGCTTGGCCTTATGCCGGATTATTTCTGTAATATATTAACTTTAACACATGATGAATTTGCCTCATCATGATAGATTCTCTGTGTTGCTTTTTGAAAATCGCTTTCAGTGCAGGTATAAATATCAACAAATTTCTGGGGATTCCTGTCAACAAGTGGAAACCATGAATTCTGTACCTGAATCATAATACGATGTCCTTTTTTGAAAGTGTGTGCCACATCGGGCATGGTATATTTTACCTCTGTAACTTTTCCGGGGATAAAGGGCTGGGGTTTTTCGAAACTGTTACGGTATTTACCGCGGAAAACTTCACCCCTGACGAGCATCTGGTAATCCCCAAGCGGAACTTTAATGTCGGTTGACAGATCCGCTTTTGTATCAGGAGGCAGGACATCTATTAATTTTACAATATAATCTGCATCCGTTCCTGAGGTGGAAACGAAAAGATCAGCTGTGAGAGGTCCGGTGATTGTTAAATCCTCCTCCAGAACATTAGTCTTATAAACCATAACATCAGGTCTGTGGGATGCAAATCTCTGATCATCTGTCATATACTCTGTTGTTCTGTGAGTACTAATTGTTTCTGTATACGGAACGGGTTTCATAGGATCGGAAATATATTCATCAAAACTGGTTTTTACTTTCGGTGATGTAAATGAGATAGCCCCGTCAGGCTGAAAATAAAGAGATTTCTCAACCACATTTTTTGGAGGCCAGGTATCAAATGTCCTCCATTCATTTGAACCGGTAACAAAAATTGTGGCTTCTGCTATATTTGGATTTGCTCCTCCTTTGAGATAAAAGTCAAAAAAGCTTTTTTCCTGGGTCATAAATTTCTTGTTAGCATCCATACCCCAATAGATATTTCCAAGATTGGTTCCCTTGCCAGCGGCCCACTGTCCATGCGACCAGGGGCCCATCACAAGGAAGTTTTTTACCGATGATGGGTTTTGTTTTTCAATTGCTTCATAAACATGAAGTGCGCCATAGAGATCTTCTGCATCGAACCATCCGCCTACTGTCATCACAGCAGGAGTAACTTGTTTTAGGAATTGTCGTGGATCCCTTGCTTTCCAGAACTCATCATAATCAGGATGTGCAAAAGCATCATTCCAGAATTTTATGCTGTCTCCCAGGTATTTGGGTGAAATATTTCTGTCAGCACCCAACGAAAGAAAAAACTCATAGCTATCAGGAACAGGCCATTTGAATGAAGGGAAACCGTTTCTTGATGGGGCTTTGTGTTTTTGTCCGTTGCTGTAATAAAAACTGAAACAATCAAGAACGAAAAAAGCACCATTATGATGAAAATCGTCACCCATAAACCAGGCAGTAACCGGAGCCTGGGGAGATACTGCTTTTACAGCAGGATGAGCGTTAATAATTCCCATAGTTGAATAAAAGCCAGGATATGAGATCCCAGCAATTCCCACGTTGCCATTATTATTCTTTATGTTTTTAATCAGCCAGTCTACAGTATCCCAGGTATCGGTTGATTCATCAATATCCTTTGAGCTCTTTTTTTCAGGAATTATCGGACGTATATCTTCAAATTCCCCTTCGCTCATATATTTCCCCCTGACATCCTGAAAGACCATAATATAGCCATCCTCTGTATACCTGCTGTAAACCTGCATGAAGAAATTAAAATTATGTGGTCCACCAGGCTCAATGTCATAAGGTGTCCGGTCAATAAGAATGGGATGTTTTATGGAACTATCCTTAGGTGTGTATATTGATGTAAACAGTCTTACCCCATCCCTCATTGTTATATATACTTCCTGCTTATCATATTTTTGTTTTAAGGCTTCGGGACTGTTAGAAGCAGCAGGGATGGGATTCCTGCCAAAGACAATATCCAGTTTTTGGCCATTCTGTGACAAGACGCCGACAATCTCTGTATAGGAAGAATTTACCAGCCCTGAATATTTAAAACCGGCACCAGCGTATGAAAATGAAAAGTCAGGAAATTTAAAATTTGTCTGGGTGGAAGCGACATCAAAAGCCCCCTGATCAGGACTATCCCACGTTGATGAGAATCCTTGATCTGCAGCTTTAACATGAATTGTAAGTCTGAGATCCATTCCCTGGATGCTTGCTTTTCCATACCAGTCACCCTCAATAGATTGGGCTTTAAAAGGAGCAGAGATACCCAGCGTAATCATCATTATGCTGAAAAAGAATAAAACAATTTGTCTTGATTTCATATTCTGTTCATTTAAATATTCTTTGTGAATCCTTGTAATTATTTTTTCCCTGTATGACATTTAGTCTCGAGTGAAACCATTGGTAACTTTCTCAGATACCTAACCTGGTAATAAGATCGCCGGGAGGGACCGGACGACCTTTCCTTGTTGCTACGCCTGTTACTTTTGCCTTTACAACAGGCTTTAAATCAGGTAACCTGAAAATATCCTGGACAAAGAGTATCCTTACATTTCCTTCACGCTGAATTTCTACGGTAACAACGAATTCATCGCGGCTCCTGAGTGGGAACTTATATTCAATTTCTACTTTAGTAACAATAAGATCTATTCCCTCATCATGAAGCTGAACGAAACTTATGTCTTTGGATATCAGGAACTGATGTCTTGCATGTTCAAGATAATGCTGGTAATTAGCATTATTCACTACACCCTGAAGATCACATTCATAATCCCTTACTACAAATTTCAGATTGTACGGATGGTTATCTGCTGTCGTCATTTTGGGAAACGGCCAAAAAACTTTTTAAGACTTGCATGAAACTTATGGATGCTATGCGGTTTATAATGCATAAGAATGCATTCCCCTGTAATAATATTTATATCTGTATCCTTAAGTTCATCCATTGCTTCTTTAGTATCGGCCATCTGTTGTATCCAGATCTGTTTTATTCCTTTTTCTTTGGCATCGCGGATAACAGATGCCGTTTGATTTTTTTTGGTGAATACAATAATGCTCCGGACTTCCGGAGGAAGCATTTTTACATTGGGGTAAGATTTTTCACCCATTATTTCATCGGCGAGAGGGTTGACAGGAATAATTTTCATCCCCTTCTCTTTAAGCTCTTTAAAGGCAGTATAACCAAACTTTTTAGGATTACGCGATGCCCCTACCAGTGCAATAGGTTGGGACTCAAAAAAATCATTGATTTGCTTTAGAGTTGTCATAGTTCCTGATAGTTTTATGGTTCAACATTTAAAATTAGCAAAAAAAATTCAAAGTGCCTAAAGTCTTGCCCCCCTTCCCCCCTAAAGCTAATCTTACACCACAATTTTTTCTCAATTACTAATTGGTAGAAAACGGCAGTGCCTCAAAATATTATTAGAAATAGAGACCCTCGCACTATTTGATTAGGTATCACGGACAAGAATATGTTAATTAAATTTCGATATAATGATTGGGAGATCCCTCAACTCATCCACCTCATAACCATTGCTTTAGAGTTATGCCCAAAGGTGGATGAGTTTCGGGATTGACAATGTTTCTTGTGTGTATTGGGGGAAGGAAGCTGCGACGATTCAATTGTCTTTTATAAGAAAACAAGATTCCGGTGAATCGTCGCTGCTTCCTTCCCCCATGTCCTCCCTTAAAATCCTTGTCCTCCCGAATTTTTCCACAAAAAAAGNNTGGAAAAATGAGGGATCTCCCAGGGCTGAACAAATTCTCGAAAGGATTATTTCCAATAAAGATATGAATAAAGAAAAGCCCCTAAAGGGGGGTTAATTCTCTGGTTTTATAGAAAATCAGGTAAAAACTACAGGATTAGTCCCCCTTTAGGGGGATCCCGCAAAGCGGGAGGGGGTCTTCGCTCTAAGTATAAAGACTTAAAAATACATTAAAAAATCCAACTGACATTTATTTTTATTTACTTGGTATAAAGGTTTACCAACTAATACTCAGAATGAAAAAACCGGATGATCGCAGCGGATACCTTTTTTCTAAAGGTTATTCCAATTATGTATTTATGTTGCTCTTCCTGTTGTATATGTTTGACTATATCGACAGAACAGTTGTTACATCAATGTTTTCCTCAATTGAGAGAGACTATGGGATCTCACACATGCAGAGTGGTCTGCTTATGTCAGCTGTCTACTGGGCAATTGTAATTCTGACTTTTCCTGTTTCTATTCTGGTGGACCGATGGAGCAGGACAAAAACAATAGGAGTGATGGCGATAATGTGGAGTTTAGCAACAGCACTCTGTGCTCTTACCGGAAACTATGTACAGTTGTTCATGGCTCGTTTATTAATTGGGGTTGGAGAGGCAGGATATGCTCCGGGAGGCAGTGCTATGATATCAGGCTTATACCCCATTGACAGAAGAGCGCGAATGATGGGAATCTGGAATGCTTCAATTCCGCTGGGATCGGCAATTGGGGTACTTCTGGGAGGAATAATTGCAGTGAAATTCGGATGGAAGCATGCTTTTGGAATTGTTGCTGTACCGGGTATGATTATAGCAATTCTATTTCTCTTTGTTAAAGATTATAAAACAGTTGATCTTTCTTTTTTTGATGTGAACAGCAAGAAAATTAAGATGGAAAAGAAAGATATGATAAAAGAGTTTCTTTCAAAACCGTCTGTGCTTTATACATATTTCGGTATTGCCGCTGTAGTATTTGTAACTACAGCAATGCTGACCTGGCTGCCGACTTATTTTGAAAAAATGAGGAACATTCCACAGGTATCAGCTGGCAGAATGGCAAGCTCGGTTATGGTGCTTGCTCTTATAGGAGCGCCCCTTGGCGGTTTCTTAACGGACAGATGGAGAAAATCCAGGGATAACGCCAGACTTCTTTTCCCGGCTATTTCGACATTTCTAACAGCACTTGTCCTATTGCTGGCGCTAGTAGTTCTGAGAGAGACATTACAATATGTGGCCTTTCTGATATTCGGAGTTCTTATTATGAGCTTTGTATCAGGAGCAGCCTCTGTAACACAGGATGTAATACATCCCGGTCTGAGAGCGACATCATATGCAATTGCTGTGGTTGTCCAGAATCTTTTAGGAGCTTCAACTGCGCCTATTATTATGGGTAAAATATATGATATTACAAACATTCAGACAGCATTATCAATCCTGCCATTCATACTTTTTATTGGAGCTGTTCTTTTCTGGCTCGGATCACGTCATTATGTAAAGGATCTTGGAAAAGTTGCACCAATAGCACTGGTAGCAGAGTGAGATTACTTTTTTCTGGAAGTTGTATATCGTACGAATTCCCGCAGTGATTCTTTAACCTCAGAATCAGCGTATGAATCAAGGATAGCCAGGGCTTTGTCGCGGTATTGATTCATCTTAAGTTCTGAATAATCCAGTCCTCCGTACTCTGTAACAAAACTTATAACCTCAGATATTTCTGATTTTGTTTTTTTCCTGCTCTTGACTATATTTATGATATGTCTCCTTGTTGAATTTGCAGAATTTTCGAGGGCATATATAAGAGGAAGAGTTATCTTTTTTTCTTTAATATCATTTCCAACAATTTTACCGGTTATCCCTGTTCCTTCATAATCAAGAATATCATCCCTGATCTGAAATGCAATTCCAATATTTTCACCAAGTTCCTTCATTAGCTGGATGGTTTCTGCATCATCAGATACCGATCTGGCGCCACAAGCTGTACAAGCTGCAAGCAATGCAGCAGTTTTGCTGATAATGATCTTAAAATAATCTTCTTCTTTTATGTTTAGTTTTCGTGCTTTCTGAAGCTGTAAAAGTTCACCTTCCGACATTGATTTTACAGCTTCGGAAATAATTTCGAGCATGTCATAGCGGGAATTTTCAACACAGATATGCATCCCGGTTGAAAGCAGGTAATCACCAAGAAGAACAGCTATTTTTGAATTCCACAAAGCATTTATTGAAAGTGAACCTCTCCTTTCATTCGCATCATCAACTACATCATCATGAACAAGTGAAGCAGTATGGAGAAGTTCAATACATGTTGCCGCAATATAGGTCGATTCGACAATTTCACCATTAAGTCTTGCCGTCAGAAAAACAAGCAATGGTCTCATCTGCTTACCTTTGCGACGAAGTATGTAGTTCAGGATTATATTGAGCAATGGGATCTTACTGCGCATTTTTCTGCTGAAATAGGCTTCAAATTCAGCCATTTCATTTACAACTGGTTTCTTTATACCGGTGAGAGCAGACATAAATATTTATTTATTTCAAATATAATAAAATCGCAAGCCAAAGATTCTCTTTTGTTTAATACTTCATTTCTTTATAAAAATTTTCTTCTGCAGCCAGGCATCTTTTATCATATCGACATATTTATATATATTTACATCATGAAATATTTAAAGTATGGAATTTAAAGAACTTACTCCCGAGAGTTTAGAAAGAGCCGCTGGGATGCTAAAAGCAATAGCACATCCTGTACGTATTACAATCGTGGGATGTCTTGAGGATGGGAAGAAAAGAACTGTAACTGAAATTCATAAACATCTAGGAATAGAACAATCAACAGCCTCACATCATCTTGGTATTCTGAAGGATAAAGGTGTCCTGGCTTCAAAGAGAGAAGGCAAAAACACCTGGTATTATCTTAAGCATGAAAATCTGAAAACTATTTTGAATTGCGTAAGCAACTGTTGCCAGCCCTGACGAACAATTTCATAAATAATAAAAAAAATTCTGTCAGGAGAAGTTCCTAAACATTCTTTTCTGAAATAGTACTATTGCTATAACCCCACAGGTTATTGAAGAGTCCGCAACATTAAAGACAGGCCTGAAAAAGACAAGCGATTCCCCCGGTCTGTATGGTGACCATAACGGCCAATGCGTATCAATTACAGGAAAGTAGAACATATCAACCACTCTCCCATGCAGAAAAGAAGAATAGCCACCTCCCGGAGGGAATAATATTGCATGCTGATTAAAGCTCTCGCTGAAGATCATGCCGTAAAAAGCACTGTCCAGAATATTTCCTATAGCACCTGCCATAATAGCACTCACAGCAAGAATTAGTCCTAGGTTAGCTTTTTTGCTGATTAGAGTAGAAAGGAACCATCCAATTCCAAAAATAGCCAAAACCCTGAAAACGCTTAAAACAAGTTTGCCGGGTTTCCCCCCCATTTCCATACCGAATGCCATTCCGTTATTCTCTATGAAGTGGAGAATACCCCAATTACCAAAGAGGTGAATTTCCTGCCCGATCACCATATGAGTCTTTATCCAGATCTTCAAGGCCTGATCAATAAGCAGGATCACAAATATTAAGAGGATAGCTTTTTTGCCTGTAGACATTATTCTTATAATTATTTAAGGAGCGCAAAATAGTAAAAAAAATGAAGACAACCATTTTCATCTGTTAAAAGAAGGGGCTGTCAGAAGGGATCACTGAACCCTGGCCGGCACTCCGTGTTATTTTCCATGGAGTAGCAGGGGTATTTAATCACTTCGAACAGCCCCGAAAATTATATCTGAGTGTTTTGGTGTCTTTTATTAATTCTACAAGGAGATATCTGGATCTGCCTGATGCTTAAAAAGATCAAGGTTCACTGAGAGCATCATTGTTAATGCCAGCAAAACAAAAAGACCAATATTCCCTGCCAGATAAGCAAAATCATTCAGGGTCAATAAAATGAAGATAAATGCAAAAAGCAAAACAAGTAACCCTGAAATCAGGTAAACCGTAAACCGGTTTTTAAGCAGTTTCATCAGATAGAATGAGATCAGAAAGATTATTGATGACGAAGCGGTCAGATATGCAAAATTGAAACCGATATATTCACTCAATGCTGTAAGAAGAGAAAAGAAGAGAACCAGGCCTAATGCCACCATAATGTACTGAAATACATGTATTTTCTCTTTAATTGCGAGTTCTGAGAAAATCAAGGCCATAAAAGTAAGTGCGATAAAGAGGATCCCGTATTTTGCACTTCTGAGGGATTTCTGATAGTGATCAACCGGAAGAATGAAATCCACGCCAAATGAATCATTCCCTGTATTATATGCTTTACCTGACCATGTCTGCGGGAAGTTTCTGTTGAGATTTGTAACAAGCCATTTAGCATTGAATCCTGATTCATTGAGCAATCTCTCAACAGGAAGGAAGTTTCCCCTGAAGCCAGGGGATTTCCATTTTGAATTGATGACTACCTCTGTTGTTTTCCCAACTGGTGTAAAACTCAATCCATCTGACCCGGAAAGTTTTAAGCTTTCAGAAAATGAAAACTTTTTGTCCCTTATAGTGAGATTTGCCGGGAAACTTATTCCGGTAGTGAAAAGATCGGCATCCTTCAGGCCCGGGATAGCCTCCAGGATTCCGGTGTCAGTCTTTAACTGTATAGTGCCTTTTAGTCCACGGTTATCGCTGATCCCCATTGTAAAATAGGCATCCTTCCAGAGAACTTCACTGTTACTGTCTGCAATCAATTCAGGAATCACAAAATATCCTGAAATATTCAGGTCGGCAGTATAAACAACTGTCTGATATATACTTCTGTGTCTCTTTTCGGTTTGAACATCTCCTTTTATGGAAAGAGACTCCGGCATAAAGTGAAAGACAGATACGTATGGGTCAATCTCCTTTTTTGAAGGGAATATCCGGACAGGGATATTGAGTACAGGACCGGATATGATCTGCTGCCCGGCCCATTGAAATGCTATTTCTTTTTTTACCTCTTCTGCATTTTTTTGTCTTTCCCTTATGATGGATTTTATCATTTCAAGCGGGATGAGCAGAAAAAAACCTAAGAAAGCCAGCACCACTATTTTTATTGTAAGTGAATACTGCAATTTTTTGTTGTCATTAATTTCAATTTTCATCGGAGTAATTATTAAATTAAAAGTACTTTGAATGGCAAAGTGAATATGCAAAAAAAATATTATGCCTTTATGATATCTTCAAGAGCCTTAATATGATCGCGGAACAGCGAAGCGCCGGTTTCTGTTATTGAATAACTGGTATTTGGCCGTCTTCCTATAAACTGTTTATTTACTGTGATGAGGGCGTTTTCTTCCAGAGCTTTCAAATGACTTGCGAGATTCCCGTCTGTTACACCCAGTGTTTCCTTGAGACTGATAAAATCATACGATTCATTTACAATAAGAACCGACATAATTCCAAGCCTGACCCTGTTCTCAAATAACTTGTTTAATCTGGAAATTGCTTCTTTCATCATTTGTATTTTCTATACATGATCAGTCCATAACAGATATGAAGAGCTCCAAAACCTATAAGCCAGAAAAGGAGTGTTATTGTGGGAAAAAATGCGGAAGCGAATCCTGTGATTAATTCAGCCAACCCTAGATAAAAGACTTCACTATAGGTAAATTTACCGGCATTTATAAGAGCAAGGCCATAAAAAATAAGCATAGCAGGCACAATGAGTTGCCACTGATTCTGAAAATACAGAACAATTATAAAAATGGATCCCGCTATAAGCGGTATAAAAAGATTAAGTAGAAGTCTTTTTGATACAGGGGTCCATATCTTCTGACCACTTTCACGGGCCTTCCTGAAAGAAAAGTAAAATGATCCGGCAAGTGCGATAGAGAGCACAATAAGTGCATCTGCCACTATTTGTATTTTCACGGATGAGAACTCTTTATCTGAAAGTGTTGAAACCATATCATTGATAAAGAAAGTCCTGCTTTTAAGTATTCCATATTGAGCAACACAAGCGCCTGCGATAGCAGTCACCCCGGCAAAAATCCCTGACAATCCGCTCAAAGAAAGAAACCGGGAAGATTCTTCCATGATCTTTTTGATGGTTTTTATGTCATCAGAATAATCTATTTTCTTTTCCATAGGAGTATGTTAAAAGTACTTTGCCTTACAAAGTAAAACAGAATTATTCAAAGATCAAAATTTTATTAGCAGAAATAATAAATCCATGTCGTATAGAAGGCATAAAAAAACCCGGTCGGGCCGGGCTTTCTTTATCATTTACTGGCATACAGTATTTATCTTATTGGAATCCCAGCAGTACCAGTTAGAATCTCCAAGATAATCTTCTGATTTTACATGACCTTCATGAGTTGTTGAATTCCATTCGACACTTATGTCTGAAAACTTCACATTATTAAAGTAATGAATTGTATAATAGGCATTTAAAGCATTGGATGTTAAGCCATATATAATAAATCCACCTTTGTAAGTGTCGTTTTTGACATAGGAATATTTTATAGTTCCAATTCCAGTGGCGCTTTTTGTCCAGTCAATCTGAAGCAGGGCATCAGTAACCAGCGGGCTTTGATACAGGGTCCATGATCCTAAGGTTCCATCAAGTTTGGAGGTGCCTTCAAACCAGAGAAAATCTGTAAAACTATTGGTGCCGTCTTTGGAAATATACATTTTCCACTGAACATCACTAGTCCTGATCAGTCCTGTAAGTCTTGCTTTATAGACATCATTTAAATAAGTGACAGTATAGCTCCATTCCCAGTTTTTTGTTGAAACATAGGCAGGTGTTTTGCCGATTGCCGTCTGAAAGGCAAGAACAGGAATGGCAAGTGTTGAATTTATTATAATCTTCCAGACACCAGCGGCTGTTGCAGCAAATGCCCAGTTACTGTTTGCATTGCCTTTATCGTCGGACACAAATTCCAGTGACTTTTTTGCAGTGGCAAAGTTGCTGAAATCAATTGTCATAGATTCTGCAGGTGGCAAGGTGGGTGGCTCTCCTTTGTCTTTTTTACATCCGGTGAAAAAACCTGTGGAAACAGCAAGTATAAATAAAATAGGAATTATCTTTTTCATAGGGAAACAGATTAAGTTTAATATTTAAACGTTTTTGAACTTAATATATTACAGGTTATTTGCAAAGATATAAAGTCAAAATCTAAAAATTGCATCTATTCATTTTATTTATTATATGAGAAATTATATGAGTAAAAACTTTATCTATGATTTTGTTGTTATTAATGAAACTGAGAGTTAAGATTTGTATTCAAACCAGGTCTTTCGCCGGAATTTTTGAAAGTATAGAGGAATGATCGCGTGTTTAACTATCTTTATCTAATTATTTTATAGAACTGAATAAAAATAAGCCTGATATTAAAATATATCGATCAATTTTATATTTTTGAGTTTGATGGATTTTGGAGGGAGCAGCTGATTTAATTCTGATAGTTAAGTATTAAATACTCTAGATTTTGCTACCATGTACAGGAATTTTCATGCAGGAATAATCAGACTTTTATTTCCTTTTATTTTCCTTTTCTCTTCTGTCAGTCCGGGTCTTTCAAATTCACCGCAGGTAGGTGGTAAAACTAATGTTCAGACAAAAGCTATAAATAAAGAACAGAAGAAAGACACTACTAAAGTTCAGGTTAGTAATACAACCAAAGCTCAGGGAAATGACACAACCAAAGCTCAGGGCCGGGACACAACAAAAATTCAGAAAAAAGACAGTCTGAATTTACAGGCAAAAGACACAGTAAACCGTCAGGTGCCCGATTCAATTATATACAAACGGACGGATTTCACGGCTGAGGATCTTATTCGTGGCGAAAGGCTCTTTTACGGCCTGGTCTATTTAGGGGATAAATCGATCAGTTGTGCATCTTGTCATAATACACAGGTTTCAGATACCCTGAACTGGAATCCGGACGCACTGGAAATTTCCAGAAAATATCTCGGAAAGAACGCCTATGCTCTCAGCAGGGTTCTGCTTAAGCCAGCAGGGGCCAAGATGAAAGTGGTTCATAAGGGACTTCAGCTAACGGCAGAAGATATTGTTCTGATCAAGGCATATATGGATAAATTTGTGAATATCGGACTTAAAGAAAATAAGCCGGTTATTACTAACCTTTTATTACTCATTATTGCCTTCGTATTATTCTTTATATCAGCTGTTGATATTGTAATCAAGAGGATATTTAAAAATCAACGGATTAACTGGGCCATTCTTACCATTACAGGAGTTTTTATAACGTGGATCCTTGCCGTTAATGCCATAGCATTAGGAAGGGCGAAAGGTTTTGCTCCGGCTCAGCCGATAAAATTTTCGCATTATGTACATGCCGGACAGAACAAAACAGATTGCAATTATTGTCATTATACTGCGAAAACCAGCAAAACAGCAGGAATACCTGCCGGCAGTATCTGTTATAATTGCCACTTCCTTGTCAGAAACGGAACCCGGTCAGGGGCTACCGAGATAGCTAAAATAATAGCCCACCTTGAACAGAAGAAAGCTGTTGAATGGGTGAGAATATATAAACTTCCTGATTTTGTTTTTTTCAGCCATGAACAACATGTGAGTGCCGGTCAGATTAATTGCGAAGCCTGCCACGGAAATGTAAAGGAAATGAACAGGCTTTACCAGGTAGCTGACCTGTCTATGGGATGGTGTATTGATTGTCACAAAACCAGGAAAGTGAATATTTCAAACGGATATTACAAAGCATACTATCCGACTTTTTATGATTCTTTACGGGCCGGGAAGGTTGACAGCATTAGGGTTGTCGGAATTGGCGGCAGGGATTGCGGTAAATGTCATTACTAATAATAGCAATAGAATTCCTGAGGAATGAGAAAATATTGGAAAGATATTGAGTCAAGAAACAAGTCGAATGAAGTTGCCTTAATCAAAGCGACGGCAGAGAATGGGACCCCATTACTCGACCTGGTGAGTGATCAGAATATGGAGCTGCATGCTTCCAGAAGGGACTTTCTGAAATTGTGTGNNATTGTGTGGTTTCAGTTTTGCAGTAACTGCTCTTGCTTCATGCCGTCAGCAGATAAGTAAAGCAGTACCATATGTAACTGCCCCTCCTGAAATGATACCGGGTGAAGCCCTCTATTACGCATCAAGTTATGTTAATGGAAATGACTATTGCAGCATAATTGTCAAAACAAGGGATGGCAGGCCGATTAAGATAGAAGGAAATCCGGAATCTCATATTACAAGAGGAGGCACGAGTGCTAGGGTACAGGCTTCAGTGCTTGATCTGTATGATGGTCACCGTTTCACCGGCCCTTTGGTTGACGGGAAACCAGTTTCCTGGGATTCAATTGATACTGATATAGCTGGAAAACTTGAAAAAATAGCTGAAGAAAAAGGCACAATAGTTCTTCTCACGCCTACTATCTTCAGTCCGGCCACGGAAGCAATTATAAGTGGTTTTCTGAAAAAATTCCCCTCTTCAGAATGGGTTCAATATGATGCGATCTCCTATTCTGCGATGCTGGAAGCCAATAAGATAAGCTTCGGTAAACAAGTTATACCAGAATACCGATTTGACAAAGCTGATCTGGTTTTGAGTTTCGGAGCTGATTTCCTCGGAACCTGGCTTTCTCCTATTGAATACACACGACAATTTAGCTCCAGAAGGATTCCTGAGAATGATATGAACTGGCTGATACAGCTGGAATCTAATCTCAGCCTCACAGGCAGTAACGCTGATAAAAGAATTCAGATAAAACCCTCTCAGGAGTCTGCCATTTTGCTTAATATTTATAAAGAGATTGTCAAATCGGTTGAAAACAGGAATATTGATGTTCCTGCTTCCGTTTTGGATGTAAGTAAGATATCCGGAAAGCTACTGTTATCGAAAGGTAAATCCCTCGTTGTATCGGGGTCAAATATTAAACAGGTTCAATTGCTTGTTAACGAGATCAACCGCCTTCTTGGAAATATCGGGCAGACAATTTTGTTTAATTCATATCTGAGAACTCATGCAGGAATAGATTCCGACATGGACAAGCTTATCGGAAGAATGGAGAATGGTAAGGTGAAAGGAATCCTCATCTGGAATGTAAATCCTGCTTACAACTTGTATAAAAATGAAACATTTGTTGAAGGGTTGAAAAAGGTAGGACTTACAATAGGGTTATCAGGTTCTCCTGATGAAACAAGCAGCCTGGTGCAATATATCTGTCCTGACAACCATTACCTGGAAAGCTGGAATGACGCTGAAGCTAAGAGAGAATATTTCAGTTTGATGCAACCGGCAATCAGTCCGATATTTAATACAAGGCAAATGACTGATTCCCTTTTGAAATGGTCAGGTTCAACTCTTCTTTCCTACGATTTTCTGCGTGCGTACTGGGTTGAAAACATGATGAAACGCCAATCAGAGTTCCATGACCCTGTAGCCTTCTTTGATCATATGATTCAGAAAGGCATCTTTGAACCGGCTTCTGCTGCAGAAAAAGAAAGCGGACAGGTTTCTGTTCCGTTTTATCCTGCAGCTGTAAATGTCACCGGGAATAGCGATAAGAATATTACTGAAATTGTTTTATATGAATCTGTAGCTCTGGGAGAGGGAAGACAATCCAATAACCCGTGGCTGCAGGAATTACCTGATTCCGTAACGAAAATCTGCTGGGACAATTTTGCGTCTGTCTCGCCTGCACAGGCTAAAGAAAACAACTGGACTGACGGAGATGTCTTAAGATTCGGTACGATTGAATTGCCTGTGCATATTCAACCCGGACAGGCATATGGGACTATAGGTGTTGCTCTGGGTTACGGTCGTACAAATTGCGGCAAAGCAGGTGATGGCGTAGGGGTAAATGTCTGGCCATTACTGACATCCGAAAATGGAAATATTGTTCATAGGACCAAGTTTGATCACATTGAAAAGACTGCTAAAATATACCTTTTTGCACAGACACAGACTCATCATAGCATGGAAGGCAGAGCCTTGGTACGCGAAGCTGAATTGGATGAGTTCAAAAAGAATCCTGCTGCCGGTAATGAGTTGCATGCATACAATGTTGAACATAACGAAAGTTTGTATAAGATGAGGACATATCCTCATCATCACTGGGGAATGGCAATCGATCTGAGCAGATGTACAGGATGTGCAACCTGTGTTATAGCCTGTCAGGCAGAAAATAACGTGCCTGTGGTAGGTAAAGAGGAAGTACACAGGGTACATGAAATGCACTGGATGCGAATTGACAGATATTTTACCGGTGATGAAGACAATCCTGAAGTAGTTTTCCAGCCCGTATTGTGTCAGCATTGTCAGAATGCACCATGCGAGAATGTTTGCCCTGTTGCTGCTACAAATCATAGTTCCGAAGGATTAAATCAGATGATATATAACCGTTGTTTCGGTACAAGGTATTGCAATAATAACTGTCCATATAAGGTCCGTAGATTTAACTGGTTCNNACAGTGCAGCCGGGACACTAACGGGTAATCTGAGAGACAAAGAAGGAATGACCGGGGATCTGCGCAAAATGGTACTTAATCCTGATGTTACGGTTCGTGCACAAGGAGTTATTGAAAAATGTTCCTTCTGTATTCAGCGGATCCAGGCAGCCAAATTAAAGGCAAAATATGATAACCGGGCACTTTATGAGAATGAAATTCAAACTGCATGTTCACAGAGTTGTCCTGCACAAGCGATAGTTTTCGGAGATATGAATGATCATGAGAGCGAGCTTGTCAAACTCATCAACAGCGGCAGACGATATAATCTTCTTGAAGAGTTGTTCACAATGCCATCTGTTAATTATCTGACCAAAATAAAAAACAAAATATTGTAAGTAGTAATTCTTATTAATATGTTTCAATCTCCTGTACGGGATCCTCTAATTGAAGGCAGCAATACTTATAAGAGTATTACAAGCGACATTCTTAACCCGATGATGAATAAGGCCAGTAAGTACTGGTATATGGGGATGACATTAGCCACCATGGCTATGTTTTTTGGTTTATTCATGATTTTCTGGACTGTCTGGCAGGGAATCGGAACCTGGGGAGAAAACAGAACAGTTGGCTGGGCCTTTGAAATAACCACATTTGTTTGGTGGATAGGTATCGGTCATGCGGGTACATTCATTTCTGCGATTTTACTTCTATTCAGGCAGAAATGGAGAAACAGCATTAACCGTTCAGCAGAGGCTATGACAATATTTGCAGTGATCTGCGCAGCACTTTTTCCTCTGATTCACCTTGGCCGTCCACTTCTTACTTTTTTCATCTTTCCTTATCCTAATACCAGGGGTCTGTGGGTCAACTTTAATTCACCATTGGTCTGGGACGTTTTTGCCATATCAACTTATTTTACTATTTCGCTTGTATTCTGGTATGTAGGGCTTATTCCGGATATTGGCACACTACGGGATAAAATAGGTAAAGGTGTGAAAAAAACCATCTACACTTTTCTGAGTTTCGGATGGAAAGGATCAGCCAGAGACTGGCACCGCCATGAAGTATCTTCGATAATGCTGGCAGCCATTGCAACGCCGCTCGTATTATCAGTACACAGCATCGTAAGTATGGACTTCGCCTCATCAATTGTTCCCGGGTGGCATACCACAATTTTTCCACCGTATTTTGTTGCAGGGGCAATATTCTCTGGATTTGCTATGGTTCAGACTCTTCTGATAATCGCAAGAAAAGCAATGGGCCTGGAGGACTTTATTACAAAAAGCCACATTGAGAACATGAATAAGATTCTGATTGCCACAGGTTCCATTGTGGCACTTGCATATGGGACTGAGATGTTCATGTCGTGGTATTCAGGGAATGAATATGAACATTATGCATTTATGAACAGGGCTACCGGCCCATACTGGTGGGCATATGTGATAATGATCACCTGTAATGTGTTATCCTCACAGCTTCTTTGGCTCAAGAAGTTGCGGACAAGTTTGGTATTTACTTTCTTCCTTTCAATTGTAATTAATATCGGAATGTGGTTTGAAAGGTTTGTGATTATCGTAACCTCTCTTCACCGGGATTTTCTGACATCAAGCTGGACGATGTATAAACCTACAATTGTTGAGTATGGATTGTTAATAGGGACCTTAGGTATCTTCTTTACAGCGTTCCTTTTATTTATCAGGATCTTTCCTGTTATTTCAATTGCTGAAGTGAAATCAATTTTGAAAACGGGAAGCAGAAATCAACCTAAAGGAGATTCACACCATGAGTGATACAAGCTATATTACAATTTCTTTTGAAGATGAAATTCCTTTGCTTCAGGCGGTAAGGAAACTACGTGAAAACAAAGAAATTATAAAAGATGTCCTGTCGCCGTTTCCGGTGCATGGACTTGATGAAGCACTGTCAATGAAGAGAACCAGGATACCTGTAGTTGGTTTCATTTTCGGAGCACTCGGAGCAGTCCTGGCATTTGGTTTTCAGGCATGGGTTTTCACTGTGAGTTATCCCCTGATAATTGGAGGGAAGCCATTCTTTTCCGTACCTACTTTCGTTCCGATTACTTTTGAAGTTACTGTTCTTTTTGCCGGATTGTCAATGGTAGCGGCACTTCTTATAAGGTCGAGATTGAAGCCGGAAATAACTTTTACCCCGTTAGACGTGAGAATCACCGATGACAGATTTGTAATACTTGTGGATACTCCGGATAATGATGCTTCGCTGGAACGAGTTAAATCAATTTTATCAGGAATCCAAACTGTGGAAATAAAATAAGAAAGCAGCAACCATGGATGAACAATTTGACTTTAAAACCCGGTACCGTAATATTCTTTTAATCGTATTAGGGGCTTGTTTTTTTATTTCCCTGGGAATTATTTTAATTGCAAAACCTGGAGCCTCGCGTATCTGGGCAAATGTTTTACTGAATAATCAATATTTTCTGGGGCTTTCCCTTGGTGCAGGTTTTTTCCTTGCAATTCACCGGCTGGCTCTCTCGGGCTGGCACACGTTAATTCAAAGAATACCGGATGCAATGACAACATTCATTCCTGTTGCATTTATTCTTATGCTTCTGATTTATTTTGGAATGCATCATTTATATATCTGGACAGATAATACTTTAGCGGATGCAGTTATAGAAGGGAAAAAAGGCTGGCTTAATATACCATTTTTCTTTACACGGATCGTGCTATACTTTATAGGCTGGATTGCCTTTTCATGGCTGATGAGGCAGAACTATAGTTCACTTATGACATCATCAGATATTAAGTATTATAACCGTGGAAGAATGTTTGCCGGACTTTTCCTTGCTTTTTATGCAATTACAGTTTCAGCAAGCAGCTGGGACTGGATAATGTCTCTTGATGCCCGTTGGTATAGTACTCTTTTCGGATGGTATGTATTAATCGGAATGTTTGTAACATCTCTGGCATTCATTACATTGATGATATGGTTTCTCAAACGGCTTGGTTACCTTAAGTTTGTAAGGATTGACCATGTACATGATATGGCAATCTACATGTTTGCCTTCAGCATATTCTGGACATATCAATGGTTTGCGCAGTATGAGCTTATATGGTACGGACACCTTCCTGAGGAAACATCATATTATATAACGAGGGTTCACCACTTTAATGTGATCTTCTTCATTAATCTTGGGGTTAATTTTCTTGTTCCATTCTTTGGTCTTATTACCTATAATTCAAAACGAAATCTTAACTGGGTAGCTTTAATCGCAGCAATTCTGCTCGTGGGACACTGGCTTGATTACTGGCTGATGATAATGCCGGCAGGAGCGGGTGAAAAAGCCACAATAGGTGTATTTGAGATTTGCATGACGATAATGTATGTCTGTCTGTTCTTGTTCATTGTACTCAAATCCCTTTCGGCAAGACCTCTGGTAGTAAAGAATGATCCATTTATTAAAGAAAGTCTGAATTATGAATCATGAAAGATAATCATAGCTGAATATGCATACTGTAAGACAAATATCAAACAGGATAATCGTTCTTCTGCTGGCCGGTACATTTCTTTTGTCGTGTGACAGACAGAAGAGCATGAGGGGTTATGACTATATACCTGATATGGTATATTCAAGGGCTTATGATACCTATTCTCAAAACCCGAATTTTACTGACAGCATGACAATGAGAGTTCCGGTAAGTGGAACAGTGCCTATAGGCTTTACCCCATTCAGATATACAATTGATTCAGTATCACGTGCTAAGGCAGGGAATGAGCTTGTCAACCCTTATTTGCCTACTGAAGATGTTCTGGCCAGAGGGAAACTTATGTTCACTACTTTTTGCATAGGTTGCCATGGGAGTCATGGAAAGGGCGATGGCCAGCTGTTCAGCAGCGGTTTGTATCCGTTAAAACCCCGTGATATTTCTGCAGGACCTACAGCCAGGCTCAAGGATGGTCAGATTTATCATACTATCACCCTCGGATTTGGCTCTATGATGCCCCACAGTGCACAGATAAGACCTGAGGACAGATGGAAGCTAGTCTTATATGTTAGAGAGCTGCAAAAGGAAACGCAGGGGGCAAGAGATACAATTCCGTCAGGGGGCAAGAGTAAGTAGGCGGTTTCAGCTTATGATCTTATCCGAAATAAGCAGAAGTAATACCAGTAAAAAGTATGAATCAAGAAAGATTGAATATCTTTTATAGTTCATATTATCGGCCTGGTTTTTGAGCAAATCAAGAAATTGCCAGATAATATATCCTGAAATTACAATGAGAATCACAATGATTACCGGATTCTTAATGATTTCAAAATAACACAGGAAAAGAGCCGCAACTACGGATGCCGCTACCCAGCTAAAAGTTAACCATTTAATCTGGATCCCGTTAAAAATGTCTGTCAGACTTGGTAGCCCGGCATGCTTGTACTCCTCTCCATACTTAAGGATTAACAGCCAGAAATGCGGAATCTGCCCGATAAAGATCAGAAATTGAATAAAAACGATTGGTTTTTCCCACACGCCTCCCCCGGCTGCAACCCATCCGATAAGAGGAGGCAGTGCACCTGTCAAGGCACCCGGAACTACCGCAAACGCAGTCATCCTTTTGGAATAAGTATAAACACCGTTATACCAGATCAGTGTAAGGAAACCGATAATTAAGGCTTTAAGGTTACCGGCATAATAAATTGCTGAGGCACCAATAATAAGATTGAAAAGGAAGAAAAGCAGGGCCTGATTAATGGTAATCCTTTCAGATGGGAGAGGTCGTTTGCACGTCCTGGTCATCTTCTGATCCAGTTCAACCTCCTGGATCTGATTGAGAGCCGAGGCGGCGATTGCCATCATAAGGACTCCGAAACTAAGAATGAAAACTCCTGAAGAAAAATGGGGATTGAATGCAAAATAACCGGTAAATCCGGTCAGGCTTACCGGGATCATAATTTTTAGCTTTGAGAATTCCAGCCATGCCTTAAGATTATATCCGGGCTTATTTATCATTTAGGGTTTTAAGGTACTCAATTATTTTTGCGATATCATCATCGGTTATGGTGCTTCTGTAACTCTGCATCAGGTTTGCAGGGAATCCCTTTGTAATATCAGCATTAGGCTCAAGAATGGATCTTTTTACGTATTCCGGATCCACAGTTACCGTGACTTCCTTGCCATCTCTTAGCACCACTTGTTGTGAGCCCCAGAGATTGAAATAACTTGGACCGATCAGTTTTGTCCCGTCAGGAGTATGGCAGGCGAAACAACCCTGAGCTCTCATGATAGCCTCTCCTATAGCACCTGGTCCGGTTCCCGTTACAGCGACAGGCTTGGCGGCTTCAGCATACCATGTCCTGAACTTATCAGGTGTCATAACATTAACGTTAGCATGCATGTAAGAGTGTTGCAATCCGCAATATTCGGCACAGAAAATTTTATACTTACCTTCCAGCCCAGGAAGAAACCACATAAATTTTTGCCTGCCCGGAACGATATCGGCTTTTATCCTGAAATCAGGAATAAAAAGACTATGGATGACATCTAAGGAGACGAGATTAATTTTAATGGCCTGATTCCTCGGCACAACAAGATCGGGACTCTGTTTCCCATTTTCATAGAGAAATAAAAAGTTCCACATCCTGGCAACTACAGTAATATTCATTGCATCTTTTGGAGGTTTGGTTGTAGGTTTCCAGCCTGCCCATCCCAGAGCGAACATTACCATAGCAAGAATAAGCGGAATTACCGTCCATGTTACTTCCAGAGCAGTATTTCCTTCAATCTGGGTAGCAACAGCATTCTTTTTCTTATTGTATCTGAAGATGAAATACAGCATCGTAACAGTGAGTCCGATCAGGAGCAATAGTGATACTCCGGCAATAAAGTAAAACGCTGTATTGTACGTTGATACATAATTTGAAGCTTCGAGTCCGGTAGTTGAATACATACAGATTATCTATTGAGGTAGTCAAGGAGTGTTATAGTTATTACAGCAGCTAAAAGCAAAATGACACCGCATACTGCTCTTGAAAACATTTTATTTTCAAATTTAAGATGCATAAAAATTGCCAGAACAAAAGTGGATTTAATTCCGGCTATAATAAGGGCGGCAGCAACAGTAAAGGCACCGAGGGATATTTGTGTAAGAGTTACAGATGTAAGAGTAAGCAATATTAATATTGCTAATACATACAGAAATGTCCTGTAAGGAATTATATGATGTTTTTCATTTTCGTCAGTCTTCATCAGTTTTATGTAATAAGATAAAACAATGGAAAAAGAAAGATCCAGATCAGGTCTACCAGATGCCAGTATAAACCACTGTTTTCAAGCAGTACATAATTTTCAGAATTAATTCTGTCTTTAAAAATTGAGACAGCAATAACCAGAATAAATACAAGTCCGACTATTATATGAAGTGCATGAAGTCCGGTCATAAAAAAATACAGGCCATAGAACAGGACATCCCCATGTCCGCGCAAAGCCAGGACTGAAGATCCGGGATAGATATGTTCCCTGAAATGGGCTCCCCACTCAAAATATTTATTAACCAGAAATGCCAGTCCCAGAAGAATAGTTACACCCATCAGCAGAAGACAAAGTTTCTTATTCTTTGTTTGCAAGGCTGTAATTGACATGGCAATTGTTGTACTACTGATAAGCAGGATAATTGTATTCGCTGTGCCAATAACGACACTCAATTCATGTGCAGCCTGGTGAAAAGCAATAGGATTTCTGTATCTGTATACGGAGTAAACAATAAACAGACCACCGAACAAAAGCAATTCAGTGAACAGGAAAAGCCACATTCCGGTTTTAGATGCCAGATCGTCTCGGTGGGTCACCATATTCATGTTCATTTATAATTATAAGGGCCTTTGGTTATTACAGGGATCTCATCAAAGTTTTCAACCGGAGGAGGAGAAGGAATGGTCCATTCCAGCGTTTTGCCGCCCCACGGATCTGAAGGCGCTTTGATACCGTTCTTTAATGACGCAATCAGGTTAATTATAATTACTGCCAGTCCGAAATACATAACTATCGCTCCCAGGGAGGAAAATATATTCCCGGTATGAAATATTTCATCATAGTCATAATACCTTCTTGGCATACCTCTCATTCCAAGGAAAAACATCTCGCCATAAAGTGTAATGAACCCTAAAAAAAAGATAATCAAGCCTGTATTGGCCCACCGGGAATCATACATTTTGCCTGTTATTTTAGGATACCAGTAATGCATTGCCCCAAAGAAGGCATACCCGGTACCTCCGAAAACAATAAAGTGAAAATGTGCAACAACGAAATGTGTGTTATGCAGATGAATATTGGCCGCAAGAGCCCCCAGAATCAGACCCGAAAAACCACCGATCATAAATACAAACAGGAAGCCTACAGCCCAGAAAAAAGGAGTCTGCAGATCAATTGAAGCTTTGTGCATGGTGGATATCCAGTTAAACACTTTTACTGCACTGGGTATAGCCACAATAAATGTCAGCAGGGAAAATGTATAGAGTGCTGTTCCGCTCATTCCTGAGGTGAACATGTGATGTCCCCAGATGAAATAGCCTACGAAGGCAATGGCAATGCTTGAGGCAACAATGAATTTATACCCGAATATTGTTTTATGACAGAAAGCAGGGATGATTTCGGAGATTGCACCCATGGCAGGCAGGATCATAATATAAACTGCCGGATGGCTATATGTCCAGAATAGATGTTGGTAGAGAATAGGATCACCTCCGAGTGTCGGATCGAAAAATCCTATATGTAAAGTCCTCTCAGCAATTATCATTAGAAGTGTGATACCAATTATAGGAGTAGCCAGAAGTTGAACCCAACCTGTAGCATACAAAGTCCAGGGGAACAGAGGCATCTTCATCCATGTCATGCCAGGAGCCCTCATCCTGTGGATTGTCACTAAAAAATTTAATCCGGTAAGTATTGAAGAAAAACCAAGAACGAATGCCCCAAACACTGCCGGCAGCATATTACCAGTTGTTCTGAAACTGTATGGGGCATAAAATGTCCAACCGGTGTCCGGAGGTCCCTGTCCTGTAAATTGAGAAATCAGAACCAATGAAACCCCGATGACATAAAAATACCATGAGAGAAGATTGAGTCTTGGGAAAGCGACATCTTTGGCTCCAATCATGATTGGCAGAAGGAAATTACCAAATACCGCAGGAAGGCCTGGAATAACAACCGCAAAAATCATTATAATGCCGTGAAGTGTGAAAAATGCATTATATGTCTGCGCGGTTATAATAGTTTTGCCCGGAGCTATAAGCTCTAACTTCATCAACAGTCCGAGCGTTGCTCCTACGATAAAAAATGTCATAAGAGAAAAGAGGTACAATAGTGCAATTCTTTTATGATCAGTCGAGAGTATCCAGGAAAATATGCCTTTGTATTTTCCTTTATATTCAAGATAACTGGGTTCCTCAAAAGTTTTCTGAGTACTCATTTATTTAGCCTGGTTTTTAGATTGATTCTAGAAAGAGAGAGGTATAAAAATAACAAAAAGACGAAAAAGAAAATTATAATTGCTGATACCCTGGTGACATTAAAAACAAACTGATTGCCTTTGGTGTCATAGGAATAACAGACTGCGAGCAATCGGTTTATGCTTGGGCCGATTTTCCCCTTTGCAGCTTCGACCAAAGTGATTTTAATATCAAATGGCAGAAACTCAATTCCTCTGAGGTATCGGATTATCTTACCATCAGAACCAAGGGCAATCAGACCCGTAGGATGAACATACTGATTATTAATCTTCTCATAATTAAACCCGACTGATTTGGTTAATTTGGCAATGTTCGTGCTGTCAGCCACAAAAAAGTGCCAGTCTTTAGCAGCTTCTTTGTTCTGCATTGTACTGATATAGGCAGCTTTCTTCTTAATTCCCAAATCAATTCTTTCAGAGGGATCGAAGCTGATTGTCAGCACTTCATAGTCCTTTCCGGGCTTAAGATCGAGCTGATCAATAAATTTAGAGACCCCAAACATCAGAGGACTGCATGTTCCTGCACATTCATAGTACACAAGATTCAGGATAGCTGGTTTATCCAATACGTCCTTTAACAGAACCGTATCACCATTTTCGTTGATAAGTTTTGTGTCGAGGGCAGCGAACTGGCCTTGTTTTTCATCAAAACTAACCTGCATTTGCTTATCAAACAACGGGGTTTGACAGAAGGAATTAATACCAGTGAGCCAAACAAATAATACCGGGAACAATTTAAGGTAATTCATAGTAAAACTTAACAGTATTAGTTCTATAAAGATATAATATTTTTCATTCAGGTTAATTAATTCCTGTCTTCACTTTCGGTTTGACAACTTTATTGTTTTTTCTGATTTTCTTCCTCGGAATATATACCGGCAATCATCAGTGAACCGCCCATAAGAGAAATGTCTTTAAGAAGTCCGATTATGGTAATCGTTTTATCTGCATCGGTAAACAGGTGCGGGATGTGAATCGTAATAATAAAAATAAAAAGCAATCCTGCCAGCAACAAGGTAGAGAATTTCACAAGTATTTTCGTAATTATACTTATGCTGGCAGCTATCAACATTATCCCTGTCAGGATTATCGTGTATGCTCCCAGTGGAACAAATGATGTAAGCATTCCAAGATAATAATTAAGCATTAGGAAATGATTAATCCCGAATAGAGCAAAAGGAACCGCAAACAGGATTCTGCCAATTGTGCTAAGCTTTTTCATGTTGTTTTCTTATATGCCTGGTTCAGATAAGTTGTATAAATGTAAGAATTTTTTTTGTCCCGGTTTAAAAGTGTTTAAAATCATATGGTAAGGCGGCACTTTGTTGGTTATTTATTGAACAAAGAATGAGAAAAAATGTTATTGAATAAAAACATAATATGGAAAGAAGAAAATTTTTTAAGGCAGTGGGGTTAATGACGGCTGCTGCCTACATCAGCCCAAAAGTATTTGGTAATGAACAGGGAACAGTAAAGACTTCATCCCTTGAAGGAGTTCCACCAGCTGAATTCCCTCCTCTGCCATTTGCATATAATGCCCTGGAACCACACATTGATGCAAGGACGATGGAGATTCATTATGATAAGCACCATCGTGCCTATTATACGAATTTCATGAATGCCGTTAAAGGCACTCCTCTTGAAGGGAAACCTCTAAGTGAAATTTTTGCCGGCATGTCGAAGCAGACCGATGCTGTCAGAAACAATGGCGGAGGCTATTACAACCATTTATTTTTCTGGAAAAACCTGGGAACAGGATCAGCAGGTCCCTCAGGTGAGCTTTCAGCAGCTATCACAAAGACCTTTGGCTCCTTTGACAAGTTTAAGGAAACTTTCACCACCGCAGCTAAAACAAGGTTTGGAAGCGGATGGGCATGGTTGTACCTTGGCACTGACAAGAATTTAGCAGTTGCAAGCTCGCCAAACCAGGACAACATGCTGATGGATACATCTCCTGTCAAGGGCACTCCTCTTTTAGCATTGGATGTATGGGAACATGCTTATTATCTAAAATATCAGAATAAACGGCCCGATTATATTGATGCATTCTGGAATGTTGTCAACTGGGAAGAAGTTGGCAGAAGATATCAGGCAGCAGTGAAAGGATGATCTTTTGCCCCCCAACCCCCATAAAGGGGGGCTAATTCAGTAATATTTTTCGAGTTTGAACAATCATCTGAGGTATAATTCTATGAAATATTGTGTACAAACCCCCCTTTAAGGGGCAGGGGGGTAAAATGAGTAGTAGGAAATTTGTGTCTTTGACTGAGAAGCAGGAAAGAAATCAGGTATAAAGAAACCTCTTTATCTTCAGTGTTGCAGTTTTCTGAAATGGAACAGGCTGAAGTACAACTTTCTGTATCTGGCTGAACTTATTAACCTGAGAATTGACATAAAGCTGCAATTCATTTAGTACTTCATCCACTTTAACCTCAACCTGGCGTGTCATATCCTGTTTCTGGCGCGTCATATCCAGTTTAAGCAGCTGATATTTTTTTTCAAGCTCCTCCATATTAATATGGACCAATGCAACAAGTTTCCCTTTTTGCTGAACAACCAGCGATTCAACTACAAACCTGAAATTATTTATAATTGATTCAATTTCTTCAGGGTATATATTTTCTCCGCTGGCACCAACAATCATATTTTTTAATCTTCCTTTTATGTATAGGTTGTTATTCCGGTCAAATGTTCCAAGATCTCCTGTTTTAAACCAACCGTCAGGTGTAAGAACCTCTTTGGTCATATCAGGTTCTTTATAGTAACCTTTCATAACATTAGGTCCCTTTGCCCAGATTTCACCCTCGCCTGTTGATTTGTCAGGATTATGGATCATCAGCTCTATGTTTTCAATTGCGGGACCTGTTGACTCAAAAACTGACTTCTGGGGATTTGCCCCGGCAAGAAGAGGGGCAGTTTCAGTCAGACCATAACCGACAGCATATGGAAATTTAGCTTCACGCAGAAACCTCTCAACAGTTTTATTAAGTTTAGCACCGCCTATACCAAAGAATTTGAGATTGCCTCCAAATGTTGTAACCAATTTTCTGCCGGCCGCAGCATTAAACATTTTTCTGATAAAGGGTATTTTATAGAGCACATTCAATATCATGTTGTCCCTGAAGGTTGGCAAAATTTTATTAAAATATATTTTTTCCATAATGAGAGGTACTGTCAGCATCATGGTAGGTTTAACCTCAGCCATCGCAGGTATGAGCACAGTTGGGGTAGGAGGTTTTCTCAGATAATAAACACATGAACCTCCAAGGAGGGGAAGGACCAGGCCTAAAGTATTTTCATAAGTATGTGACAGTGGTAAAACGGATAAGAACCTGTCGGTTTCATCTATTGGCTGTATTACCATCCCCTTCATAGCATTGAAAGTGATGTTTTTATGCGTCAGCATGACCCCCTTTGAACGACCTGTAGTGCCGGAAGTATATATAATTGAGGCAAGATCTTCTTCTTCAACAGTATACTTTTTCTCAGGAAGAGCAAAAGTGTCAAATTTAACAGAACTCTTTTCAGATTTGATAAAAGAAAAATCCTCTATAAGGATTGCCGTTTTCAGAACTTGTGATTTAAATCCTTCAATACGGGATAACAGGGAGCTTGAGATAAATATCGCTTTAGAACCGGAGTGGTCTAGTATATTAGCAATCTCAGTAGGGGAAAAATCTGGAAGAACCGGCACAACCACTGCACCCATAAAAGTAATTGAAAAGTATGCAATGGCCCAGTTTGGCATATTTAAGCTGAGAATAGCCACTTTGTCACCGGGGCAGATCCCATTCTTTTCCAGGAAAGCAATTACACTCAGGATTTCCTTACTTACTGTTTCATAGGTCTTTGGCGCTTCCCCCACAAAAGCATAGGCATTGCAATTACCAAACTTTCTTAATGTTTCATTAAACATCCAGGGAAAAGTCAGCCTGATCTCAGTATTATCCATTATCCCTTATTCTATAGACAAGTATAAATTGCAAAGTTAAGGAATTATTGATTTCGCCGGCTTAATCAGGCTATAAATTAGCCGAAAAGCTTAAAACCATGTCCAATCTTTAAACCTTTATCGGTCAGAATGGTTAATATTGTATATTATTATCTGAAGGATCCTCTTTCTTATTTCCTCCATGGGGGAAAGGCTTAGTTGGAGCTCCTTCCCCCTCGGGGGAAGTCCCGATAGCTATCGGGAGGGTAGGGGGTAAAAGAACCAGAGAATTATCATAAAAAACGTACATTAATTTTAACATCGATTTTATGAGTCATTTAATAAGAGTAACAAAGGAATTTCCTTTTGAAATGGCACACGTTCTCTGGAACTATGATGGTCCCTGCAGGAATGTTCATGGTCATTCCTATCGTCTTTTTGTTACTATTTCAGGAATTCCTTCTGAGAATCCTGAAAATCCTAAAAACGGCATGGTTATGGACTTTAGCGATCTGAAAAGCATTGTTAAGAGCAAAATAGTTGACATATTTGATCATTCTGTCGTAGTGAGCCAGAGCGAAGACAAAGAGAAGACAGAAATGTTTAAGAAGCTATTTGGAAATACTGTCGTTGTTCCCTATCAGCCAACCTGTGAGAACCTGGTGGCCGATTTTGCAGGAAGGATTGAGAAACATCTTCCTTCAGGAGTTGACTTGCACAGTCTCAAACTCTACGAAACAGCAACCTCGTTTGCAGAATGGTTTGCAAGTGATAACGGATAGGATATATCTGTAGGGACATTGCATGCAACGTCCCTACAAGTATACAACATCAATCTTCTGACAAAAAAAATAAACTCGAGATATGACTAACACAACAAAAAAACTATTCCTTCTTGACGCATATGCTCTTATTTTCCGTGCCTATTATGCATTCATTAAAAATCCAAGGGTTACATCAAAAGGATTAAAT